>NVSR01000023.1 GCA_002401295.1 SAR324 cluster bacterium | reverse complement strand
TTTAATAATTTTTGTTATAAGAAGAAAATAACTCTTTCTAAAATCTTTTTAGTATTAAAAGCTAAAATTAAAATTAAAAAATTTCTAAAAAAAAGAGAAGTAGCTTATTTAAAAAATTTAATAAAACGATGAGACAATGACTGAAACTGATAAATAAAACGAATAAGATTTAATTAGTCTATTGAGACATTAGGAAAAAGATATGAATAATTTATATAAAGTTGGCGAAGTCGATGAACAGAATAGTGGAAAACAGGGACCAAGGAAAAAGACAACCATGCACTTAGTTATTACTATTATCGCAATCATTATGGTTGCGGACTCCGCCTTTACTCTGGGCAATCTGTCAAAAGTGGAAACTATCTTGGTTTCATTTTTCCCCAATTTAGATATTAAAACGGTCGCTATGGTTGAAGGTGTGGCCGGGCTCGTGATTCTGGGTTTTAAAATCAGCACTAAAACCATTACTTAGCCTTTTAAGAGAGTTAGCGAAATTCTTTCCAACTCCCTAAACATCATTCAGTGAGATCAGTTCCTTGTTCAGAAAATTTGTTACCCTAGTGGTCATACCGCAGAAAACATCCGCAGTGAAAAAACTCCGGATCCCCATTGGACGTTTCCTTTTTCTAGCAATTCTTCTCTTCTTTTTGAGTCTGGGATGGATGTGGATGATCTACGATTACGTCAGTATTCGTAGAAATTTGCGGAATTTTGAAAGCACTCGTCAAGAATATACCGAGAAAAAACAGCAATTAGAAACAGTCTTGGTTAATTTTGAGAAGGTGCAACTGGATCTGGATCGTTTAGAAAACCTAAGTTTTCGTCTGCGCGCCTATGCGGGGGTGCAGGAGCGGAAAATTCCGAACCAGTTTGATGAAGAATCCTTACGGGTACAACAGAATCAAGCCTCTCGTGAGGGTATTCTGGATGTAATTGATACGCACGGACTCAATGTGGATTTGCCGGAGCGGAACATTAACACGGGGAACCTGCTGGCCTTTTTTAACCAAAAGAGAAATCCACTCTACCGTATTCCCAATGGTCGTCCCGTGAAGGGCTTTTTAATGCAGAAATTTGGTATCCGGTCGGATCCCTTTTCTGGACAGAGGAGGCCACATCATGGCCTTGCCATTGCGGCCAGGGAGTTCAGCCCCGTGATTGCTCCTGCTGATGGAATCGTTCTCTTTTCCGGTGAAGAAGGGATCTACGGAACCTTACTCATCCTGGACCATGGGAATGGTATCGTCACTCGATACGGTCACTTAGCACAAACTGATGTGAGAGAAGGGGATTTGGTGACACGAGGAGATACGATTGCTCAGGTGGGTAGTACCGGTCAGACCACAGGACCGCAACTCTATTACGAGGTACGATTGAATAATATCCCTCAAGACCCCATGTTATATATGGATGAAAATGAGCATGAATAGGTGACCAACCCAGATTAAGTCCGGTACCATGGGTAACATAAGTCTCCATGAACCCTATTCTGAAGCGACTATGAAAATACTCTTAACCGGCTCCTCCGGATTCATTGGCAGTGCTTTGAGAGAGAGCTTACCCAGGGAGGAATATGAAATACATTGCCTGCTTCGTACTCAGAATGAGCGAGAGGGGCTTTTCTGGAACCCTGATGCGGATCAAATTGATCTGAGTGAATTGGGGGCAGTTGATGCCGTGATTCACTTAGCTGGGGAGAACCTGGCCTCCGGGCGTTGGACCTCACGAAGGAAAGAGCGAATTTTCAATAGTCGAGTGGATGGGACCTTGTTGCTTGTCCGGGAATTGAATCGATTGGAACATAGACCCAAAGTCATCCTATCTGCCTCAGCCACAGGCTTCTACGGAAACCGCGGCTCAGAATGGTTGGATGAGAGCAGTCAGGCTGGCAGTGGATTTTTAGCCAAAGTTTGCATCAAGTGGGAAGAAGTCAGTCAGGAAGCGACTCAAACAGGAATCCGCGTGGTGAACCTACGCACCGGTTTAGTTCTAGGTACGATGGGAGGAGCACTCCAAAAAATGCTCTTACCCTTCCAACTAGGCCTGGGAGGCAAAATTGGAGACGGACACCAGTACATGAGTTGGATTGTTCTGCATGACTGGATTCGAGCCATCAAGCATATCATCCAGTCTGAAACTCTGGAAGGACCTGTCAATTTAGTCACACCTAACCCTGTCACCAACTTGGAATTCACACAAACTCTGGGCAAAGTTCTGCATCGCCCTACTCTCTTACCACTCCCTGAAAAACTAGCTCACCTCGGTTTAGGAGAAATGGCCGATGAGTTATTATTATCCGGCTGCCGAGTAGCTCCCCGCAAGTTACTAGACTCCGGCTTCACCTTCAAACACCCCGAGTTAGCTCCCGCACTGCAATATGTACTAAGTAAGTACTTATAATAATAGATGTTTTAATCAATAGGGGGAGGGCTGTAGGTCGGAGTAAGCGCAGCGTCTCCGACATTCTATTACAGTCTTTCCATCCGAGCAGCTTCTAAAAAAGAGCGAATCACACAGTCTTCGATAGAGATTCCTTTAAAAAAGTTACCCGTGACCAGCAATCGCTGATTGGCGATCAAGCCTTCAATTTCCTCCACTTTTTGTTCATGACCCAGTCGAGGTGAAGTGACGAGATTTTCCTTGGTAACAACCTGATCCAGTAGGGTGGGATCTATTTGCAGTGCTTTGCTAATGCGCTGTAGTTTACCACTTTGATCCAACGCACCTTGACGGAAATGAAAGGCAAATCCTCGATAAGTCTCATGAGCAACCGTATCACGGGAAACAGCTGAGTAGAACTGATCTTGCTTGGGGACGATACCGGCAACGGGCTCCAAGGGTAACAGGTCTCTGGAAACAGCGACGCCCAATGTCTCAACTTTCTCAGCTTTGATGGAAGCCAGGACCTCCGCCAACTTTGGGTTGAGGGATTGAACTAAGTTTGCCGCTTGTTGTGTGGGAGTCGCCAAAGCTACATAGGTAGCTTGAAAGCAATCTCCTTCCTTTGTTTTGACCTGATAGAGTTGATTCTCTAATTGAATTTCAGCAACGTCTTGTTCACTCAAGACCTCGATCCCATCTTGAATTCGGATGGCCTCAGTGATACTTTGCAGACCCTGTTTGAAGGTATAGCTCTTGACGATATCCTTGCGGCGTTCTCGTTTTTTGAACAACATCTCCGCAGGAAATTCACCCGCCTCCTGAGAGGGCACGGCATTGAAAAAATACCGCAGAGTATTGGCATAGTTTTTCTTGCCCAGAAAATTTGAATAATAGGCCTCTACTGTTTTTCCTGACTTCTTGGCTCCGAATAGTTTAGGCAAAGAGAAAAATAGTTCCGCAAAGCTTAGCTGGGAAGTCACGGATTGGAGTTTGTTCTCAACCAACATACGGAAAGGAACCTTTTGCCTGGGGATTAAGCTACTCATCAGGTCACAGTCTTCCACGATTCCCAACAGATGAGTATAGGAATTGTAACAGGTGTGTGCTCCCAGTTCGAGCCAGAAATCCGTTGAATCATCATGACCGAATCGATGTGTGTGGAAGGCTCCCCCAAGTCTTTTATTCTTTTCCAAGACTAGGACCTGCTGTCCTTTTTTGCGGCAGTAATGGGCCAGACTCATGCCACTAATTCCAGATCCAATGATGATGATATCGTATTGCTTCATAACTTATTAATAACGTTAATTTATTGAACTTTACTTCGTCGTTACGCTGATTCCAGCCCACCAACTCAGATAGGTGGGATTAGGATACGACGATCTTAGGGACGTGGAATGCCCCCTTTCTCATCCAGATACATTGCCACACAGCAGCAGAACGATGAGAAGGACGGTTACTTGCTTCAGAGCTTTTTAGGATGAATAATAGGATGCGTTTTCCTTAATATAACCCTCAGTCAAATCACAGCCATAAGCCGTGCCTTGGCCTGTACCCACCTGCAGTCTCACTTCGATTTCCACGGTTTCCCCGGATAAGAGTTCACGGACAGCAGTTTCATCAAAGTTGGTGCGGTTACTATTTTGATAAACGAGGGTTCCATTGATATGGCAGACTAACTTTTCCGGAACAACCGTACAATCAAAGCATTTGCCTACAGCCATTAAGATACGGCCAATATTTGGATCCGCTCCATAAGCCATGGTTTTGATCAAAGGTGAATTGACTAAGGCTTTGGCAATGAATCTGGCTTCCTGGTCTGTTTTTGCCTCTTTTACTTTGGTTACTAATAGTTTGCCAGCACCTTCTCCATCGCGAGCCAGCATTTTTGTCATTTCAATACAGGCGAAATCTAAAGCCTTCTGGAATTCCTCTGTATCGACCTCACCTGCCAATCCATTTGCCATCATCACGCAGCTATCGGAAGTACTGGTATCCGTATCTACAGAGAGCATATTGAATGATTGATTTACTGCTGTGCGTAACATCTGATCTAACAGAGGGGCTGCGATCTTAGCATCAGTAAAAATATAGACTAACATAGTCGCCATATTAGGCTCAATCATACCCGAACCTTTCCCTACAATGGTTAAGGTTGCCTCACCCACGGAAAGGGACAGGGCTTTGGGGTAAGTGTCCGTAGTCATGATTCCTTCGGCCGCAACAAGTGGATCCTCTTGTAACTCCTGACCCATTCCCTGAATTCCTGCTTCCAGCAATTCAACGGGCAGTTGCACACCAATCACCCCGGTTGAACTCATAATGACATCTTCTGGAGCAATCTTCATCTCTTTGGCAGCTGCCTGCCCGGTTTTAGCCGCATTGTCGATACCTTGCTGTCCTGTGCCCACATTAGAAATCTTACTATTCACTACAATGGCCTGCAATTGTCCCCGTTGGATCAGCTCCCGTCCCAGGATGACAGGGGCTCCTGGGAACTGATTACGAGTAAAAACAGCTGCAGCACTGGCAGGGACCTTGGAATAAAAGAGGGACAAATCCGCTCCCTGTTCCTTGAGTCCACAGTTTTTACTGCTACAGGAAAAGCCTTGAGGCATAACCGGTTTTTTATGGCATTGCATAATTATTCCTTGGTTTGGGGGTAGTTATTTTGTTTTCCTTACTTTTTACTTAAAGAAATCTTGCCTTCCCGTAAAGCTGCTCTTGCTAGAATTTTGTCATCAGATGCTTTCTCTTATTTTTTGGGGGAAATGTAAACAAATAGCTCTATTCTTTAGAGAGAAAAATCAGTAATTTTTTTTACTACTCTCAAAGCAATGATTTATGACTGTTATTTTCTATTCTCTCAAGATAAAAAATTAACAGGAGAGAGTTCTTCTATGACGTTTGATTGGGTAAGAAGTTAAAAATATTTCAATTTGAATGCAATTACAGATATTTCACTTTGTTTACATCGCTGGACTGCCTGTGGTATTCTTAACATTGAATGCATGCTAAAGAGTTTGAGCTGCTGGATAGAAAAATGGTAAAAATCTTGCTTTACCAAATGGGATAAATCCTCATCTCACAGAACAGAGAGGGGCCGAATAATCAATTCGGTTAAAACTTTTTAAATTTTATAAAAAAGTGTAGGCAGATAATGATGATTGCGAGTGAACCGATATCGACGGCAGGAGAAGATATTTTCTTTGTGGAGGAGCCTTCCGACATCATTCAAACATCTCAAGAAAAAGAGGGATGGAAGATCATCATTGCTGATGATGATGAGGAGATTCATCACATCACCAAACTGGTCCTTGCTGATTTTCAATTTGATCATCGACCACTTCAGTTTTTCAGTGCTTATTCGGCTGAAGAGGCGCGCCAAATGCTCTTTGAGCATCCCAATACGGCCATGATTCTCTTAGATGTTGTTATGGAAACAGACAATGCGGGTCTGGAGATTGTACGGTTCATTCGAGAGAAACTCGATAATCATCTGATCCAGATTATTTTAAGAACGGGACAACCGGGGCAGGCACCGGAACAAGAAGTGATCAGTAAGTATGCCATCAATAATTATAAGTCCAAATCAGAACTAACCTCCCAAAAACTGCATACGGCAGTGACGACTTCCCTACGGGCTTTCCAACTCTCCAACTCCATCTCTCAGCTTAATCAGGACCTGCAACGCCAGTTGGAAGAAAGGAAAACAGTGGAGCATGCGCTGCAAGAGGAACTCTCCATACGCAAAAAAGCAGAAAAAGCCGCAATCCTGGCTCAAAAAGCAAAGGCCGAAGTCTTGGCTGATATGTCCCATGAATTCAGGACTCCCCTGGTTGGTATCCAAGGTTTTGCTGATTTGGGATTAGCTAAGATTAAGCGGGGAAATTTGACGGAAGTTCAGATGATTGACTTTTTTACACGCATCAAAAAATCCGGTGCGGATTTGATGCAAATGTTGAATACGCTGCTGGATCTTTCAAAACTGGAGTCAGGAAAAATTTCCTTCGAGCTAGAGGAACGAGATTTACTAGAAATTATTGAGGAGGCAATTAAAGAATTTCACCCGGCATTGCACAAGAAAGGAATTCATCTTCATTTGGAAACCTCTCAAGTATCAACCCGAGCTTACTGTGACCACAGATTGATTGGACAGGTAGTACGAAATTTACTATCCAATGCTATCAACTTTACGACGGAACACCAGACTATCGGAGTCAGGTTTCAAGAATATAATCTTGGAGAAGGGAGCCGGCATTTTGTGCAAGTCAGTATTATTAACTTTGGTGTCGGCATACCGGATGATGAATTGGAAGTCATCTTTGATAAATTTGTTCAAAGCAGTAAGACTCAAAATTATGCCTTAGGGCAAGGACTGGGTTTATCGATTTGTAAGGAGATCATTGAATCTCACCAAGGGAAAATCTGGGCGGAAACTACTAAAAGTGGTGAAACTATTTTTAATTTTACCTTACCGCGTCTGCCCTCTTCCATCGTCACCAGTTAGAGACTTGGAAAAAAATAGCCATCCCTTAAGAAGGATGAGCCTACAAGTAGGTCGGAGTAAGCGCAGCGTCTCCGCCTTTTTTACCCAGGCATTAGTTATTTGGCACAAAGGCAAACTCCTGCCAACTCGCCTGCATCCTCAGGATGGATTCTTCCACACCCTGTTCTTGCAGACGGTCAATTTTAAACCAGTTTAAATCGTAAGATTCATCACTGATTTGATATTCCTCTGTGCTAACAGTTTGAAAAGCAAAACAGATATCATAGTGGTAATGGGCTGGAGCACTCTTGGATGGGGGGATATAGTAAATATCCAAGTCGAATACTTCTCGGGAAAAGGGGCGCAAATCCGGGATTCCCGACTCTTCCCTGGCTTCTCGCCAAGCCACTGCCAGCAGATTCGGCTCCCCATCGGCATGACCTCCCAGCTGAATCCATTTGTTTAATTTTTTATGGTGGTTGACCAGTACATGGCTGCCGTCATGATTGACCACCCAAGCAGAACCTGTCAGGTGCCCTGGTAATAAAGAACGTTCGCAGCAATCAGGATGGGCTTGGATAAAGGATAAAATTTGTTCACGCTTTTCCTGAATATGTGTCTGAGGCTGGAAGTCTTTTACCAATTGAATCAATGGCACTCGATGCATATTACTGCCCTTTACTATGACCTACTTGTTTTTGTAATGGAGACGTTACCTCTGGGATAACGATGTTTGGCTTGACTCAAAAATCTACTTCCACAAAAACAACTTCTACCTGTTGCAGGTAGGAGCGAAGTTTTTGGGTCCATTCCTGTGTGGAAGCTATTGCTTGCCGACTTGCTGCGTTTTCTATCTGAATTCCACATTCTGTGATGTAATCAAACCCATACCCTGCACCGGATCCCTTAATAGTATGAGCAATTCTTTTAATGGAATCAAAATCTTCGGCCTTCAATGCTGTTAGAATTTTTTGTACATCCACTTCTTTATTATTCAAATAGTCAGGAAATAAACATTCCAGATCTTCATCCACTTCGACAACAATTCTATTTTCCATCAGTTTTTACCTGAAAAATTGTGGTTTTTGTTGTTTTGAATAATAGTTATTCAAGGATACTAAGAATATTATCGGCATGGGTTAAGCTGAAAATTCCCTTAACTGAGTTGCTGAGACTTGAAAATATTAGCTGCTCTCCCTGAACTATAATTTCAATTCTTTGCTCTTGCTTCTTGAATTGCAATGAGAAATTATCCATCATCTTCTTTCCCTTGAGTCACTACAGTTTAAATTTTCTTCTTCAATATAAGAATATTCTTTCCATTTAAATAAGAATACTCCATAGCATCAGATAAATGCTGGATAATGGGTAGTCCAAACCCCCCTTCAGCTTGTAACTCGGGAGCAGGAAAACCCACTACTTGGGAGGAATCAAAAGCAACTCCCTCTGTAATGATGATGGCTTCGATTTCACCGGGAGAAAAGTGTAGTTCCAATTGGATTTCAGCCGTGCCGGAATGTTCCACCGCATTGTTCAAGGCTTCTGTAATAGCCAGTAAAAAAGAAGATTGATCCGTAGTGGCCAAACGACAGATTTCCAGTACTAAACTAATATGCTTCAGTTCTGCATTAAACCTTAGCTTGAGTTCTTTCATTTATATTTTTTGGACAACAAAAATCGTAATATCATCGTCAAAATTCCCCCCACAGAAGTCCTGTGATCTTTGAAATGTTTTTTGTAGTAGTTCCAAAGGAGATAGACCAAGGGCCAGTATCTCTCGTAAAGGTTGCAATCCCAGTTGCTGCTCCATCTGATCCTTCACTTCAACCAACCCATCTGTGTAAAGATAAAGAAGATCACCAGATTGTAGTTGCAGATGTGTCACCTCCCAAGTGCTTTTTTTGTCCCATCCCAAGGCTGTACCTGTAGATGTCAGAGGGTAGAGCTGCTTCCGACGAACCAAAAAAACGGTATTATGCCCGGCTGAACAGAATTCAATTTTGCCGTCATCAGGGGAAAATGCAGCCAGAACTAAGGTGATGAATAGGCCACTATCACCCAGCATTTCACAAAGATGTTGATTGACGGCAGTCAGTAAAGTGTCCATTTTTTTGATGGAATGGCCTAATGAGTGAAAAAGGGATTTGGCAGCTGACATGATTAAGGCAGCAGAGGTCCCATGCCCTGATACATCACCAATTAATGTGATGAGTTGATTATCTACTTCAAAGGCATCAAAAAAGTCTCCCCCCAGGTGAGCGGAAGGGCGATACAAGCTCTCAATATTGAAACCGGCAAAGTCCAGAGATTGTGGCAAAATAGCTTTTTGTACTTCTCCTGCCAGGAGTAACTCCTGTTCGGCAATCTGCTCCTTTTTGATTAATTCATGAGTGAGGGCGCTTAATGTCAGGTTGGTTTCGATACGCGCCAGCAATTCACTCCTGTGGTAGGGCTTGGAAACAAAATCATTGGCACCAGCCTGTAAGGCACGAATCCATTTTTCCTTGTCCCCGGCAGCAGAAAGAATAATGATTGGCAGGAGATTGGGCTTAAAGGATTCACGAATTGCCAAGGTGGCGCTGATACCATCCATGATGGGCATCTGCAGGTCCATCAATACCAAATCTATGTGCTGGTAGTTGATTTGCTTGATGGCTTCTCGGCCATTCTCCGCAAAGGCAACCTGATATTGTTTTTTACGAAGGTGCCTTTCCAGTAATTTACGTATTGCAATATCATCATCAACAATTAAAATCGTGGGCATGAATCCTTTTTGTAGTCGTCCATGGTTATTCCTTATTCCTTTCGCTCCCTTGAATTGCTCTGAAGGTTTCATATTACTATGTCATCTCTCTAAACAGAATTAAAAAGGCTAAATTTTCAATCTTTAAAACAAATTGACTTATACGTTAAGGTGCACTAGAATTAGGCCACTTTTTTCCCGCTAGCAATGTGTAGTTTGAGAGTCGACTTTATAGAGATTATTGTAGTTGAAGTTTGGAGTTAATTATTCTTGGGGAGGCAAATGAATCAGTTGATTCAAAAAGTTGAAGAACAACAATTATTACAAAAGTTTAATAAGCTAAAAAAAGCCTATTTATCTGCTCCCTTCCCTACCTGTCAGGAAAGGGTTTTTCATTTGAAACAGGCACAGCAAATGATCAAACAGCATGAGGTGGAATTTGTTCGTGCGATTGCTGCGGACTTTGGCCATCGTTCTTCTCATGAAACTCAGTTGCTGGAAATTTTCCCCAGTTTGGAAAACCTGCGTCACACACTAAGGCACCTTAAAAGATGGATGAAGGCATCCAGCAGACGGGCTTCCTTCTGGTTTCTACCGGCAAAAACCAAAATCATGTGGCAACCCTTAGGTGTTGTGGGCATTATGGTTCCCTGGAATTATCCGCTCTATCTGGCGATCGGTCCCTTGGTAGCCGCTTTGGCTGCGGGTAATCGCGTGATGATTAAGATGTCTGAATTTACTCCGCAGACGAGTCGGCTTTTTGCCAAGTTAATCGCTCAATACTTTGACGAGGATCATGTAACAGTTGTTACAGGAGAGGCTGAAGTTGCTCAGCAATTTTCATCACTAGCCTGGGATCATTTGCTTTTTACTGGTTCAACCGCTGTAGGGCATCACATCATGCGTGCTGCCGCTCAACATTTGACCCCCATTACTCTCGAGTTAGGGGGAAAATCTCCTGCCTGGATTGCTCCAGACTTCCCGATTGAAGTGGCGGCGGAACGTATCCTTTTTGGCAAATGTGTGAATGCGGGCCAGACTTGTATCGCACCGGATTATGTACTGCTGCCTGAAGCTCAAGTAGAGGCCTTCCAGCAAGCAGCTCAAAAGATCGCCAAGCGCCTTTATCCAGAATTTCCTCAGACTGCTGATTATTCTTTTATCATTAATGACCAGCATTATGGTCGTCTGCAGAATTTACTGCAGGACGCACAAGCTGGTGGCGCTTCAATTCTTCCTTTGTTGCCACAACCCTCCACACAAAAGAAAGATCAGCGGCTCATCGCGCCCACTCTGGTGACTCAGGTCTCAGACCAAATGAAGATCATGCAGGAAGAAATTTTTGGGCCACTCTTACCTCTGGTTCCTTATCGGGAATGGGAGGAAGCAAAACAATGGATTAATAGTCGGCCCCGCCCTCTCGCTCTCTATTATTTTGATTACAAGAAAAAGCGCATCAATCGGGTATTACAAGAGACGATTTCTGGAGGCGTGACGATTAATGATACGCTTTTGCACATTTCCCAGGATCATTTGCCCTTTGGTGGGGTTGGTGCCAGTGGCATGGGCCATTATCATGGGCAAGATGGGTTTGAGACTTTTTCTAAGAAAAAAGGAGTTTTTTTCCAGAGCCGGATCAACGGAGTTTCATTGCTAGCTCCTCCTTACGGCAAGCGTACTGAATTTTTATTGAAACGAATGAAAGGATAATGGAGGGGAGAGATGGCGATCACTAGAAGACAATTGATTAAGACTGGAATCTGGGGAAGTACGGGCCTGGTGACACTGCGTTTGCTCGTAGGGCCTTTTCAATCGACAATACAACTCCCACAGAATTCAGAATATGAATTTCTTTTTTTAAGGGAAGCAGACAAAAAAGTCCTAGCCGGTATCATTCCGGTCATGCTGGAGCAAGCTTTAGGGGATACGGAACAGGAAAAAGAGAATTCATTGCACTGGGTCCTTCAAGGGGTGGATGAGGCTATTCTTGGATTAACCCCCTCTATCCAGGATGAATTGCGGGAATTATTTATGCTACTTTACTTTGCTCCCACAAGACGACTGTTGGCTCGTGTTTGGAATCCTTGGTTAGAGGCTACAGGAGAAGAAATTAGAAATTTTTTAGAACAATGGCGTAACAGTCGATTCATACTATTGCAAACGGCCTATCAGGCCTTGCATGAGTTGATCACCGCTGCTTGGTATGCCAATCCAGCCTCTTGGGATTCCATTGGTTACGATGGTCCTCCCATTATTTAGTGGCTCCGTGAAAAAGGGGGACTTCTTTCTTTCTCTGTCCCTAACCTTCCTTACTTTGATGTTGCTAGTGTGGAATTAACCTCAATTTTTAAACCTGATTATGATTCAAGACTTTTTTACCGAAGGAATCCAGTCCGGCTGGATTGTTCGTGATGGGGCGCAGCTGCAAGAGGATCTGCTTTTAGAAACAGAGGTAGTCGTCATTGGAACAGGAGCAGGTGGAGGTGTCTCTGCGGAGATCCTCAGTCAAGCGGGCAAAGAAGTCCTCATGATTGAGGAGGGGCCGCTCAAAACGTCCTCTGATTTTCACATGAAAGAATTAGAGGCTTATCCCTCTTTATATCAGGAATCCGGCAGCCGTAAAACAGCAGATCGAGGCATTACAATTTACCAGGGACGTGCTGTTGGTGGCTCAACCACGGTCAACTGGACGACGAGTTTTCGTACTCCTGAGGAAACACTTCGTGTCTGGCAGGAGCGGCATGGATTGGTTGGTTTTTCTTCAGTAGAGATGCAGCCTTGGTTTGATTTGATGGAAAAGCGCTTGGGTATCAGTGATTGGTTGATTCCTCCGAATGAAAATAATGATGTCTTAAGGAGGGGCTGTGAAAAATTAGGGATTCCCACTCATAGAATTCGCCGCAATGTCAAAGGCTGCTTTAATTTGGGCTACTGTGGGATGGGTTGTCCCACTAATGCGAAACAGTCCCAGTTAGTCACAACTATTCCTAAAGTACTGGAGTCAGGTGGGCAGCTCTTTTATTCCCTGCGGGCTGAATATTTTGTCCATGATAAGGGGCAGGTTAAGGAATTGGTTTGTTCCGCCATGGATCAACGTGGGACTCGCCCTGGAAAGAGAACTATCAGGATACGAGCCAAAAGCTTTATTTTGGCTGCCGGAGCGATTGGTAGTCCGGCTTTGTTACTGCGTAGTAATCTCCCGGATCCCTATCAACAAATTGGTCGCAGAACTTTTTTGCATCCCGTTTGTGTTTCCGGTGCGGTCATGCCTTTCGAAGTTTCGGCACATTTTGGCGCACCTCAGACGATTTATTCGGATCATTTTCTGCAACAGTCTCCTCCCGAAGGCCCCATAGGTTACAAGTTAGAGGTCCCCCCCGTACATCCTGTTTTGGCCGCCACGACACTCAAAGGATTTGGTCTGGATCACGTTAAAATAATGAAAGAGTTTCCTAATTTGCAAATCACACTTGCTCTAATGCGAGATGGTTTTCATGAAGAGAGCCAGGGCGGACAGGTCAAATTGAAAAAAGACAAAACGCCGGTCTTGGATTATCCTCTCACCCCCTACCTTTGGGAGGGGGTGAGACGCGCCTTGCTGAGTATGGCTGAAATCCAATTTGCTGCAGGAGCGAAACAGGTATTACCTGTACACGAAGACAGCCTGCCTTATACCAGTTGGAAGCAGGCGAAAGTAGCAATCGAACAACTACCGATGGAAGTCCTCAAGGTATTGTTGGTCAGTGCCCATGTGATGGGGGGCTGTGCTATGGGCCAAGATGAGTCCAACTCCGTGGTGGATAGCTCAGGCAAACTACACTCGATGAATAATGTCTACGTGATTGATGGTTCAGCTTTTCCGACCAGTGTTGGAGCCAATCCTCAACTTTCAATCTATGCCTTGGCAGCCAAGCAGGCTACACAGTTGTTGAAAGAACTGAAATCTTAGAATTCTTATGTTCTAAAGGTAGATTGACGCTGACTGATGGGAATGTTAATCCTCTGCAAGTGGGTGAGAACGCTCTGTCCCAGAGTCCGATCCTACTGAATATGCCTCTATGTAAAAAAAATCTATTGAGTAAGATAATAAAAGGGTCACCAATGAGCGAAGAAATAATAGGATGTAAAATTCTTTTTGACCCCATGTTACCGGAAAAAGAGAAAGAGTTTTTGATGCAGGCCATTCAAAGACTCAGAGGTATTCAAGAAGTTGTTCCGGATTTTGCTACAGGCAGCAGTCAGGAAGCTTTGAGAGAGGAAGTGCGCCCAAGAAGTCCATTACGCCCCCCTACCCAACAGCCTTCACAGCCATCTGTCCGGCCCAAACAATCGGAAGTGCTGACTCCGCCTCAGCCACCTGTTCGGCCCAAACAACCGGAAGTGCAGACTCAGTCTCCTCAAGAAGAGCTGGAACCACAACGAGTCCTGATTGACTACGCAATTAAATGGGGAGTGGAGCAGAAAAAAATCTCTTGGCAGGATATGAGTCCTCTCTCGGCAGAGCAAATTGTGGAAAAAGCCTTTGAACTGCTCAAAATAATGCCTGCTGCGGACGTTAGAGAGTTGGAAGCCAAACTCGGCAAGTTTTAAGGGGTAGTTTTGACGAACTCCCTCAATTTTATTCCCAAGTGATAGAATGACCAATCCCCCTACGAATGGCCCCCTTCAGAGCCTAAAAATTATCGATTTTACGACCTTGTTACCTGGTCCCTTCGGGAGTATGTTGATGGCCGATTTGGGGGCTGATGTCCTCAAGGTGGAATCCCCCACTCGCCCTGATCTGGTGCGCAGCATGCCTCCCTTCGATGGTGAGGAATCAGCTGCCCATGGCATGTTAAATCGCTCTAAACGATCCATTGCTTTAGATCTTAAACACAAAGCTGCCCGTAAAATTATCGGTGAGCTCATCGGTAACTACGACATTCTTTTGGAACAGTTTCGCCCCGGTGTCATGCAACGTTTGGGATTGGATTATGAAACACTGCGCCAAATCAATCCAAAACTGATTTATTGTTCGATCACAGGTTATGGTCAAACCGGCCCCTACAGGGATAAAGCCGGGCATGATATTAACTATCTTTCCCTTTCAGGATTAATGAGTTACACGGGACGAAAGGATTCAGGTCCTTTACCCTTGGGTACTCAGGTAGCTGATATTGCTGGTGGCAGTTATCACGCGGTGATGGGAATCTTAGCTGCCGTGATCCACCGCCAAATGACGGGTGAAGGCCAATCTATAGATATTAGTATGACGGATACGGCTATCGCCATGAATGCTTTTGCCGCTCCACAATATCTGATCGGCAAAGAGCTTCCTGAACGGGAAAATATGTTGTTGAATGGAGGTAGCTTCTATGATTTTTATCAAACTAAAGATGGGCGTTTCCTTTCCGTTGGTAGCCTGGAAAGTAAGTTCCTAAAGAAGTTCTGTGAGTTGATTGGTCAGCCCGGTCTTTGGAAACAAGCTGCCATTCAAAAACCAGCAATTCAAGAGGAAGTCAAACAGACTATCCAACAGATTCTACGGCAAAAAGAGTTGAAGGATTGGCTGGATATTTTTGGCAATCATGATATCTGTGTGGAACCAGTCTTATCTCTCGAAGAGATGGTAGAACACCCTCAAACTAAAGCCAGAGAAATGATTATTCCTGTTCCTAAAAATGATCAATCTTATCAATTACAGGTGGCTTGCCCCATTAAGTTTTCTCATACGAAAGCTAACTATCAACACGTTGGTCCCTCCGTAGGAGCTCATACACTGGAAGTCTTGGAATCTTTGGGGTATGCCTCTGAAGATATTTCTCAATTCCAAGAAGCAGGCCTCTTCGGCCCCCGCTAGCTTTGTTGTCAATGACTTAATTCTATGGGATGGGCAAAGTTTGCGTGCCCATCCTCCAGCTCTGTTTTAACGGACCTAGAGTCTCCTCCCGTATCATCCCCTCCCTCTTTTAGCCTCAAAGCAAGAGAAAATTTTAATATTTATAACAGTGTTTGTATTACATAGTGACGCATGTTTAGCTCTTAGCTCTGTAATCTAACTAGGCCCCGTTAATAGTTAGAAGCTGTTCTAAGCTTTTAGTGTCAAATAGCTGATTTATATCGATTTTACTGTTTATTTTTATTCTGCTTGATTTGTGCCGTAGTTTTTATAACCAGCAGTTTTAATATGTGATAATTACTCTTGGTCAATTCTGTTGAATATAATTGACAGAAAGATTTTTTGCAGAGGAATGTCAGGTTTGTAATTTTAATTGTTTACACAACCTACTCCTTATAATAGGGTTTGAAAAAAATTTGATTCGGTAATTTCTCAATTTGCTTGTCTGGTTCTAAGCAGGAATTTTAGATGACTACATTAACAGTTTCGGATGTGACCCTGACCTTTGGGGGACTAAACGCGTTGACGAATGTCAGCATGGAAATCAAACCTGGTTTGATTACCTCGATTATTGGTCCAAACGGTGCGGGCAAAACCAGTATGCTTAATTGCATGTCCGGTTTTTACCATCCTACTACAGGCAGTATTAAATTTGGAGACCAAGATATCTCCAAAGCTCCCCCTCATTTCGTGTCAGAACTAGGGATCGCCAGAGCATTTCAGAATATTGAACTCTTTGCGGGTTTATCTGTTTTGGACAACCTATTGTTGGCACGACATAGGCATTTGAATTATAACTTTTTTCAGGCCATTATTTATTATGGCAAAGCTTCCCGAGTGGAAGCTGAAAATCGCGCATTCGTGGAAGATATCATCGACTTCATGGAGCTTGAAGCCTATCGACATAGTGTGGTGGGGAATTTGAGTTATGGAGTGCAGAAGCGAGTGGAAGTAGCTCGTGCCTTGACTTTAAATCCCAAAATTCTACTGCTCGATGAGCCCATGGCGGGCATGAATGTGGAAGAAAAAGAAGATATGGTACGCTTTACCAGCGATATCTTGATTGATCGGGGGACTACAGTGGTATTGATCGAACATGACTTGGGTGTGGTGATGGATATTTCCGATCAGATTTACGTATTGGATTTTGGTGAGATGATTGGTGAGGGAACTCCCGAGGAAGTGGCCCAGAACCCCGCAGTAATCGAAGCATATATTGGAGAGGAATAATTAATATGGCAGATAATGATCAGCTTCTTAGTTATACGATTCCCCAGTTGCTGCGATGGCGTGTCCAGCAGACGCCGGATAAGGTGGCTTTGCGGAGAAAGGAATTCGGTTACTGGAAGAGTTTTACTTGGCAGGAATATTATACACGTGTCCGCCAAGTAGCGATAATGCTTAAGAGCTACGGTATTGGCAAAGATGATAAATTGGCCCTGATCGGGGACAATATCCCGGAAATGCTTTTTGTGGAATTAGCAGCCCAGTCTTTGGGCGCTATCTCCGTTGGTATCTACCAGACTAGTATGCCTCATGAGATTGAGAGTATCCTCAATCATACGGATGTGGTTGCCGTCTTTTGTGAGAATCAAGAGCAGGTGGATAAACTAGTTGAGGTTAGGGAGAACTTACCACAGGTGAAGACGGTCATCTATGAAGATTCTCGGGGTATGCGAAATTATCGCAAAGATGATTGGTTTGTCCACATTGAGGACATATACAAGGAAGGGGAAAAGCTTCTACGCAGTGAGTCAGATCAACTGGAAAAAATCATTGATCAGGGTAAGCCCACTGATGTGAACCACTTTTGTTTGACTTCAGGGACGACGGGCAAGCCGAAAGCAACCATGTTAACCCATCTGAATTTCATCAACATGGGACTACGGATTACGGAAGCGGATCCTTTAGAACCTACTGATGAATATATGTCTTTCTTGCCTTTTGCCTGGATTGGAGAGCAGATGACTTCTCTGGGAATTGCCATGGCCCGAGGCATTACGGTCAATTTCCCGGAATCAGTGGAAACGGCGATGGATGACTTGAAAGAGATCGGTCCTCATATGATGTTCGGAGCTCCTCGGATTTGGGAAACGATTCGCTCTCAGATTTGGCTGAAAATTGATGAGTCCTATAAGCTCAACAAGATGGTTTACAACTACTTCATGAAGGTTGGTGAAGAAGCGGCCCTCTTGCGCATGGGTGGGAAAGAGATACCTCTGGGCTTATCCATTAAAGCCTGGTTAGGGAAAAATATTCTTTTCCGGCCTTTGGTGAACCAGTTAGGCTTGATGCGTTTACGCCGTGCTTATACTGGGGGAGCTGCCCTGGGACCGGAACTGTTTACTTTTTATCAGTCTATCGGGGTCAACCTCAAGCAAATCTACGGTCAGACAGAGATTATTGGTGTGGCTTACATGCATCGAGACGGTGATGTCCGCCATGATACGGTAGGATTACCTCTTCCTGGAACGGAATGTACGATCTCGGAGAAAGGAGAAATCCTCTCCAAGTCTCTCTCCGTCTGTGCTGGTTATTATAAAAATAAAGAAGCCACCGATGAACTTTTGGAAGGTGGATGGTTGCATTCGGGAGATGCTGGTTATATCGAGGAAAAAACGGGTCACTTGATCATTATTGATCGCTTGTCTGATGTGATGCACAGCAAGAAAGGCGATATGTTTAGTCCTATGTTCCTGGAAAATAAGCTGAAGTTTAGTCCTTATATTAAGGAAGCGGTGATCTACGGAAATCAGGAGGATTATGTTTCTTCCATGATCAACATTGATCCAGTGACTGTCGGTAAATGGGCGGAGGACCACGGGATCTCCTACACCACTTACATGGATCTCTCTCAGAAAGAAGAGGTTGCTGAAATGATCTTCAAGGAAATCCGCAAGGTTAATGATAATCTGGAAACGAAATCTCATCAGATCAAACGTTTTGTCTTGTTATACAAACTACTGGATGCAGATGACGAAGAGTTAACCAAAACAGGGAAAATTCGTCGTAAGTTCGTACAGGAACGTTATCAGGATGTAGTGGATGCTCTCTATGATGGAGCGGTTCATGAGAAGGAAGTCCAGGCCATTTTCACATACCAGGACGGACAAACAACAACGGTGGACACAAAAGTCTCCATTCATACCATGGAGGAAGTCGCATGATTTATTTTATCCAGCTGGTAGTCAGTGGTATCGTGGTGGGTTGTATCTACGCACTGGCCGCTTTAGGTTTTGTTTTGATTTATAAGTCTAGTCGAGTGATTAACTTTGCTCACGGACAGATTATTGCTGCGGGTTGTTTCATTGCCTATGCGCTCACCGTTTGGGCTGGCATTCCCTTTGTGATCTCCTTCCTGGCTAGTATGGTGATTACCTTCTTCCTTTCCATGAGTGTGGAGCGCCTCTTTTTGCGGCGTATGATTGGAGAGCCGATTATTTCAGTGATCATGGTCACCATCGGTTTGATGTCTATCATCGACGGTTTGATCTACCTGACACCTTTTGGCTCAACTAATTATTCATTCCCTCAAATCCTGCCCGAACAACCTTTGGTCTTTGGGGGAATTTCCATCTCCTGGCCACAGGTAATGGGAGTTGTATTTACCGCACTGATGTTTGGTGGTTTCTCTTGGTTTTTTAAGCGCTCTACGATTGGAGTCGCCATGCGAGCCGTTTCAGATGACCAAATGGCCGCCATGTCGGTGGGTGTCTCTGTACCTAAAGTCTTTGGTTTGGCTTGGGCTGCAGCCGGTTTGACTGCGGCAGCGGCAGGCGTGATTATTGGTAACATCACGGGGTTGAACTTCGATACTCTGCGCGCAGTAGGTATTACCGTGTTCCCCGTAGTGATCCTGGGAGGTCTGGATTCCATTGTGGGTGCTGTAGTAGGTGGTATTTTGATTGGTATCATACAGCAGTTCGCCAGTGGTTATTTGGATGGTACTTATGGTCTAGCAGGTACGGCGGACGTTGTTCCTTATGTGGTACTGATCGTGATCTTACTTTTCAAGCCTCACGGCCTCTTCGGAACTCATGAAATTGAGAGGGTGTAAGTTATGTCAACAAATCGTTGGTTAGCAACAGGAAACTTCTTCACCTCCTATAAGGAAGAGCAGAGAATTTACCGGACTCATTTGGATCGCAGTATTTTTATCGTTTTTTTAGCGGTCCTGTTTATATGGCCACTTTTTTTCCCTGTGAAGAACAGCACCATGCTGGTGATCGATAATGTCATGATCGCTATGATTGCTGTTTTGGGGCTGAATATTGTGACGGGATTCGCAGGATTGATTTCTATCGGTCATGCGGCATTTGTGGGTATTGGTGCCTATGCGGTTGGTACTGCAGTCACCCTGCTTGGTAAGAATCACGAATTAATCGTCTATGGCTGGCCGGTTATGATTCTGCTCGGTGGAATGGCCGGAGCGGCTTTCGGGGCTTTGGTAGGCTTGCCTGCTTTACGCCTCAAGCATCTCTACCTGGCTATTGCAACCCTCTCTTTTCAGATTATCTTCGAATGGGTCATCATGTTGATGTCCTTTTTTGACCAGGGACAAACTATCGCTGTAGGGCGGGTTTACTGGTTTGGGGGCAAGGTCTTACGTCAGCAACATTATACTTTTTGGTATTATGCGATACTGGTCTTCCTGATACTCTGTGGGTTCATGGTGCGTAATCTGCTCAGAACTCGACACGGACGTTGTCTGATTGCTGTACGCGATAATGATCGTGCTGCAGATGCTATGGGCATGCACCCGGGCTTCACGAAAGTTTACGCTTTTATTGTGGCTGGTTTATTGGCTGGTATTGCCGGTGCTTTGAAGGCCTATCTGGATCGAGGAGTAGGGATTGAATCCTATACATTACATACTTCTATCGAGTATTTGGCCATGGCCATTGTTGGTGGACTGGGCACATTGAATGGCTCTCTCTGGGGACCGGCAGCGATTCAGATGCTGGACTTGAGAGTGGAAGAACTGGCGGAACTTTCCGGACATTATCTTCCTGCCGAATTGAACCTGGCGACTGCACTCCGCCCTTTAACTTTTGGTCTGGTGATTGTTCTCTTTCTCATGTTTGAGCCAAGGGGAATTGCGAACTGGTGGCGAATGTTCCGATCTTATACCAAGCTCTGGCCTTTCCGCTATTAATCCAGTAGGATCTGGTTCATTCATGCTTACAGGGAGTTTGTTATGGGGCTGACATGCACTCTTCCTGGTTTAAAAAACGAGATTATCTATCACAATAGAAAGGAGAATTATGAAGTTAAGTCAAAAACTTTTATTAAACGCATTCTTAGTTAGTAGCCTTGGATTGGTTACAGCTTGTGATAATAAAGAAGAAGCCGCACCAGCGTCAACTTCCAGTAGCTCAGCTGCAGCACAGGTTTATGGACTAGCCTTTTCCGGCGCTATGACCGGTCCCACTTCCGATGCTGGTTTGCCTTATTCTCGCGGTATTGGTGATTACTGTAGTTATGTGAATGATAACGCTCTCTTGGGCGATGATAAGGTAGATTGTGAAATCAAGGATGATGGTTACAAAACCGATGTGACCAAGCGTAACTTCGAGGGATACTTGGAAAAAGGCATTGTAGCCTATTTTAATTATTCCACAGGAAGTACACTGGCCCTGAAAGAAGACTTTGAAGAAAATAAAATGCCTGTAATCCCTGCTTCTATGCATGCGGATAATACAAAGGGATCTAAATACATTTTCCTGCCTATCGCTTCTTATTCGGAGCAGGCTTTAGGTTTGGCTGAGTATGTATCCAAGCATCATAAAGGCGGTGGCACACCTAAAATCGCTATGTTCATTCATCCTTCCGCTTTCGGACGTGGACCGGTGAATGATGTGAAACGAGCCATTGAGAAAGGTTTGAATGTTGAGTTTATAGAAGTTGTAGAGCATGGAAAAGGCTTGGACAATACTGCAATGCTCAAGCGACTTCAATCCAAAGGCGTTCAGTATGTGATCTCTCAGACTGTACAATCTCCAGTAGCTTCTATGCTTAAAGATGCCAAGCGCTTGGATCTTACAGCTTCCTCTTTTGGTGAAGCAGGCAAGTTGACCTTCCTGGGAGCACATTATACAGGTGGAGATGATTTGATTGCTTTGGCTGGCGATGCGGCTGAGAAATTCTTATGGGTTACCTCTTTCCGCTTAGCTTCTGAGAAAAGTGAAGGTTCCGATTTCATTAAGTCTTTGGGCCAGAAATATGGACGAGATGTAAAAACTCAGGAATCTCATAACTACACTAGTGGTGTTTTGGTTGCTCAAATCGCTGTGGAAGCCATGGTACGAGCTAAGGCGCATGGAAAGGCAGTGACTTCAGCTACTGTGACGGAAGAACTGAATGGTATGAATGGTTCCAACGCTTATTTCGCCAACACAACTGTAGGTCCTGTAACTTTTGATGTAAATGATCGTTCCGGTGTGGATACACTGCAGTTGTACAAAGCTACGAATGGAACTTTCTTCTCTGAGAATGAGCCTTTTGAGTCCGAGTTTTACAAGCAGTTAAAGTAACCAAAACTTAATCTGGTTTTCTCGAGACAGGGGAGAGTATGCCTCTCCCTCAAAGGTTAGAGGAGCCAATAACACCGAGAGGTTAAACACAGTGGATAACCAAACGAATCTACTTGAAGTGAACAACATCGAAGTTGTTTACAACGATATTATTCAGGTACTTCGAGGAGTCAGCCTGAATGTCCCTGAGGGGAAAATTGTTGCCTTGCTGGGTACCAATGGTGCTGGCAAAACCTCAACACTGCGAGCTATCAGTGGCCTGTTAAAACCAGAAAATGGTGCGATCAAGGATGGATACATCAAGTTCAATGGTGTGGACACCACAGAAATGCTGGGTACGGATGTAGTGAAACAGGGGTGTGTGATGGTTCCTGAAGGACGTCGGGTTTTCAAGCATCTGAGTATTGACGAGAATATTCGTGTAGGTTCCATCACTCGTAAAGATGGGGCGAAAAAAATCAAAGCAGATTACGACAAGATGTATGAGTTATTCCCTCGTCTTGTACGCATTAAAAAGCGGATGGCCGGTTATTGTTCCGGTGGAGAGCAGCAGATGATCGCCATCGCACGTGCTCTGATGGCCGCACCAAAAATGTTGATGCTGGATGAGCCTTCTTTAGGTTTAGCCCCGTTATTGTCTCAGGAGATCTTTGAGAATGTACGGAAAATCAATCAAGAGATGAATACCACTATTCTCGTGGTAGAGCAGAACGCAAAAACGGCATTAGATGTTTCCGATTACGCCTACATCATGGAAGGTGGGAAAGTCGTGCTGGAAGGTCCTTCCRATGAACTGAAAGACAACCCTGATGTAAAAGAGTTCTACATGGGGATGACTAAAGGTGGAGAAAGGAAATCCTTCAAAAATATTAAATCCTACAAAAGGCGTAAACGCTGGATGTAAGATGCATGCTAGACCGCAGCCAAGGTGGCTGCGGCAGTCCTCTGATTACTGCTCCGCGAATCGCTTTTTTACTGCCTCACGATCCACTTTATTCTGCTTACCAGCTAAGTTTTCTACAAAAACAACATGTTTGGGTCTCTTAAACCCTGCGATATGCTGTCCCACAAAATCACGAACTTCTTTCAAGGTTAGTTGAGATTCGGGTACCAACTCAATCACAGCTTTAATGGCTTCTCCCCATTGCTCATCGGGCACACCGAAGACTACTGCTGCGTTAATCTTTGCGTGCTTGGTTAAAGCCTCTTCCACTTCTTTAGGATAGACGTTTTCACCGCCTGTTTTGATCAATTCCTTCTCCGGCAAGCGCCCCAGATAGACCAAAGCTCCTTGATCATTCAACTTGCCTTTGTCACCGGTATGATGCCAGCCAAAACGGAAGACATGAGCATTGGCCTCTTCCCTTTTCCAGTACCCCTGGAATACCAGAGGGCCACGAACCACTATTTCTCCAGCTTCCCCGTTGGGCACAAGATTTCCTTCCTCATCCATCAGAGCAACGGCATTGAAGGGATTCGCCACTCCCGCTGTATCGGGATATTGGGAGAATCTTCCTGTGGTGACAAAAGCACTCGTTTCCGCCTGACCAAAACCAACCCAGAATTCAGCCTGAGTTTCTGTTTGCAAGCGTTCAATCATGGGGGGGCCTTCTATACCAAAGACTAATTTCAAGGAAGTTAACTGACTGCCCTGTTCTTTCGCCTGATCCAAGATGCCTCCCAGCAGAGGAGGGAAACTACCGAAGTAGGTCAGTTTTTCCTGATCAATCAATGTCACGGCCTTTGCCGCGTCAAAGCGAGGCATGAGTACGTTGATCCCACCCGAAACGAAAGTCGTCATGATGGCTGAAAGCCCTAAAATATGGAAAAGAGGCAAGAAAGCAAGTTGAGCGGAGACCGCCTCACGGCCATATTCCAGCAGTTGCATGGATGAGGCGGCCATCACATTTTCCTGACTGAGCACAGCGCCTTTAGGGAATCCATCTGTAGCGGCTGTGGGGATGATCACATAGGCGTCAGTGGATTTTCCGGTGACGACTTGCGTATAACCCTCTTCCAAGACTAAGTCGGAAAAAGAGAGATCTACTGAATTCTTCCCTGTCTGGTAACAAGCTTCCCAATTGTAACTCTTCTTGAGGGTTTGGGCTTCTTCCTGATAATTTTCTCCAAAGATAAAGATCTTCGGTTCCGTGTTCTTGAGCACCAACCCCATTTCATCCGTAGACGTACGGACATTGAGAGGAACCATCACCAAACCCAGTTGAGCACAAGCTCCATAACAGAGCAAAAACTCCCAGCTATTATCCATGAGGATCGTCAGGCGATCTTGTGTTTGAAGACCCTGTTTGCGGAATCCTGCCGCCAGTTGATTCACTTCCGTCAAATACTCTGAAAAACTGCGTCGTAACTCACCGATCACAAAGGCTTGTTTTTGAGGAAACAAACGTGCATTTTCTACAATTTGGTCATACACATTATGTGTTCTCAGTCCCATGGGACTCCTTCTAAGAGGTTATTAGAGACTTCAGAGCAGCTCAATGCAAACCACTAGTCTCCCAATATAGTTATCTAAACAACTTTCTATCCAATCCACTCTCAAACTCTGTTTTATTTCGTATCCTAAAGCCTGCATCCTCAAAGGTCAAGTGACTACTCCCACCACTAATCGTGACCGGTATCGTGGGGGCTTCTATAGGTTCAAAGACCTACGCCGTATAGCCCTACGGCGATATGCATACTAAGCAGCTCCGGTAATGGAAGGCATTACAAATTCAAGACCTAGCGATTCCAAGCCGAGTCGCAGAATGTTATACGCCGCGTTTAGATCTCTAGGAGCGGAAAAACCGCACTTTGGGCACTGGTGAGTGCGAGTGGAGAGGCTTTTCTTCACGATCTCATAACAGTTGCTGCAGGTTTGGCTTGTCATGTACGGGTTGATACCAACAATTTTTTTGCCCTCCTCGTTAGCTTTATAATTCAGTATATTCAAGAATTTTCCCCAACCAACGTCACTAATTGACTTATTCATCCCTGATTGTCGCTTTGCTCCATTGGGTAGATATTCCCCGCATTCCTTATCCCGAATAGGCTTAGGCCGCCTGATCATCATCCGAATGTTCAGGTTTTCGTGAACAATCAAATTGTGAGAAGCCAATAGTTTATTGGCCTCCTTATGCAGGAAATCATTCCTCTGGCATTTGATCCGGTAATGAATTTTTTGAAGAGATTTCAAAACCCTATAGTATTTTTCAGTTCTTTTTTGTGTGTGAGAAAGTTTAGTTTGCTGTCTTTTCAGTAGCTTCTCTTTCTTTCTCATATACTTAGGAACTTTGACGGGGCTACCTATACTTGGATAGAAGAAATCAATCAAACCAAGGTCAATCCCTACGGCATTTGACAAGTCTTGTTCAGGCTCCTTTAGAGCTTCAAACTCAAAGGAGAAACAAGCAAACCACTTTCCAGCTTCTTTAGTGATGTTCAGTGTTTTGACTTCTGCCGTTTCCGGGATA
>NVSR01000022.1 GCA_002401295.1 SAR324 cluster bacterium | reverse complement strand
AATCTTTAGGTAGATTCTTACTGTGCTTATCATATTGTTTAGCAACGTAACGTTTAATCTTACCCTTTTCAGTGAGCATATTAAAGACCTCATGCAGATCTGGATAGGTCAACAGTAGTCGAGCCGTTGCCGTGACGGAATCATTGGCTTCATCCACAAAAATCAATCCATCCTCAGCTGCTCGAAGAATACTGAGCCAAATCTGAGGCTGTTCCAGCTTAAGGTAGCTAATGTAGGTTTGGTTGGTTTGGTTGGTTTCCATTTTTCAAAGAAGGTGTAAGGGGTTAATTTTCTTGTTCTCTGATTTATTAATCGATTAACTCACCTTGCGCAATACCTGATTTTTGGGAACTTAAGCGCACCTGATGGATTTTATTTTTTAAGGGTTGATTTGAATTGACGGCGACACGGATATAGTTATCCGTATAACCATGCCATTGCGTTCCACCTTGATTGCCTTCAAAGAGAACCGATAGTTCCTGCCCTATAAATTGTTTCGTATAGACTTCTTTTTTCTGATTGCTGAGTTCCCTGAGGGATGCGGCTCGACGAGTGGCAATGGGTGGCGGTACCTGGTTGGGCAATTTCACACTTTGTGTCCCCTGCCGCTCAGCATAAGGAAAAACATGAAAATAATGTACAGGTAACCTTTGTAGTGTTTCAAAGGTATCTGCGAAGCAATCATCGCTTTCACCGGGAAACCCCACAATCAAATCGCTGCCAATGCAAAGCCGAGGTATCTGCTCCATCGCCTGCAGTACGAAGTCCTCATATTCTTCAATCAGATATTTCCTGCGCATGAGCCGTAAGATTTCATTATTGGCGGACTGCAACGGTAGGTGAAGATAAGGCACTAATTTACTGCTCGGATCAGCCATGCGTTGAAAAATCTCCCTACCAACGGTGGTTGGCTCAATAGAGCTGATGCGAACTCGTTCAATCCCATCCACCTTTTCGAATAAGTCCAAAAGGGAGAGAAAATTTGTATCCTGATGTTGATAGGTTCCAATATTTACCCCGGTGAGAATAATCTCTTTCACACCCATATCTGCCAGCGCTTGAGTTTCCTGGCGAATATTCTCTACTTCACGAGAACGGGAGGTACCGCGAGCAAAAGGAATGATGCAGAAAGAGCAGACAAAACTACATCCATCCTGGATCTTGAGATTTGCTCTGGTGACTCCCAAATGCTGGCCAATTGTATCAATGGTGAAAGGTTTTCTGGAAATTTTTTCTACTGAGACGACGGGCACGGAGGAGGCCTGAGCTTGAGCAATATATTTGTAGAGGTTCAGTTTTTCCTCATTGCCCAGCACTAAATCCACACCACCAATATCCAGGATTTGCTGGCTGGCAACCTGGGAAAAACAGCCGACTACCGCGATCATGGCTTCGGGGTTCTTTTTTTGGATGGAACGAATAGTTTGTCGGCACTTGGCATCACTTTGGTTGGTGACGGTACAGGTGTTGATGACAGCCAGGTCAAGACCTTCCTTCTCCTGGGTAATCATATACCCTTCATTCTCCAGGCTTTTAGCCATGATGGAAGATTCCGTCTGGTTTAGACGGCAGCCGAGAGTAAAAAAAGCAGCTTTTCTCATTGATGGACTGTGATTTTTTGTAACAAATGGGAAATGATTGTCCGGGTAACCCGCAACAAGTGTTCTGGAGGGAACCAGATAAAATGGTCGGACTAAGGCTACCAAAAAAGCTCCTGAGGAACAAGAAGAGAGTTTTGAAAAATTAAGCCACTGTAATTACAATTTGTTTACTCAATAATAGCTGATATGGCTCCGCAAGCAGAGGGAATTTTTGCTTGTAGTTATCATTAATTTAAGGGACTCTTGGAGGCTTACTCCTTGGTAAAGAGAGTGGGAAAAAAATGCTTTGAAAAGTTGCTTGTCCTTTTGGTCTTTGCCCTGTAATTTTATCTCTGTTTCAATGCAGGCGATATAAGGATATAAGAGACCAAGAGTTATGAAGCCAAAAAAAGTTCAGACCTTTTACCTTGTGGGGGGTAATGAGTATAGATAATGTTCAAATGCATCCGCAATCCACTGGAATGCCAGTAATTCAGGTGTTTGGTGTCGGAGGTGGCGGTGGAAATGTAGTGAACCGTATGGTTCAGTCACAAATCCAAGGAGTCCAATATATATCAGCGAACACTGATGTCATGGTACTTAATTCATCACTGGCTGATATCAAAGTGACCTTAGGTACCAATACTACTAGAGGYTTAGGYGCGGGAATGCGTCCGGAAGTAGGCAAAGCCGCAGCCCTGGAAGAAATCGATGCGATCCGTTCCGTTTTAGARGGATGCGACTTGGTTTTTATCGCAGCCGGCATGGGTGGTGGAACCGGTACCGGAGCAGCGCCGGTAATTGCCGAAATTGCAAAGGAAATGCAAATTTTAACCGTTGGAGTCGTCACGACACCTTTTCGCTTTGAGGGCACAAAAAGATCCAGGCTGGCCTTGGCAGGTATTGAAGAACTCAAAAAACATGTGGATACCCTGATGGTGATCCCCAATAAYAAATTATTGGAGATCGCATCRCCCCGAACCACAATGACTGAAGCTTTYGGTTTGGCGGATGATGTCTTGAAGCAAGGGATTCGAGGGATCATTAATCTGATTAACCTGGAAGGGGTGATCAACCTGGATTTTGCCGATTTACGTACGGTGATGGCTGATAAAGGTGCAGCTGTGATGGGAACCGGTGTTGGCGAAGGAGCTAACCGTGGATTAGAGGCTGCTAAGGCGGCTATTTCCAGTCCTCTCCTGGCAAGCCAATCGGTGGCTSGAGCTACCGGCGTCATTATCAATATCGTGGCTGACGAAGAGTTTTCCTTATTGGATGCTGAAGCCGCAGCTGATGTCATTCAATCTCAAGCAGATGAAGATGCGGATGTGATTTTCGGTTTGGTTTATGATGAGACCAAGCAAGATGAAGTGACAATCACGGTCATTGCTACCGGCTTTGAACAGCAAATGGATGTGCTATCCAAGGCTCACTTACGGGTTGCCGATAGTTTGCAAAAAAAAAACCCTCAGTTTGAAGGAGGAGAAACAAAGGCTGCTCCCTCGCGCACTAAAGAATCCAAGCATGTTTTAGACTTAAGTGATGAGATGATTGATCTCAGTTAGCAGTCCCAAAGAACCTGAAAAATGCCAAAAGTAAAAATTCTTTCCGAATCCCTGATCAATAAAATTGCCGCAGGTGAGGTGGTTGAACGCCCCGCTTCGGTGGTGAAGGAATTGGTTGAAAACGCAATCGATGCTCAAGCCGACCAGATTTTTGTCACGATCAAAAATGGTGGAAAAGACTCTATCTCCGTTCTGGATAACGGCTGTGGCATGAACGCGGAAGACGCCAAGTTGGCGATTGAGCGACATGCAACCAGTAAAATTTCTACACACGAAGACCTGGATTGTATCAATACCATGGGCTTTCGTGGGGAAGCTTTAGCTGCCATCTCAGCTGTATCTCGCTTTGAGCTGACCACTTGTTGTGATGAAAAAGAAGGAGGCTTCCAGCTTCGAATTGCGGGGGGTAAACTGATCCATCAAGCCAAAGTTGGCTTTCCTGTGGGCACTCGGTTTACCATTGAAAACCTCTTTTTTAATACTCCCGCTCGACAGAAGTTTATGAAGTCTGCGAGTACGGAATACAATCATGTTTATGACCTGGTTATCCGTTTAGCTTTGGGGCATCCCAATATCCAGTTTCGTTTGACCCATAATAAGACGATGGTGCTCAATATACCCAAAGGACAAGATTTTCGACAAAGGGTGGAGCATTGTTTTGGGAATGAAATTGCGGGTGATCTAATAGAGTGTGAGCATAAGGAGTCCTATTTATCTTTCACTGGATTGATTTCACCGCCTTCAAAAAGTCGCGCCTCCAAACGTTGGCAGCATACTTTTGTGAATGAGCGTTATGTGAAGTGTAACACGATCAATCATGGCATCTACGAGGCATATAAAACCCTGTTGATGAAGAACATGCACCCTATGTTTTTCATGAATGTCACGCTGATGCCCCAGGAATTAGATGTGAATGTGCATCCGGCAAAAACGGAAATTCGGGTTAAGAACCCCACATTGATTCACACGATTCTTTCGGATCAATTATCACGACTCTTGAGAGCAGGGGATAGAAAACAATTTTTTCAACCAGGCAAGGTTTCAGGCTCCCCCAAGCAAGCAGAGCGAAAACTGGAAGGTGCAGCACCCGTAAATCGGGGATCTGTAACAGCATCTGTCCCGTCTTCAAAGCCAGTGGTGCCCCTGTTTGAGAATGTAAATGAGCAAATGGGTTTTGTGCCTCCAATCGCGCAGAGCCAATTCCCTCAAAAAAATAAAAAAAAGTTTTCTCCACCCGAAATGGTGGCCCCACTCCCAAGGGAGCAGGCAGTAGAAAATCCTTTTTCTTTTGCTAAAAGAGAGGATGTTTTTGGGGATGACAAGGAGACCAGTCACTTTGAGCAAGCTTATTCGCCTTATCAAGTGATTGGACAGTTACAAAAGAAATATATTTTAGCTCAAGGTGAGGAAAGTTTAATCTTGGTCGATCAGCATGCCGCCCATGAACGCATTCGCTTTGAGGAAATCAGGAAGGAGTTCTACTCACAATCCATGGCCACTCTGCCCCTGATGATTCCCATCATGCTGGAATTACCCCCTCAGGATGGCTTGTTATTAGAACAACATCAGGATTCTTGGGAAAAATTAGGCTTTACCATCGATCATTTTGGTGGGAATGACTATTCCATCAAAGAGGTTCCGGCTATCTTAAAAGATGCCGATATCTCCCAGGTCATCCGGCAGGTACTGGATGAAATGGCTCAGTTTGGTAAATCAGGGAAACTTGAGATTTTTTATAATGAAGTCTTTGAGCGTATGGCTTGTCATTCCGCCATTCGCGCCGCTCAAATTTTGAGCATAAAAGAGATGCAATCCCTATTGAATCAACTAGCCGGCTTGGATTTGGACCTTTATTGCCCCCATGGGCGGCCTGTCCTCATTGAGATTAGCGTGAATGAATTAGATAAACGATTTCGGCGTATTCTATAATCCCTCGATCGTTTGACTTAGAAAAACTGTAAGAAAATAAGTATTTTATGAAACTTTTTGCATTGGTCGGCAAGCCAAACGTTGGCAAGTCTACACTATTTAATCGTCTGGCTAGAAAAAGATTGGCCATTGTTGATCCGAAACCGGGCATCACTCGGGATCGAAACACTGCCCTGATCAATTATAAGGGACATAATTTTATCCTGATGGATACAGGAGGCTTTGAGCCGGACAGTAAAGAGGGCATTCCCTCAAAAATGAGAGAGCAATCTCAATTGGCTGTGGAAGAGGCTGATGCAATTATCTTCATGCTGGATCGCGTGAGTGGTTGGACAGCTCAAGATCAAGCGATTTATGAATTCCTGCGCTGTTCCTCCAAGCCTATCTATTTTGTAGTCAATAAAATTGATGGCGAAGGTCATGAAGTCGATGCGGCAGAATTTTATGAGTCTGGTGCTCAGGAAATTTTTACCGTCTCAGCTGCCCATGGACGAGGTATCACCGGCTTATTGGAGCGCTTGAGTGAGGACTTTCCCGAGATCGTGCAGAGCGACCAAAGTGGAACGAAAGATGACGTCATGTCCGTTAGTATTGTCGGAAGGCCCAATGTAGGGAAATCGTCACTGACCAATTACTTTCTGGGTGAAGCCAAGCAGATCGTGCATGATGCTCCTGGCACGACTCGTGATCCTGTGGATAATTTTTGTAAGTATCATGGTGATACCATTCGCCTGATTGATACGGCGGGAATTCGAAAAAAGAGTCGTGTGAGTCAGCTGGTAGACAAATACAGTATGATTGCGGCGATCAAGAGTATTGAGCGTTCCGATGTGGTCTTGTTGGTAGTCGATGCAACTGCCGGAGTGGTAGAGCAGGATGCCCGCATTGCTGGTTACGTCCTGGAACGGGGAAAGGCTCTGATCATTATCGTCAATAAGTGGGATTTGGTGCCGGAGAAGGACTCCAAAACCTTAGAAACCATGAGACAGAATATTCGGGATAAGGTGGAATTTCTCAGTTTTGCCCCGATTATTTTTGTGAGCGCCAAAACAGGACAGCGGGTACCGGCTATTTTGGAAGAGTGCCGCAAGGTCTATACCCAATACACCAAACGCATTCAAACGTCCGACGTCAATAAGATCCTGGAATCGATCACTGCGCGTCATACACCACCCATGGACGGACGTAGGAAAACCAAAATTTATTTTGGAACCCAAGTTGCCGTGGCGCCACCTACGTTTGTCTTGAATTCAAACAATCCGTCATCCATCAATACTTCTTACCGACGTTATGTGACGAATCAATTCAGACACTTCTTTGGTTTTGAAGGCACACCCATTAAAATTTTCTGGCGGGATAAAGCCAATAAAAGCGTTTCTGAGGAATAAGTACCATGTTGTCGATGCTCGATGTTGAGTTGATTTCTCGGGGAGGACCTCTAATGCTGGTTCTTCTGATTTGTTCTGTTTTATCTTTGGCCATGATTGTGGAGCGTTTATTTGCGCTGCAACATAGCAGGATTTTTAAGATGGACTTACTGCAGGAAATTGAAATTGCCATTAAGAAGCGGGACATTAAAATGGCTCTGGAATGGAGCCGGCAAGATGATTCACCCATGATGAAAGTGGTGGAAGTGGCCCTGATTAATTCGGACAAACCTCGGGATGATCTGAAGGTTTCCATTGAAGAAGCGGGGCGCTTAGAAGTGCCGCGCCTGGAAAAGTTTTTGACCTCTATACAGACCATTGCCGTGATTGCTCCGCTCTTAGGGCTCTTGGGCACCGTGACGGGAATGATTAAGGTCTTCGAAACGATTGTGACTCAGGGAACAGGCAATACGGCAGTCTTGGCCGGTGGTATTTCCGAAGCCTTGATTACCACGGCATCAGGTTTGTCCCTGGCCATTCCAACGTTGATCTTTTACAACTTTTTGTCAAAAAAGGTGGACCTGCTGTTGGTGGAGATGGAACGGTATTCCTTGATCATCTTTGAATTGTTAACAGGTGATTATTCCGATTTTTAATCCCTAAAGCTGTTTCCACCGCAGCGTTCCTCGGGAACAACTTTCCAGCGACCAATCCGTGCAGTTTAAAAAACGAGAAACAAAACGTTTGACTCTGGATCTCACACCCTTGATTGATGTGATTTTTTTGTTGTTGATCTTTTTTATGGTCTCAACAACTTTTCCAGAATCACCTGGGATTAAAGTTAAATTACCCCTATCTGATACGCAAGCTCCCCCTCAAAAAGAGCAGTCCCTGGCCATTACAATTACGGAAAAAAACGTACTCTATGTCAATGGCAGCTTAGTAGAGAGAGAAAACTTACGAGAAGCCTTAATCAAAGCACAACAAGAGACTCGTCAGGATTTGTTGATCATTCGAGCTGATGGTCAGGTGAAACATGAGTTTGTGGTGTATGTAATGGATACGGCGAGGAAAGCGGGGATTAAGAAACTATCGATAGCAACCAAAAAACCAAAGAAAAAATAAGTTATGCGACCTAAGATATCAGCTACGATCATCACATTGAACGAAGAAAAGAATATCGAAGCTTGCATCCAGAGTTTGCAATGGGTTGATGAAATTATTGTAGTGGATTCTCTTAGTACGGATCGGACTAAAGAGATTGCCCTTTCTCTGGGCGCAAAGGTGGTGGATCAGAAATTTTTGGGCCATGTGAAACAAAAGCAATTAGCGGTTGATCATTGCCAAAATGACTGGGTTCTCAGCTTGGACGCTGATGAAAGAATGACGGCAACCTTGAAGGAATCCATTCTGCAACTATTTGAGACAACGGATCCCGGTCAGTTGTTGCATGGTTACACGGTAGGACGCAGGAGTTATCACTTGGGACGTTGGATCATGCACGGAGGCTGGTTCCCCGATCGCAAGGCTCGTTTGTTTAACCGGAAACATGGTCACTGGGCAGGGGTTGACCCCCATGACGGGATCGTGGTGGAAGGAGCTTCCGGCGATTTGCCGGGTTCACTAGATCATTATGTTTTTAAAGACTTGGCCCACAATATCCACACGAATAACTTCTATTCTTCCATCAGTGCTGATATTTTATACCAAGAAGGCAAAGCCTCAAGCTTCCTGAAACTGCTCTTTAAACCCCCAGGAAAATTCATTGAGACTTATATTATAAAAGCTGGTTTTCTGGATGGCTTGCCAGGATTTATTATCAGTGTGGGCGCCGCATATTCCATGTTTCTGAAATATGCGAAATTATGGGAGCATCATTGCCGGAGAGATAAAGAGGACTAATCGAGAGAACACTGATCTGTGAACCTACCTGATATATGAGAGTAGGAGTTTCTCAGTTCAAGAATGTCTTTTTCCACGTCGCCTGTTGGATAAAAGGTCGGTAAAAAGCCTCCAATTTTGTGCTTGTAATCGAGGTATCCCCGCCCTATTGGCACCTTCGCCCCCACGGCAATATGATAAAAACCGGTTTTCCATTGATCTACTTTTGAGCGTGTTCCCTCAGGAGGAATCGCTACCACTAAACGGTCATTGGCGTTAAAGGCATCAATGGTTTGCTGAACAACGTTATGGGAGGAAGAGCGATTAATAGGAATACCCCCCAGCCACTTCATGATTGGCCCCATGGCCCCTTTAAAGAGGGTGTCCTTCCCCATCCAAAAAATATCAAATTTAAAGATAAAAGCCAGCGCCAGAGTAATCGGGAAATCCCAATTACTGGTATGAGGAACGGCAATCAGAACATACTTCCCTTCTGTGGGAGCAGTCCCTTCTAATTTCCAGCCTGCGAGTTTTAAACCGGCCCATGACAGGGCGATACCAAACTGCCTTACACCAGGCGTATTATATATAGTTCGTTGCACAATACTACTACTGAAAAAACATCGTTAAGCGCTAGATCAGGGGATTCTCACAGAGACCATGAAGCCATCGGCGAGACTAAGAGCATCACCGAAACCTATGCAAAAAAAACCTATATTAACAAAGGTGATAGGTCACATCCTCTCCAGGCTGTGCCATGGGGCAAGAATCGTTGAATTCTCCCCAAGAAGCAAGCCCAAAAAAAAAGGTAATGTGAGTAAAAAAGCTCCCTGGAGAAACTACAACTCTCTAGCTCTGAAAATGGGGAGCAAATACCTGTTTTCCCCCTCAGTCCTCACTTATTGTTCTGCTAGAAAGTACCTCTCAGTCCTCAAATTGGTCTTTCAGTCGGTACCTCTCGTCATAGTAATTGGATAAACCGATGATTCTTGCCATGATTGCCAAACGAAAAGCGGCCCTTTCTCCAAATTTACTGATGCTGTAAACATGCAGTTTGTTCTTTCTCGGAGCAATGGGATAAGAGGCGATATAGGCTTCATAAATCTTGCCTCCCGGTCTGATTCGTCGTGACCTCTGTACACCCAAAATACCTGTTTTATTTGCTTTATTCCTTATTTTAGGACGTCGGATATCTGGATTAGGAGAACCTTCAGGTTGGCGGCGATCTTTATAGTTGAATTTTTCTTTGAGGTGTCGCTCGAATTTTTGAGCTTCCAAATAGGAAAATTCACGGCCCATATACATTTTATCGGAGAAAAATTTCTGAGCTACAGGTCTTTTTGCACCATACTCAAAATATCGTACCCACCAACCATGTTGATACTTCTGTGGCTGATCTATTCTAGAAATCGTCATATCTTACCTCATTAGAAGCAGAAATCACCCCTCACCTGATCCGGGAAGAGAGTGCAGGTGTGGTAATGATGCTGTTTGCTTGATTTTTTAAGGAGAAACCAGCATGCTCACAGAGCTGGTTTAGTTAGTCTTCTTCTCGGGAATCTACTGACTGGCGTTGGCAGGAATCAGCAAGCTGAGATAGTTACAGCTATCTCAGTTTGTCCTGTCGTTTCATCATCTGACACCTCTACTGATAAAATCTCTCCATCTTACTGAGAGTCTCGTAATTCATGGTCGAGATCATAGGATAAGACTTTTTTACACAGGCACTACTTACACTTTTATCTAACGAACTTAACTATTGTTGATAAGTAGCTCTAACAAGCAGTGTAAATAATTACAAGGTACCAAAAATTAAGCACTAGCATGCTGGGATACTGCCAAAAGTTAACAGTATTTAGTTGTATCTTAAGTAACAAAAAGCTTGATATTTGCCCTTAAGCATGGAGATGCTGTCCACCTATTTGGGAGGTAGATTGTCTGAACATTATGAAATATACAAGAGATGCTATCAGTAGCTACCAGTCCGTATAAAGCGGGATAACATGCCATGGGGATTTGCTTTGTAGGAAGAATGATCCACCCTTAATGACTGGAGATAGAGCATAAAAAATAGACACTGAAAATTTAAGGTAATGCGAGATTTTAGCCTCTTGTAGGCTTTTATTTTTCATTTATCCTTGAAGTTTTATTTTTGTTGTAGATTTCACAAAATTCAGATAAAAAAGGACAAATGAATCAAAGAATTACTCAAAAAAAATTGATTGCTAGGCTGATTGTTACGGAAGAAGAGAGAGCGCAAGCCTTCAGACTTCGTCACGATATCTTCACTGAAGAACTGGGTTGGACCGATTCAGAGAAGTATGAGACAGATGAATTTGATGTTGGTTCTGACTTTTTGGGGTTGTTTGATGGTAATAAACTGGTAGCCTTTACCCGTATTACCAAACATACTAGTCCATGGATGTTTGAAAAAGTTGATGTTTTCAAATTACTGATTGATCAGCCTCTAGTCAAAACTTTAGATTCAGTAGAATCAACTCGATATTTTGTTTCAAGAAATTTTCGAGGGCAGCATCAGATTAATGGGTACAAAGTCTTTTATAGTCAACTTTTCCTTTATTCCTTCTATGAATACTGTTTAATGAAGGGAGCTAGAAAAGTTTACTGTGTATTTCTAATGCCTATATTTAGGTTGCTAAGAAGGCAAGGATTACCAATTTACCGAATTGATAGCAAAAGGAAATCTTCAGCGAAAAATCTTACGGTTCCTACAGTCATTGATTGGGAATTATTAGATCCTAAGAAGTTCTTTAAAACTGGATTACTTGAACTTGTATCTATTAAAATAGACAGCAACTATTTCAATAAATTTTTGTTAACTTAATCCATATTACTTGGCTTTTAAAAGTCAGGTTATACCTTGAACCGAAAGGTTTTGATATGAATGAATCCCTTCCAGAAAAGGAAGTTCGGTTACTCCTAAAAATCATATCTGAGATCTATCAATGCAGAACAGAAGTTGATACTCAAGCCACAATTGAAAAAATAAAAACTCTGATTCCATTTGAAGATTACTCAATAGGCAAATTCGTAGTCATTAAGAGAGAAGTTCATTCAGCCGAAGGTATTCAGTGGTTTAACGGAATTCCAGACTTTGAAGAGTTTTATTTTAGCAAGAAATTATTTAATATTGATCCCATTTTTCAGGAAGCTTTTGATCAAATTGTAAAAGGTGTATTTACGTGTCAATTTTGGAAAGAAACTTACGAAAAAAGACCCAATTCAGAGTTTTTTAGAATCATGGAACATTTTCAATTTCCTCCCGGGACCAATGGATATTCAATTTTATATCAATTGAATCGTGCTATGTATGCCAGTTTCAGTATTGCCGGGCCTAAAATTCCAGATACAAAGGATCCACGCATCGTAAATATTCTGTCTCAGCTAATACCTCATATTGCTGGCATTCCTGATAGAGCAAAAATTGGAAAAACAGCAAATCTGACGGACAAGCAATTTACTGTTTATAAGCTACTCAAAACCTCCATGAAGTATGACCAAATTGCTGAGGCATGTAATATCACGGCAAGTTCTGTCTCCAAACATTTTTCACTGATAAAAAAGAAGATGGGAGTACAGAGTAAGGATCAACTTTATTTGGGTGTGGACTCCACACCCTCCTAAGCACTTTTTATGGAGTCTATCTCACTGGTTGAGATGATAGGCTGTCATGTTTAATTTTTAGTTAGTTGGAAGAATTGGTAACATTTTAGTCAAGTAATTGAAGGGTAAATAATGGGTAAAGTCATCGATTTTCATTCAGAAGTAAAAAGGCGAAAAGCAGAAGAAGAGCGAAGAGAAAAGATAAGATTACAACTTTTAGAGGAGGTTGTTGATACTCTTGAAAGTGATTTTTGCTTTGATTTCAGAGAAAATTTAAAAAAACTTTCCATTAATGTGACTGCCCTGGGAGAATTGACAAAAGATGAGGGCCTTCAAAATGTAGACATTATCTTTTCAAGAAAAGTAGAGCCAGCAAAAGTCAAAAAGGTGCTTCCTTCGAATGGCTACCTTAAAGAAAATATTACTGAGCTGATGGACGAAGAAAGGTTGGTCACAATTCAATACCTCGGTCCGAATGAGTACCAATGGGAAATTCTAGTGAACAGCATGGCAGAGTTTTATATAAAAGATGGATACTCAACAGGGTTTACACATAGCCAAGGGGGCCAGGAAGTGATTGATGAGTTAGCGATTCTTTTATCTGATAGATTAGGTATTACTTTTTTAGATTAATTTTTGCGATAAAAATCAAGCTAGCCTTCTCCCTCAAGCTTCAGGAAAAATGATTGGAAAAACTAAGGGGAAATAGTTTATCTTAGCTGAAATATCAGCTAGGATCATCACATTCGTTAGCGTTAAGGCATCCTGCGAATGGAGCTTATTTTCTTCTATTTCCCTAAAAGCAATTAAAGTTTTACTTGGAGAAAGTGGGGTTTTGGGCTTGATTATGTCTGTTATTTTGTATCGAGGGGGCAGGTAATTTAGTTTCTTTAAGTTAATGTTGGAGAAATGTGAAAAAAAAATCGGAAAAAATCCTCTCTCATCAGGGGGCTTCTATCCACCGTTTGTTGTTATTTCACGGTAATCGAATTCATTCTGTCCAGCGAACAGCAGATTTTCGAGAGGTACTGAATGAACAGTTGGGGCCTGTATTGAAAGAAAAAGCCCCCACCTTATTACTTTTAGGAGCTCCCTGGGTATTCTCTTATATACACGAAACAATACACTTAAAAGGTCGAGAGTTGATGGAGGCAGATGTGCAAGTGCTTCCCTTTAGTATTATTCCCCCGGAAAGAAGGTGGATTCAGTCTATTCAGGTAACGGAAAAAAAATCCATTACGATCCATTCTCACTTAACAGATGAAGGTGTGCGTTTATTGCGAAAACTGAGGAAACATCGAAGAGCACGAAAATGGCAACCCGCACTGCCTTTTTTCGTTGAAAATATCCTCGCCTTCCCTCAGAAAGAACTCAGGCAAGAACCCTTGCTTCAATGTTTCTGGGAGGAGGAAGCGCTTCAGGTTACCTGGTCCTCATCAGTCCCTGTGTTTCAACTCTTGAATAATTATCAGGTGAATCCAAATTTTGAGGAGAAAAAAAAGTCTCTGCAGGTAATATTCAATCCCACGGAAGAACAACCAGCAATGCTTGAGGTTTCCTTCTTTGAAGATAAGCCGCAGATTAACAGGTTAGGCATAGTTATGGCCGCTCTTTGCTTTCCGGTAGGAGAACAAAAGCGCTTTAAAATCAACAGGCGCTCTGGGGGAATAACCTGGTATTTCTTGAAAAAGTTAGTTCATCCGTTATCTCTGATAGTCGCAGGTATTTTAGGCTTCCTACTATGGGCTGCAATAGTGAACTATCAGTATTTTACCCTCAGGTCGCAGCAGGAAAAATTACTACATGAAATAGTTCAACTTCAGGAAACGACACAAGAGCATCAGCAGGTGGCTTTGATAGAGCAGAGTTATTTCAAGCAGGTGACTTTAGTAGAAACGATTCAGGATACAAATCATGACCTTGAAAAAGTATTTACTTTGATAGAAAAAGGCTTGCAAGGCAGAGCTTTATGGATCTCATACATTCACATTAGAGAAGCAGAGGTGGAAATAGCATTGCTGAGTGAGAAAGGCGTGGATCCGGCTATACCTAAATTATTGAAAGAGCTTACTTTTGATCAGGCCCCCGCACGTTTGATTGAGGAAAAAGAAATCCCTTATCAAACGAAGGGGCTGAAACAATATGTAATCAGAGTGAATCTCTCGGCAGATGTGGTTTTCCATGAGGATTGATAAAGGCTTATTGCAACGCTTTTGCTTATTAGCAGGGGTCTTGATTCTGGTAGCAGTGAATTTGATCTTGCCCTTAAAAGATAAAATTCCCTACTTAGAGAAAAGAATCGATGAATTATGGAAAGAAAAGAAGTTTTTGCAGGGATTTGTGTTGCAAATGGAGTATCACCGACCAGTCTATCAAGGGATCCAGGCAAAGTCGAAAGAGCTCTCAAAACCGGGGGGTCAGAGTTGGGAAAATATGTTGGCTGGAATGCTGAAGCAGAGGGTGTTACATTTGGTGAAGCAGCAGGTAGAAAGCTTGGAACCCGTTGAATGGGTGCATCAATTGCGAATTCAACAGGAAATTTCAGGAAGTTATCAAGAACAAATGGCTTATTTTAACGATCTTTTACGGGCTGATAATCAAATGCTCATCAAGAGTTATCAGCTGAAAAGTCAAGATTATGGTAGTAAATCCCCTACTTTAATAGCAATCGTGGAATTGCGTTATTTCTTTGTGAAATTATGAAACCAATTTTCCTGCTGATTACTTTTTTGATTCTCACGGGAGTGTCTGTTCTTCCAGCAAATCCCTTTGCCAGTAAATTCGCAAAGATGAAAGAAAAGCCCACAAAACTACTTGCTGAACTCACTTATAAGGGATACGCTTCGATCCACAGAAAGTATTTTGCAATCATAGAGTTAGATGATAAGCAATACACTTTGGTTGTTGGAGATCGGCTAGAGGGGAGGACTATTTTGAGAATTCGCCCCCAATACTTACGTTATCAAATCAAAGATAAGATATATCAAGTTCCTATCACTACAACATACCAATAATTTAATTGGGTGATTTTGAATAAAGTAGGTGAGCCACTGGTTAACTAGCCAAAGTCATCTTGATCCTAAAATTAAACGAGGAATTATGTCGGAAATGACACGGGAAAGCGTTTTACATGATATGCAGGAGGCTGCTGATCGAATGGGCTTGGATCTTGAGGATCTCCAAGAAATGATCGTTGATGTATTAGATGACTTCCAGGAAAAGGTGAAGCAACTGCAGGAAGCTCTCAATACGGGAGATCACTCTACTGTAAAAGCGATTTCTCATGATATTAAAGGGGCTGCGGCTAACTATGGGCTGGAACTTCCCAGCCAACTGGCCTCAGAGGTGGAGAAGGACTTTGAAGGACAACCCCTTGAAGCCGCGAAAAAACTGGTGGCAGTGGTCGAAACGTTATGCGGACTGAACTTAGATCAAGAGTAAAAAGCAATAAAAACAGGTTTTTATAAATGTTTTATTGCTTCCTGGAAAATGCGATCTTCTTGATTATACCTCTTGACTTGATTGGTATCAGAGACTGATAAATTGGGATGAATTCCCTTGCGGTGTATGCTGATACCCGAGGGGGTATAATACTTAGCTGTTGTTATTTTTAGGAATAACTCATCTGAGATGCGGAAGATCGACTGCACTATTCCCTTACCGAAACTTTTCTCCCCTATCAATATACCCCGCTGCCGATCCTGGATCGCGCCAGCAAGGATCTCTGCTGCACTCGCTGTATATTTATTGATCAGCACGATGATTTGTGGAGCTTTTCTCGCAAAAGCACGCCGGGAAATATATTGTGCCACAATTTCTCCCTGGCGGTTCCTGGTCTCAACAATGGGGCCTGCCTCTAAAAAAAGCTCTGCTGTTTCCACTGCCGCGATCAGCAAACCCCCAGGATTATTCCGCAGGTCTAAAATAACGGTTTGAAAGTCTTCTTGATGCAGGGCCTTTTTTACGGCCTCAGCAGTATCTTTCTGAAACTGATGGATGGCCAGAACTAAAACTCCTCTTTGTGGGCTGTGGGAGCTGGTAGAACTACTGCGAATCCAGGTTTTTGGTATCTTTTTTTTGAATAAATCTTGAGGGTTCTCAGGATGAAAAAAAGTTAAAGTTACGTGTTTATCCTCCAGGGGGGTATGCAGTAAATTAGGGAGTTTATTTAAAGTGATACCTTCTAATGAATGATCATTCACATGAGTAATAATATCTCCCGGTAGCAGACCGAATAGTTCAGCGGGAGTATTGGGGGAGACTTGAGAAACGGTTAATTGATCTTTGATCACTTGCGTACTAATCCCAATACCCCGGTAGGTGCCGAGAGACTCCTGTTCCAGTTTCTCTAATTCTTGCCTGGTGAGAATTTGGGTGTATGGATCTAAGGATCGAGTCATGCCTCGAATGGCTTGGCGCAAAAGAGCTTGAGGCTCTTGTGGGGTAATGAATTGGTTTTGAATGATATGATAAACTTTACTGAACTCCTCGAGTGAGCGGAGTTCTTGTTCAAAATCTTGAATTGCCTCTTCTTGAGCGTAGGCCGCTTGGGGGAGTAGCCAGAGAAACAGGCAGCAAATCAATCCCCCAAGAAGTTGCGGTACTTTCATTTGAATTTTCTGGAAAAACGCGAAGAGAAGGCCTGCAAAAACTGTTTGCGAACAGGGGAGAGTAAGAGAAAAATCCCTAGTAAGTCAGAAAGGTATCCGGGGATGCAGAGCAACAGGCAAGCGAAAATGCCCAAGGCCTCCTCCCATAGTTCTTTGATAACCGGTAATTGCTGATTCTGGCGATTGGCGATATAAAAGAGCAGATAAATATCTGCTCTCTTGAGCAGTACACAGCCGAGGATGCCACTCAAGAGCTGTGAAATAATCAGGATTAAAATTCCAGCTTGGCTTGAGGCCAGAGTCATTAAGAATAAATCAATCGCGGTGAGTATACTCACCACTGAGACAGCGAAGCCGAGGATCATGAATGATCCTTTTTAAGTCTCGTCCTCTTTGTCTTGCTTTTTGGGCAAGACAAAAGGGGCTGGTAGTTCCTCCAGTGCGGCTAAAAATCTCTCCAGGTTGAGGGATTGACCCACTACGAGCATTTCTGCAACCTCCCTGCTGATTGCTTTGCCGATCAAGAGATAGGCTTCTTTCTGAGTAAAGCCCTCATCGGTGAGCCTCTCTAAAGTCTCTACTGTCTCTGGAGGATCGTTTTCTGCGATCTGTTGCTTGATGACAGCTTGAATTGCTGTGGATAAACGTTCATTCATTTCTTCACTGATTTTTTTTTCCATCTTCTCTTAGGGACCTGGTTTGCAATCGACTACCACAGAGCTGATGCCAGCTACTGTGGTAGTGAAAATATCGGTTGTTTACGGTCAATAGCCTCAGTTAGTTTGACTTAAGTAGAGGTACTGAACCGGTTGGGTTGTCGTAAAAGGTCAAGGTTCCTTTAAACTTACTGGGGCTGGTGATCAAGTTCGCTTCTAGAGTGGAAACCTTATGGTTTTTTCCCACTGCTTGCACACTAATCTCTTTGACCGTCTCCGATTGAAGAAGCATATTATCATACAAGGCCACGATTTCTTTCAACTCAACCCTCTTTAAAACTGCGATCTCCTTCTCGCGATATTGAAAATCATACTTTTGGGTGGCAATGACATCCCAGAAGTACTGAGTCGCTTCTGCCAAATTCTTAGGCTTTTCTTCCCTTTTGGCAATTGCGCTGGCTCTAAATTTTTCAAATTCTTGAGGTGGCAGTTCACTCAGAGTTTTACGAAAATTGCTCAAGAATAGCTTAATCCGTGCCTGCAGGTAATCGGGTGCTCGATCGCTGGATTGGATCATAAAGAACATTCCATCAATTTTGTTATTAACTCTCTGTCCGGACCAGACCAGATAACCCAATTGTTCGATCGTTCGTAGCTGGTGATAGAAAGGTTTTTCCAAGATTTGTTGCAACAAATCAACCAAAACTGTTTGTTGAGCTGTTTGAGGTCCCAACTGGTAATAAAGCTGAACGGCTGAGTTTACGTCTTCCACACCAAATTGGTATTGATAGGCGCTTGCGGGAGGCAAATTCAGGGTACGTTCTTCAATGGGTTGCAATGGCTGGAGAGTCGGGTTTTGAAAATTGTCTTCAAGCAGTGAACTCAAACGCTGAATTTCTTGTGAAGAAAAGTTTCCATGAGCCAGGACTTCAATATGAGTATGGGCAATCAACTTGGGTATGAATGCTCGCAGCTTCTCTATATCAATCTGCTCAATAATCCTGAGGTAGTCATCGGTGTGCCAGAGAGTCTCTGATAACAAGTAGTACATCTCATAAGTAGCACGATGAAAGGCCTGTCCCAGATTTTGGTTGAACCTGCGCTCTTTGATCTGGTTTTTGAAGATTTTGAATTTAGTCTCATCAACTTGCAAATTTTTTGAGGCTCTTAGGATCCGCTCAAAGAGCAAGGGAAGGTTTTCCGGGTACCCCCCCAAGTTGATTTCAAGTCCCCTGACTGAATTGGAAATGGAATAATGCAAGCCTGCGACAGAGGCAGGATAAGAGAATTCATTCAAGCTATCTTTCAATAGCATGGTGTATAAACGAGTCATTGCTGCTTGTTCTACGGTGGCATAAGCTTCCGGTGTAGAGAGCAAGACCTTGACGTTACCCTTAGGGACTTTGAACTTCTGAGCCTGTTTGAACCAAATCTTGGAGCCAGGATTGTCTTTTATTAAAACAGGGTACTCACCGAGGGCCTCTTGTGGCTGAAAAGTGATGGTCTCTGGAATGAAGGGATTGGCTTTGGGGAGTTGTAGGCCAGGATCTGAGGTTCCTTTTTTCCAGCTTTCCACATCGCCTTGGCTAATGGTTTCTATCCCGTAAGGAGCTTGGTACCATCGTTCCAGCTTATCTGTGACCAGATTGGGTGCCGTTAAGACCATCTGCAGGTTCTCAGGGATCAGCCGTTTTAAGATATTTTCAATTAAATCAGGACGGAATTCCTTGTAAAGCCAGCGAGAAGCGAGGATATGTGCTGCTTTGACATCATGAGAGCGAGCAGCTAAGTCACTAACATAGCCATAGGGAGATTCTTTTTCACGGAACTGAAAGTCAATTTGTGCGATCTTTTTGGCTTCATCGAAATAAGATTCCAGGTTGTCGGCTTGTTTGATCTTTTCAATATATTGAAAAACAACCCTGTTTATCTCATTTATATGTTTGACTCCTTCTTTAGTGAGTCCAATACGAATATTAAAGAAGTTGAATGTTCTGCCACCCAGGCCGGAACCGGCGGAGAGTGAAGTCGCCCAGCCCTTCTCTTTGAAATGAGCTAAGATGCTTCCCTGACCTTCATCACCGATTAGTTGAGAAAGTACATCTACTGGCTTGAATTCGTAGTATTGCTGCTGTGGGGGTAGGGGAAACATGAGCTGTAAGCTGCGAGTAGTCTTGATTGGTGTAATACTAATAAGACGAGGCAGCGGGGCACTGATAATCGGAACCTTACTATCGGTTTGTATCGAAAGATTTCGGTTTTTGATAGCACCAAAGTATTGCTTTGCCTTTAACTCCAACTCGGGTAAACTTTCTTTGCCCAAAATCACCAACTTCATGGTATTGGCAGAGTAATGCTCTTGATAGAAACGAATCAATTGATTACGAAGTAGGCTGTGATCATCGGGGTTGTCCTGTAGTGTTTCCAGGTTTCCTGTACCAAATTTGTGAAAGGGGTGAGCGGGATTCGAGGTTTCACGTAGGATTTGATAACCACGGCGACCATCTGCTTTGATATTCTTTTGATGTTCCGAGTTGACTGCGTTAATCTCTCGTTTCACAAATTGTGGGTCGAAGGTTGGAGCAATGAAAAACTGAGAAAAGCGATCGAGTGCACCATCCAAATGATCTTTGTTGACGGTGAAAAAGTAATTCGTATCTTCGTGGCTAGTATAGGCATTACTATAACCACCATGTGTGGAGAGGTAGCGCCCATATTCGTCAGAATTAGGGTATTTCTCAGTACCGAGGAATAACATGTGTTCCAGGAAATGTGCTAATCCCTGACGATCTGAGGGATCCTGAAATTGGCCCACGCGGACATCCATTGCTGCTGCTGCCTGATCCGTTTCCGGGTCGGAGATCAAGAGGACTTCTAACTGATTACCCAAGGTTATGCTTTTATAGTCTCTTGTATCATATGGGCTTTGCAGTAAGGACTTGTTATGGGGGGCCTTGTATGTTGTGCAAGCTGTAACCATAATGAGCGTCCCGAAGAAAATACTCAGTTGAGAAAAAAATCGTTTCATTGATGTCAAAATGGGAAAAGGTGAACCTATTAAGTATATGCAATGCCTAAAAAAATAGCTGTTAAAAATCCAGGCTGTACTTTCTGTAGGTACTATATTGCACCCTTTGAATATAAAGGGCAGTTGACGAAAGGGGCTTGTGCTAAGGGGGCCAGAAGGGTATTTCAACCTTCGGGGGCCTCTACAGAGAAACGCAAATGGAAGTGGGTTGATTGCGCTTACTCTGATGAAAAGAATAAGAACAGATTCTGTGAAGATTTTCAGATTCAATCTATCCTTTATGGATTACTTGGACAAGCCCGTCTCTTGCTTAAGCAGGGCGGAGAGCAATTGCCCCCCGCCTATAGTCGGGAAAAATGGTGGAAAACCTAAATTAGCTGCTGTTATAAGGAACTGTGAGTTGTAAGGCCTCGATATTTTGGCCGAGCAAATGGAAAGTGAAGCGGATCTGCTTATTTTTGAGAGCGGACCTTTCGATACTCCAACGAGCAATATGACGCACTTCCACCCTGAAGAAGTCCTTATCTTCTTGTAGTAATTCCTCTGTTGTTTGTTGGCGTAGCTTTTCCCTTAAAATAGGAAGCAGACTATTACACTCTATATAGAGGGTATGTTGCTGTAATAAGCGTTCGGCAATGAAACTCTGTAGAAGAATCTGTCTGTACCAGAGGCTGATAGTGGCCAGTAGAATAGTTGTGATGAGAACGCTAAAAGGAAAGAGAATGCCGGGTTGCGTTGGTTTTGCCATTATTTTATCTGGAAAAGAGTACATCTCTGATTCCCCTTTAGAGGTAATGAGGGTAGGTCCTTAAATACCTTAGTGAATATAAAATTGAAAATCAAAACTATGGAAATTGATGATTCGAAATGACGGTCGTACGCCTAATGAGCCAAGGAAACTGATAATCACTCCTGATTTCACCATGCATGCGGAAGGTTCGGTCTTGATCGAAACGGGGAATACTAAAGTAATCTGTACAGCTTCTATTGAAGAAAAGGTGCCTTCTTTCTTGAAAGGGCAAGGCAGGGGCTGGGTGAGTGCCGAGTATTCGATGCTGCCGAGGGCTACCTCCACCCGTTGCCGACGGGAACGCGGCTCTGTGGGGGGACGAACTCAGGAAATCCAACGATTGATTGGACGCTCCTTGCGTACGGTGGTCGACCTGGAAGCCTTGGGAGAGCGGACCGTATGGATTGATTGCGATGTGATTCAGGCTGATGGAGGCACACGAACCGCTTCGATTACGGGAGGCTATGTGGCGCTTGTCTTAGCCTTGCGTAAACTCCAGGCCAAGAGACGAGTCTTCGAAAAGTTCCCCGTTGTTGCTCAGGTCGCGGCCCTTAGCTTGGGTATCGTGAATGGGAAGCCTCTCCTGGATTTGGACTATTCCGAGGATAGTAATGCTGATGTAGATATGAATGTGATCATGACCGGAGACCTCAAAATCATTGAATTGCAGGGTACCGCAGAGAAGGTTGCCTTCTCTCGAAGCGAGCTGAACCAGATGCTGGATTTAGTTGAGTCCGGATTGAAGATTCATTTTAGTAAACAATTAGAGATAATTGGCGACGAGTTGAAATAAAAAAACAAAAAGATTTTTTTTCTTGTTGACAGAGCCGCGAGAAAAAGAGAGCTTGTGGTTTATTGAGTGACAAACACAAAACACACACACTATCGGGGTGTGGCGCAGCCTGGCTAGCGCACCTGCTTTGGGAGCAGGGGGTCGGAGGTTCGAATCCTCTCACCCCGACCAGTCATTCAATAATCTCTGGTAAAGAGAAAAAAGGGTCTATTAGGCGCCCGTAGCTCAGCTGGATAGAGCAACTGACTTCTAATCAGTAGGTCAGAGGTTCGAACCCTCTCGGGCGTACCAGAATATATACAATACATGGCGGATGTAGCTCAGTTGGTAGAGCACTGGATTGTGGCTCCGGCGGTCGCGGGTTCGATCCCCGTCTTTCGCCCCAAAATGCGCTTGTAGCTCAGCTGGATAGAGCAGTGGACTTCGAATCCAAAGGTCGCAGGTTCGAATCCTGCCAGGCGCACCAGAGAAAATCAAAAGACAAGACACACACACAAATGCGAGAGTGGCGGAATTGGCAGACGCGCCAGATTTAGGTTCTGGTATCTTAGGATGTGGGAGTTCAACTCTCCCCTCTCGTACCATATATGCCAAGGGCGAGAATAGCTCAGTTGGTAGAGCACGACCTTGCCAAGGTCGGGGTCGCGGGTTCGAATCCCGTTTCTCGCTCCATCCCTTCGGCCTGTGAAAGCTCCCCCCCCTGAAAAACATTGAGTTTGCCTATTGCAAATATTTCAATGACCGCTTACCCTATTTCCCATATCTTTTATATCAGCGTTGCTCCGGCTTCGGATCACGCCTGAGAAATATTAACCTTTGTCGTAAGCTGTGCTGAAATGGAATCATTAGACGTTTCTGTTGAGAATTTGGGGAACCTGAAACTCAAACTGACTATCTCCGTACCCAAAGAAGTAGTGAAAGACACTTATGAGAAGTGTTACCGTAACTTGAAGAGTAAGGTCAGCGTAAATGGTTTCAGGAAAGGGCGTGTGCCTCAATCCGTGATGGAAAAACGCTTTGAGCGTCACATGAAGCAAGAAGCTTTGGAAGAGTTGGTGCCTCAAAACTTTGATAAGGCCATCAAGCAGGAAAACTTGAAGCCCGCTGGACAACCAAAATTCAGTGACCTGGAAGTTAATAAGCGTAAGCCTTTAAAATTCAGTGCCACTTTTGAGATTTGGCCTGATTTTGAGCTGCCTGCAGCCGCCGCCTTCGAATTGGAAAAGAAGGAAATCTCCATCAGTGATGAAGAAAAAGAAGTAAAGAAGAAAGAGCATTTAGAGAAAAAAATCACTTATGCTCTGAAAGATGGACAAGCGGAAGATGCAGACCAAGTTTTGATGGACTTCTCTGTAGAGCTGGAAGGTGAGGAAAATGCCAATGAAAAGGACTTTGAGTATGTACTCGGTTCTAAGCAATTCCTGCCCGAAGTGGAAGAAGCTCTCGTCGGTATGACTGCTGGTGAGGAAAAAGAATTTGAAGTGTCTTTACCTGAAGGCCACCAAGAAGAAAAACTGCGTGGYAARCAGGCGCAATTTACTGTTAAAGTCAAGGAAGTTAGAGCCAAAGAGCTGCCTGCGCTAGATGAGAAATTCTTTGAAAGCTACGGTGAAGAAGTGAATTCTGAAGAAGACTTCAATAAATTATTGGAGAAAGAGATCACTGATGCTAAAGAGCAGCAAGATAAGGTAGAATATCGAGCGAAGCTGAAAGAACAGTTGGTCAAGCAACTGGACTTTGAGATGCCAGCTGATGTTTTGGCGGAAGAAGTCAAATTTAAACTGAAGCAGCTCGAACAACGTCCTAAGGAAGAAGGAAAAGAGGCAGGATCTGAAGGAATCTCTGACGAAGAGAAGGAAAAAGCAGAAAAGGATGCTGCAGAGCATCTTAGACTTGCGGTATATTTCCAAAAAATGCTAGAGAAGGACGAGATTTCTGTTGATGAAAATGAAGTTCGACAGCGATTCATGATGAATGCCAAAATGCTGGGAATGGATCCAAATGAATTAATTCAACAGGAATATGGCAAGCAATTCTATCAAGAAACCCACCAAATGGTGATAGAAGATACAGTTCTAGACTATCTTACTGAACAGGTATTGAATCAATGAGCGTTCCATACGTAATTGAACAAACTAATCGAGGTGAGCGAAGTTACGACATATATTCCCGTCTGTTGAAGGATCGGATTGTCTTCCTAGGGGATGAAATCAACTCCTACACAGCGAATGTCGTACTGGCTCAATTACTATTTTTAGAAGCCGATAAGCCTGACGCAGATATCAGTTTCTATATCAACTCCCCTGGTGGGAGTGTGACAGCCGGTTTGGCTATCTATGACACGATCCAGTATATTCAACCTGATGTGCAGACCATTTGTGTCGGACAGGCTGGAAATATTGCATCTATTTTGCTAGCTGCCGGAGCTCCTGGAAAGAGAATTGCATTATCTAACGCGAATATCTTACTTCGACAACCCATGGGTGGGATCGGAGGACAAGCTTCAGATATAGCCATTCAAACCCGTGAAATCAGTCGAATCCGTAATAAATTGGTCGATATTTTGGCCAAGCATACGGGGCAGGATCGAGAAAAATTGATGCAAGACACGGAGCGTGACTTTTATCTGACCAGCCAAGAAGCGGTTGAGTATGGGATAATCGATTCCACCATGGAAAAACGGAACAGTGTTTAAACTCAAGATTATTCCCTGGAACAATGGCAAAAGAAACGATACTTAGGTGCTCCTTCTGTGGGAAATCTCAGGATGAGGTTGAAAAAATTATTGCAGGTCCGGCTGTTTACATCTGTGATGAATGTATTGAGCTCTGTAATGACATCATTGAAGAAGAACGAACCAAGGACGAATCTACTGATGGCGACGTCAAACTTCTGAAGCCAAAACAGATCAAGGCGGTTCTCGACCAGTATGTGATTGGACAGGACGCGGCCAAGAAGGTTCTAGCTGTTGCTGTTTATAATCATTACAAGAAGATCTACTCTCCAATGAAGGCTGGGGATGTGGAACTGCAAAAGTCGAATGTCTTGCTTTTAGGACCCACTGGAACAGGGAAGACTTTATTAGCTCAAACTCTGGCTCGTGTCCTAAAGGTTCCCTTTGCAATGGCCGATGCCACTACGCTAACCGAAGCCGGTTACGTAGGGGAAGACGTCGAAAATATTATTTTGAAGCTACTGCAATCAGCGGACTATGATATTGAAAAAACGGAGCGGGGAATTATTTATATCGATGAGATCGATAAAATAACCCGTAAAGGGGAAAACGCTTCGATTACGAGGGATGTCAGTGGTGAAGGTGTTCAGCAAGCTTTGTTGAAGATCATTGAAGGCACTACGGCAAACATTCCTCCACAAGGTGGGCGTAAGCATCCACAGCAGGAATTCTTGCAGGTTAATACCTCCAATATTTTATTTATTGTGGGTGGAGCCTTTGTAGGCATTGAAGATATCATCAACGAGCGCATTGGCAAGAAGGTGATGGGTTTTGGTGCTAAGATAGAAAGCGATTTTGATAAGAGCATTGGCTCCGTATTGAAGGAAATCCAAAATGAGGATTTGTTGAAGTACGGGTTGATCCCGGAATTTGTGGGACGGCTGCCAGTCTTGACTAGTCTGGAAGAGTTACGCGAGGAAGACCTCGTCCGGATTCTGACAGAGCCTAAAAATGCTATTATTCGGCAATATCGTAGTTTGTTGGAGATGGATGATGTGAAGGTGACCTTTGAGGAGGATGCCATCAAAGCCATAGCCAAGCAGGCGATTAAGCGAAAAACCGGAGCTCGGGGATTGCGTGCGATTCTTGAGAATTGCATGATGGATATTATGTATGAAGTGCCTTCTTCCGATGAGATTGAAGAGTTAATTATCACTCAGGAAGTGGTCGATGATGGGGCAGAGCCTGTAATTGTCGAGCCGCAAGGGACTAAAAATAAAGCCAGTTAAACTTTTTTTAAAAAAAGAAAAATACTGGTTGACAAGTTTTCGCTTTACCTTTAGGTTGAGTGAATAAGTTTCAGGGCGCATAGCTCAGCTGGGAGAGCAACGGCCTTACAAGCCGTGGGTCACAGGTTCGATCCCTGTTGTGCCCACCAGAAACTAGGAATACAAGGAGTTGTAGTTAAGTTGGTTATAACGCTGGCCTGTCACGCCGGAGGCCGCGGGTTCGAGTCCCGTCAACTCCGCCATTTATAACTTGAAATCG
>NVSR01000021.1 GCA_002401295.1 SAR324 cluster bacterium | reverse complement strand
CAAAATCTCCTTTTCGGTTAATCTTTCTTGACGGGCCGGGTGCTATGGGTTATCGGCAAAAGAGACCTGCTCCATTGAGCCAGCAGGATTCATCCGTGGTGCATACCTTATTTCTCAAAAATGGTCAAAAATATAACCTGGTTTTAATGAAAATCTTATTGATTTCTATAGCTTAAAACGGTGGTTTTTGACTTTGTTTGAGCCCAATTTTCCCGGACTCTCTTTTGCAGGGAGGGGAGATCAGATCAGTTAAGTTAATCTAAGAGAAACCGTGATAGAAAGAACAGCCGTAATTTTGTTAGCAGGTGGTTTGTCATCCCGTATGGGGAGGGACAAGGCCAACTTACGCTTGCAAGGTCGCACGCAATTGGACCACTTATTGGAAACATTGGAGCCTCTGGTTAGCGAGAGTATTGTCATGTTGGCAGATCAACAAGCAATGCCGGAGTTAACAACTAAACTCAAGCATACCGTTAAAATTGGACGAGATAGAGTAGCACAACAAGGTCCCTTACAAGGGATTGCTGATGCATTGCCCTTGATTGCCTCGCAGATTGAGCGAGTCCTGGTTGTTACTTGCGACCTTCCCTATTTGAGCCTGGAATGGCTGAGAGCGCTGCATAATGCGCTGCAAGGTGATGTGGATGCTGTCTGTACCTTGGCCGGTGGATATAAGAATGCTTTGCTTGGTTGTTATCGAAAAAAAGTTTTGGAAAAAGCCCCTGAAATCCTCTTGGAAGGAAAAAAACGTCCTGTTTTTCTTTGGGAGGGAAGCAATGTGCTCTTTTTAGAACCTGCACCAGATAAGTTGCTAAATTGTCAGGATATGAATACGCCTGAAGAATACCAGAAAGCTCAAGAGTTTTTCAGCGCAAAAGCAGAGTTTTCTGAGACTATCTAGCTATTTCTCGGGAAATTAGAAAGCCATTTTATCATTAAAAGTGGAAAAATTCGTAGTGTGCCTCCTTGAAGTGCAATAAAATATGGGACTAATATTGCCGCTTTTGGGAAAAAAGCCATCAGGGAGACAAGGCGTATTCCGCTACTCCGATGAATTTTATTCCTAGATCCCTGCGGGGACTTGGCGGGGATACACCCGCTTATTAAGAATCTTTGCTTTTTTGAAAAAAGCAAACAAAAGGGCAAGAATGAAGGCTGTTGATTTCTAGTCGTTTGGTAGAAAGATTCAAAATCCTCAGATAAAAATCTACTCCAAGGTTTTATAACAATGATCGAAATATACATTAGCCAGGAACAGATCCGCGAAAAAGTAGTGGAACTGGGAAAGAAAATCTCTGAAGACTATCAAGGGAAAGAGATCTTAATGATCGTTTTGTTAAAAGGGTCCTTTGTTTTTGCTGCAGATTTGGCCCGTGCTGTTGACGGTGATGTACGCTTGGACTTTATGAAGGTCAGCAGCTATGAAGGTGAAAACTCCACAGGAGAGGTTCGTATTTTAAAAGACTTGGATGAAAAAATTAATGGCCGCCATGTTCTGGTAATAGAAGATATTATCGATACAGGCTTGACGTTGACGAAGATCATGGATGTCTTAAAAGGGCGAAATCCTGCTTCTCTGGAAATCTGTACTTTCTTGAATAAGCCGAGTCGGCGCCTGAAAGAGGTGGATGTGAAATACAGCGGCTTTGAAATAGAGGACAAATTCGTGATTGGTTATGGGTTAGACTACGACCAAAAATATCGCCAACTCCCTTATATAGGGGAAGTCGTTTCCTAAGGAATGCTTGCTTTTGAGACTGTGTAAAAAAAGTTTTCACAGTCTCTCTTCTATGCCGGGGTATGAAAAAAAATCCCCTACTCATAGCCTTGATGCTGCTTGCTAAATAGCTGCCACACCTCGTTCGCCTGTTCTGATTCGAATTGTTTCTTCTATACTAGAAACAAAGATCTTGCCATCTCCTACCTTCCCTGTTCTAGCTGCTTTGATGATGGTTTCCAGTACTCTTTCTACAACCGCTGCTTCTACTACAATTTCCAACTTAATCTTAGGTACAAAGTCAATCTGGTACTCCGCACCGCGGTAGAGCTCGGAATGGCCCTTTTGTTTCCCGAATCCCTTTACCTCTGATACGGTCATGCCAAATATTTCCAATTCTTCCAGGGCAGACTTCACTGCATCCAACTTGAAAGGTTTGATAATAGTTTCAACTTTTTTCATCACATTCTCCTAAATTTCATCTTGTTTGCGTTGATAGTTATTTAATAGTCCCTATTTGAACAGCTATTCTTTTTAGAAAAATTAGCAAGTCAAATCAATTAGAAACAGTTGGAATCAACGGAGTTCAACTCCATGTATCTCAAAGATTATGCCAATTGAAAAATAGCAATTATAACAGATGATTGGGGCTTTTAATGATTATGACAAAAGTGACATTCATGCCAAACGTTTAAAAGCTGACTAAAAAGTTTAGAGGTTTGAGGACAGGAGCAAAAGGAGGGGGAAGAGTAGATGTCAGGGACTAAGTATTAGCATCCTCTTTCAATGCGACTAATTTATGGGTGTGGTTATTGGCTGCTTCGGTGAAAATATGATTTTTGGACATGTCTCTTTGAATGACCGTTTCTACTGCCTTGAGGGCCGTTGCCTGTATCTGTGTTTGTAACTTTGAGTCGTACATACCTACCGTTAATTCAGCAACAAAAGCTAAGTTGAAGTAGGGATCACTTTCGTAGATTTGATATAAGGCTTGTCCCTCCATTTTTTGTATGGCAGCCCAGTTCTCTTTAAAAATTTGCTTGCCGAGTTCGGCCATTTTTTTAGGTTCTCCCTCTAAGGCATGGAGTCGGAATTGCGTAAAAAATCTAACAGATCGAATAGAGACTCTTCGTAAGTAAAGAATCCGATCCGTGTCCGGCATTTTTTCCATGATCTGCTCTGTTAAGGGATTCAGTATAGGAATCCTAGCGAAGGCAATCGACATGGCATAAATGAACGCAATCAGTTCTTTTGCTGTTCCGATGGCGAATTTATCCTGCTGTCTTCCTTTGAGGATGGCTTGCCCCGCCATACTGATATCCTGGAGCTTGAAGACGGTTGTATAGTGAGACGTTTTTAACTTTTTTTTCAGGTGAGCCAGGATATTTAAGGACTTTTTCTTATCACTGCCGAGGTAATCCACCATTTGCATGGAGTTCTGTAGTTGCTTTCGATAGCTTTCTAAGCGGGGATCTATGCGGACCTGTTCATAAGTTCGTAGCTGCTGGCGTTTGAAGCGGTCAATATAGATGTAATAGATTTTGAAAAAACTCTCAATATTATAAAGACTAATCCCATCACTCAGCAAAGCTAAAGCAGCATCTTTGGTAGCCTTCTCTAAGCCAGTCAAGACTTCTTTCTGACTGGATGAGTTAATAATCATGCCTTGTTGGCAGATGGCTGATAGCATCAGCAATACTGGGTCGTTAGGAAACTTTTTCTGTAGTTTTTGGATGCGAACTTTCGTGTTTCCTGGGGCATGAATGGCAGCCTGACGCAACTCTTTGATTTCATCCTCTTTTAATCCCTTCTTTTTGATCAATCCAAAGAGTTTTTTATTCTTTTTTTCAATATTAGGGATGGGCTCCAGTTGCCAGTATTTATTCTTATCGGGAGTGGGCAGGGCTTGACACTGCTTGATGCTAGCAAGCAATTCTTGGCTAATACTGGTCCCATCAGAGTATGGAGTACTTTTTTTATCTTGTTTACTTTCTTTTTGCTTAGCCAATGTTACCAACTCAAACTGTTTTGGGTTAAAGAATTCTTCCTTAAAAGCATGTTAACTTTATCGGAACTTTGGAAAAAATACAATCAGTGTGTAGTACCAAGAAACTGTGAATCCAGTGAGATACTTTTATGGATATTCTTTGAAGTCGTTTGAGCTTAAGGTATGCACAGTGATATGGTCTATTAAGAGACTTAGAGAAAAATCTCTAACAGGCAGATCGGGTTAAGGAGCGAAGGGACAAATGTTTTTAAAGAAATCTTTTACAAATGCTTTTATAGGAACAAAGAGTAAATTTGGAGAGCTTTCGCTCTGTGCAATGATTTTCAATAGAGTAAAACTATTATTTTATTTTCTGCTACCTTTCTTCTGGCTGATGGAGTGGGGGCTTGCCTTTGATGCAAAGGATCTGGAGCGTCTCAAATCAACTAATAGCTGTGTCAAATGCAATCTCAAAGGAGCTGAGTTGAGTTTCCTGGATTTGAGTTATGCTGATCTCCAGGAGGCAGATTTACGTGATGCCAATCTATCGAATGTTATCTTACGTGGGGCCAACCTGTGGGCTGTCCTGCTCAGTGGAGCTAACCTGCAGCAGAGTAACTTAAGTGGGGTGAATTTGAGTGATAGCCAGGCGAACCAGGTAAATTTTGAAGGGGCCAATCTGAAAAATTGCAACCTGGCGCGGGCCAACTTGAGGGGAGCACAGTTTCGGCGTGCAATTTTTTATAAAACGAATTTTGCGAATAGTATCCTTGATTTTAGTGGTTTTTTTGATACATCTTTGCAAGAGGTTCGTTTTAATGAAGCTTCCTTACGGCATTCTTTCTGGCTACAGGCCAAGTTCAATGAGACTGATTTTACTGATGCCATCCTGGATGGGGCGACCTGGGTTCATGGAGAAATTTGCCAAAAGGACTCTATTGGCAACTGTATCTCCCCTTGAGGCTAAAATATTGGTGCAAGAGCGTGATTTATTGTAAAAACTTCTTTGGGTTTAAAGTAATTAACAGCTCTTTTTCCAGCTTACAAATGCCCGAAACCAAGTGAGCACTCCGGCTTTTGGAACCGGAGGATTCTAGCTGTGTTTCACTTTCAATTTGATCACTCTTGACTTCAATCACATCTCCAATATGATCAACCAGGATACCAAAAGGCTCTGCAATTGTTGGCTTGAAAATGACAATTCTTGAATTTTGATCTGTTTCTTTTTCGGGAAATCCCAAGTGAAAACGTAGATCTAAAACTAAATGAATCTCTCCCCGAATATTGACATAACCCTTCACTCCATCGGGGGCATGGAATACGGGAGTGATCTTGATCATTGGAGTTACTTCCTTCACATCCAGAATATCCACACCGAATAGTTCATTCGAAATCCAGAAGCTGACGAATTGATGGTCATAGTTGCTGAAATCACTTTTCACTATAGCTTGACTCTGATTTGAATCCTGCATAATGCTCTCCTTAAAAGTATCCAAGTAAGATTATTTTTCATCTCAATGACCTTGTTTTTTTCGATTGATGAGAAGAATAATAAATAAAGCCTCTACCCCTCTGTATCGAAAAGCAGCTCATCAAGCAAGTGACAAAAAGGCTTGTGAATTGACCTTCTCTGAAGGGATTCGTGGCAGAGGTAGAAAAAGAAAGATCAGAATTAATCCTAACAAACTGATATAATAGCTTTATAAAAATAGCTATACTAAAAAATAATGAGGGAATGTAAAAAATAAAGAAAAATGTTTGTCAGCAGGGGTAAAATCTGTGTAATTAAAGGGACTTTTTTGCTTAGTATTACTTTGTTAATTGAAATTATAGGAGGTTGAATTTATAAATTTTTATTACGCCTTATTTTTTCCTAACTGATAATAGTCTTGATCAGGAGTAGTTTTTATGAGTCCAATTGTAGTAATTGCAGTATTTGCAAGCCTCGCTTTGTTGGTCGCGCTAGTCCTTGCGAAAAAAGTATCTAGTATTGGGATAGAAGACACTGCGTCTTCTCCGGAGGAAGAGAAAACCATGAGAGATCTGCATAAATGGATTGCAGAGGGGTCGATGGTTTTTTTGAAGCAGGAATATAAAGTAATGATCATTTTTATGGTAATTTTCGGTGCTTTGATTGCTTTTTTCATTGATGATCCGAAAACGTCAAATTTGCATGAGGGAATACCGACAGCTATCTCCTTTGTAGCTGGTTGTCTTATTTCCATTTTAACCGGTTATATCGGTATGAAGAGCGCGACTACTGGGAATGTTAGAGTCGCTGGTGCCGCGAAGACGTCAATTGCCGATGCCTTTACGATTGCCTTGCATTCTGGGGCAGTAATGGGTTTTGCACTGGTAGGGTTAGCGCTCTTTGGATTGATTGGAATTTTTCTAGGGTTGAGCGCCTTTTTACCTGACGTGGAGAATCATATTTTGATGGAGGTCATGGCTGGTTTTGGTCTGGGTGCCTCCTCTATCGCACTCTTCGCACGAGTTGGAGGTGGAATCTACACCAAAGCAGCGGATGTAGGTGCAGACCTTGTAGGAAAAGTTGAATCCGGCCTGCCTGAAGATAGTCCGCGCAATCCTGCGGTGATTGCGGATAATGTGGGTGATAATGTAGGAGATGTTGCTGGTATGGGAGCGGATCTGTTCGGTTCTTGTGCTGAGAGTACCTGCGCTGCCTTAGTCATTGGTGCGGTTGCTTTTGCTGGTGATCTTTCTGCCATGATGTACCCCATCATGATCTCCGCAGTGGGGGTTCCTGTGGCTATGTTAACCTTCCTTTTTGTGAAGGTGAAAACAGAAGAGGATGTGGCACCAGCTTTGAAACGAATGTTAATCATTTCCACTGTCCTGATGGCTGGAGTTGTATACTTCGTTACTAAATGGATGTTGCCAGAAAGTTTTACCATCAATGGGATAACCTATGCGGGTATGGGGGTTTATTATTGCTTCTTAGCTGGGCTGATTGCTGGCCTTGTAGTAGGAATTATCACCGAATATTATACCTCCCATGATTTTCAGCCTGTGCGTGATGTGGCCAAATCCTCGGAAACGGGAGCTGGTACTAATATCATCTACGGCCTGGCCTTGGGCTACTACAGTACGGCTCTACCGATCATTGCGATTGTAGTCAGTATTTTTGTCCCCTTTTATTACGCTGGAATGTTCGGCGTTGCGATTGCCTCCTTAGGAATGCTCGGAACTTTGATTATCGGTTTGACCATTGATGGTTACGGTCCGGTCGCTGATAATGCAGGTGGTATTGCAGAGATGGCGGGATTGGGTGAGGAAATTCGTGATCGAACGGATGTGCTCGACGCGGCGGGTAATACGACTGCCGCTATTGGGAAGGGATTTGCTATTGGTTCCGCGATCCTGACTTCATTAGCCCTGTTTGCCGCGTTCTTAACTCGTGCTGACTTGCTGCTGATGGAAGCCGGTAAAGAGGGGGTCATGAATAGTATCAATCTCTTAGATCCACTGGTGCTTTCAGGCTTATTTATCGGTGCGGTTATGCCCTTTCTTTTCTCCGCTATGACTATGAAAGCAGTAGGTGAGGCGGCGATGGATATGATTGTAGAAGTTCGTCGACAATTCAAAGCGGATCCGGGCATTATCAAAGGAACTTCCATACCTGATTACGAGAAATGCATTAAGATTTCTACCCAAGCTGCCTTGAGAAAAACGATTGCCCCAGCGGCATTGATTATTCTTACTCCACTTGGTTTCGGCTTCTTACTAGGCATTAAGGCATTAGCGGGTGTTTTGATAGGATCTTTGATTTGTGGTGGTGTCATGGCGATTTCCTCTTCCAATTCAGGAGGAGCTTGGGATAATGCCAAGAAGTACATTGAAAAGGGCAATAATGGGGGCAAGGGATCTGATGCGCATAAGGCAGCAGTAGTAGGTGATACAGTGGGAGATCCTTTCAAGGATACCTCCGGTCCCTCATTGAATATTCTGCTCAAGCTACAGGCAATCCTTAGCCTTGTTTTCGTACCTTTCTTTGTTAATTACGGTGGCCTGTTAGTAGGTTAAGGGAATCTTCTGCTGACAGCAAAGCTTAGGCAAGGGATGTACCCTTGCAGTGTTTCCTTCCCACTTCTCTGTGGGAAGGAATTCTATCCCTCCCACACTCACATACCGAACTGGCTCAGTAGATCATCAATATCATGATCGGGAGAACTGGAGTTCTCGTCGTCTGACTCTGTATTTTTTGAATGCTCCGAGGCTTGATTCCTACCGCTAATAGTACAGTTACAGTATAACTCATCAAAATTCCTTTGTAATTGTTGATGATGAGCCAAAAACTCACTCTCTAGTTGTTTTGGGGTTGAGTAAGCGTTGATATAGCTGATGTACTGCTTGATGGCCTTATTGACCTCCGCAACCTGATAAATGCAATGCTTGCAAGCTAAATACATGATGTGAGCCAAAGTAAACTCATCTTTCACCCATCCCCCATCTTCCAGAAAATTCGCTAAGATAGTAGGATTCGGACGATTATCCGCTAGAATTGCGTTTAGGAATAGTTCCTTTGATAACTCTTTTATCAGAATCTTGGAGTCACAGATATCTTGATAGAGAATGTCCAGATAATAGCTCAGAGGAACTAAAGGTGGAAACTCAATGGGATCTGTTTGTAAGTACTCCATATAACGGCGCGAGTTGTGTGCGTCAGTGGTTAGGTGCCTGACAATACTATAAATCACCTTGCTGAGGTCCTCTAGTTTGCCAAGAGAGTGTAGGCGTACCAGTTCAAAATAGACTTGGGACGTATCCGTAGAAGAGGCTTCCAGTAAAGCTTCCAGTCTTTTGCTGTGAAGTTGGAAGGTTCTCAAAACGTCAGTCAGAATCTCTTTGGTATTTAATTCTAGAGAAAGTTGATTGTCACAAAATTCATTGAAAATCCTAGTTAAAAGCACCTCTTGTTTCCACCAGGATACCTTGAGATTTTGTGAGGCATGAATACGAATCAGTTTTTGATTCAGTTTGTATTGGTCTTTGATCAACTTATCCAGACGATCCAAAAGGACAGTGGCAAACAGGCTGTACATATCCCTGTTAGCTCTATACTCAGAGTCATTCAATTTGTTTTCAGGACATTCTAAGGCATCAATGAGGTCGGGCAAAAAGGAAAGATCAATGCCTAATAGGAGTGCTGCTCCGTTCGCTTGGATAGAAGCACCACGAGGCTCACCCAAAATACAGCGCTCTCCGAAGAGGCTGAAAGGGCGGTCAATGATATCGACCTGGTCTTCACCTGTGGCTGTTTTAATATAAACTTCTAACTTCCCCTTGAGCAGGATGAAAATTTCCTGATCGTACATGCCTTCATTGATCAGTCTCTCTTGATTTTGCAGGGGTAAAAATTTGGAATACTGGAATATTTTCTGTAGCAAAAAAACGGGAGTTTTGGAAAAAAGAGGAACCTCCTTCAGCAATTCCACAAAGGCGTATTCTACGTCAGGAGCAATGAACTTTAAATAATTGGCTTTAGGATCAGACATGGACTCGCTGTGAAATGAATGTTTTCCTGATTTATTTAGGGGATTCCTTCTCTTATCAATAAAAAAAAATATTTGTCTATATTTTTATTCAGGGCTAAAAAAAACTTCTACTAAACTGTTTTTTAATGAAGCCCTATATTTTTGATGAGTTCTTTTACTTTTTTGCGGTTCCCCCGACTAATGGGAATTTGGGGGGCGTTAGCGGCAGCAAGGATCAAAGTATCATTATTGTGTAGTTCCAAAATTTTGTTGCTATTGATGATAAACTGGCGGTGAACCTGGATAAAGCCTTTGTCTTCCAATTCCGTTAAGGCCTTTTTGAGAGGCTTTTTCACCACGTGTATCCTGCCATCTTCCAAGTGATATTCAATATAATTGGCATTATTTTCTTGGGGACGGAGAAACAACAGATTTTCAGGCCAGATAAAAACTTTACGAGCCTCTCCATGCAGGTCACGAAATTCAAGCAAAAGATACCCGATTTGACTCTTTTGTCGTGCCAAGCGCTCTTCCCAATTTTTCCGCTCCAAATCACGGAAGGCTCGTTCCATCGCCGTTCGAAAACGTGTTGTTTTGATGGGTTTTAATAGGAAATCTGTGGGTTCAAAGGCGTAACCATCGATGGCGTACTTACTATATCCCGTGCAGAAAATAACAATGGGGTTGCATTGTAGTTGCCCCAGCATTTCGAAACCGTTGAGTTTCGGCATTTCAATATCAACAAAAACAAGGTCTGGTTGGAGTTCATTAATACCTTCGACCCCACTCAATCCATCAGGATATTCTCCAATGATCTCAATATCCGAATAACTGGAGAGTTCTTCTTTTAAATCAATGATGGCGAATTCTTCGTCATCAACAATGATCGTTCGAATCCTTTGCATTTTTAAAAATAAGCTAGTGGAGTTTTTAAAAAGGAAGTTTCCCGGACCCTGTCTGTAAAATCTCAGGGTATTATTCTCTTCCATCCTTGCTCGGTCAAGTTGAGTCGGATGATCTCGTTTTATTACCTTCTTCCTTCTGAAATTTAAATTCATCTAAATTTTAAGTAGTTGCGTAGGGAGTCCAACCAGCGTTATAGTAATCCACCAAAAACTTGGAATGACTTAATTCTATGCGGGAATGTATTAGCCCTCTTGGGTTCCCAGTATGCTCTGACAGAAAAAAACTCAATCGAAGCTATGAAACATCAATTACTCAAATCCCACAAACTGGACAATGTTTGTTACGATATCCGTGGTCCCGTCCTCGATGCCGCTAAAGCTTTAGAGGATAAGGGGAGAAAAATCCTTAAATTAAATATTGGCAACCCAGCCCCTTTTGGCTTCGATGCTCCAGAGGAAATTATTCAGGACATGATTCGTAACCTTCCTAAAGCACAGGGCTACTCTGATTCAAAAGGCTTGTTCTCTGCGCGTAAGGCGATCATGCAATACTATCAGCAAAAGAATGTGGAAGGGATCAATATTGAGGATGTTTACTTGGGTAATGGTGTTAGTGAACTCATCATGATGTCAATACAAGCCATGTTAAATCAAGGTGATGAAGTTCTTATTCCCGCTCCTGATTATCCCCTCTGGACCGCTGCGGTTAGCTTAGCGGGGGGAAAAGCGGTTCATTATGTTTGTGATGAACAAGCGGATTGGAACCCAGATCTCAAAGACATGGAAAGTAAAATAACCGAGAGAACGAAGGGCATTGTGGTGATCAACCCCAATAATCCAACGGGGGCCCTCTATCCAACGGAAGTATTGGAAAAGATCACTGCCTTGGCGCAAGAACATAACCTGACCCTCTTCGCCGATGAGATCTATGACAAAATTTTATACGATGATTATCATCATACTTGTTTGGCCTCTTTAAGTGATGATGTGCTTGTGATTACATTCAATGGTATGTCAAAAGCCTATCGGGCTCCAGGATTTCGATCGGGGTGGATGGTTTTGAGTGGTCCTAAGCATTTGGCGAAGGATTACATCGAAGGCCTGGATATATTATCGTCAATGCGGTTGTGTGCCAATGTACCCGCTCAATTTGTGATCCAAACAGCTTTGGGGGGGTATCAAAGTATTAATGACCTGACGCTGCCGACAGGTCGGTTGAGGCAACAAAGAGACGTTGCCTGGAGTATGCTGAATAAAATCCCGGGGGTTTCTTGTGTCAAACCTAAAGGAGCTTTGTATCTTTTTCCAAAATTAGACCCTGCCATCCATCCCTTGCAGGATGATGAAAAATTTGTACTGGACTTGTTAGTTGAAACCGGGATTTTAGTGGTCCATGGCACTGCTTTTAACTTGCCCACCAGGGATCACTTTCGGGTGGTCTTCCTGCCTTATCCGCGAGAGTTAGAAGTTGCCTGTAGAAAAATTGGAGAATTTTTAGAGCATTATCGGCAGTAAGGTGAGAGTCAACAGAACATTGACTCATTAAAAATTAGAGAGCCAGGTAGTATGGGCTGAACAGGGTTCGCGCTTGGTGGGTATATACCTGATGATCCTGATAGAGAACAAAATCCTTTTCAATCAATGTTTTTGTGTGATGGCTCAGGCTTAGAATCACTCGGTTGACAGGCCTGTCAGCCTGAGGAGCAATATTGAGTCTTTCTACGGGAAAGAGACCTTGTTCGACTGCAATATCGATAAATCGCTGAGTTTCCAGGAATGGCAGAATCAGGTGAAAAGTACCCTCATTCGATAATAGGCGCTTGGCGGCATGGACCAAATCATAGAAGTTGAGAGTAACATCGTGCCAAGCGATCTTTTTTTTCCTCTGCACCGATAGCTGGCTTTGGGAATAATAAGGGGGATTGGAGACAATACAGTCATATTGTTCCACTCGTCCGCCCATAAAATTTTGAACAGAGGCCTCATAGATTTGGAGGCGTCCTCGCCAAGGACTTTGCAGCATGTTCGCCTCGGCTTGACAGACTGTATCCCTGTCGATTTCTACAGCGTCAACCCAACAGGTAGAACGTTGAGCTAACATTAGTGCCAAAACTCCTGTCCCGGCACCAATATCCAGGATAGTGGAGGCTTGACCTACAGGAACGTAAGCACCTAAGAGACACGAATCTGTAGTGATTTTCATCGCGCAGTGCTCTTGGTTGACTTGGAATTGTTTGAATTGAAAATATCCTCTTCCTGCCATGCTTCCCTTATTTTAATTTACTCGGCACTGGTTTTGTGCAATTAATTCAGGTATTCTCCTTGAAGGAATATCAGGCCCCTTGGTATAGAGCTTGTATACGAATTTTAAAAATTCTGGTACCCACAAGGGTAGTTCCCGCCCTATCCTTGGAACCTTTTTTTACTTATTGTAATCGATATATGATAGCCAACAATTCAGAATCTCTTTCTAGTGAACAGGAATTATTTAAGAAAAAAGTCAAGCAGTTCCTGCTACACTGTAAAGCCAAAGAACAGAAGTTGATCATTGAGAAGAAGCGTAGGGATTTTACTTTGGAAACAATGATTGCTAACGCGCCCAAATTATCATCCAAAGCAGTAGACGTTTTTTTTGAAAAAAGTGATGAGGCGCTTGTTTCCCCCGAAATTGTGGCTGAGATCCGCTCTTCTATGCATCAAATGCGGGAAACAATCAATAGCATGCCCAATCAGAAAAGGTTTTATATTCTGGAAACCATGAATTTTTTCAGTAGTCAAATCAGTATTGGCAAGCTGATTCCCGCACTATTGATGCTCAGTGGCAACGATCAGAAAAAACTAATTTGGGAATTTAGCAAACCTACCTTTGCCAGTATCAATACCAACGTGGAAATCCTGGTTTCTACTGAAGAGATTTTTAGCCCAAAGTCAATCCATTTGGACCGGGGCAGTTTGTACTTGTTTGTTTCCGATGTGGCCAAAGTATTGGTACGACTCTTTGATCAGAGTTTCTTAGAGCAATTTTCAGAAAGTCGCTCTCCTGTAGAATTGATGTTACAGATCATTGAATTCAGTGAAAAAAATGTGGAGCAGATTTATAGCAATATTCTCGACGATCCCTATGAGTTACAAAAGGTGATTTTAGACTTTGTTTCGACCATTCAATCCCATAACGCCCTTTATGATTATTCTTTAAAACGGAATGAATATTATAAATTATTTATCGACCAATTAACGAAACCAGAACGCTTTAGGGGCATTGCTCCTGAAGATGTCAGTAAAATTCTGGCTGGTTGCTTGATAACGAATCAACAGTGCCAAGTTGAAGAGGCGCTACTGGAAGCAATGACTTCGGATACATTGTACTCAGCCCCCGCAACTATACAGGCCCGTCGACAATTCGTGGATGGTTTGGCACCCTCAGTTGTATATCGTTTAATCAATCGGTTTATGAGTAACTTTCAACAACTGTCAAAGACGAATGTTGGGAAAGATATGAGTTTGATCCAAACTCTATCAGTCCGGAATATTTTGAAGACAGTTTGGAAGAATGTGATTCAAGTGATTGAGCAGGGGGTTTCTGCGATCAATGAGGGGGTGACCTTGATGTTTAATAAAATCACAAAGGTCTATGCAACCTTTGCGAAAGAGGATGCCCGAGCCTTTCCCACTGTTGGTGTTAAGAATGCGAAGGGAGATGAGACAGTACCCATGGATCCTGCCTGTATCGCCAGGATGAGTGAAGCCTTTAGTCTAGTTGATACTGATCTTATTGCCTTTCGAGGGGAATATGACGGTGCTAGTAAAAAGGACTATAGCTATAATGCCCGGCTATTCAAGCAGGATGAGAGTAGCATGCTTAAATTCCAGAAAGTCTTTGAGCAAGTCTTTAATAGGATTCAAAGTAATAGTCGCGTTAAAATGATCAACTATAAAGGTCAACGTAAAATTAAAGAGTATTACGCAGCCTATTGCTTTGAAAAATATCTCATCTGTTTTGGCATTACCCATCAAAAAAATGTAGGCAGCCAATTGATCCAGGAAAAGAGCCTTTTTCCTTATGTATTACTATTTAAAGAGGGGACTGAGAAAAATTTTGGTCGCGTATTGAGCCGTGAAGTGGAAACAGAAAATGGCACGACTATCTACAATGAAGTCCCTCTGACAGGACCCAATTCCGGGTTTTATTACGAGCCTTTGTATCATTTTTTGCATCTACTGCCGGAAAGGACTTGGAACTCCTCGGAAGTGCAAACTTGCGTGAAGTTTTTAGTTCGTGAGTTGCATCAGATTAAAAAAAATAGTGGTCAGCTTTTGTTTTGTGAGACACTGCCTGAGTTGGAAGAAGATTAGCAACAAGTATGTACAGTTTGATCGTTTCGATATGGGAAGTGAATAGAATTATAAACCTATAATATTACAGTGTAATCCGTGCCTACTCAACCGCAGTATAGTGCCCTCAAATGGCGATTTTTTTTCTACAGTTTTTTGGTACTCTTTGTGGGATGTCAAGCTCGCCCTGCTCCTACGTTGGATTTGCAAAGGGAGATAAAGCAGTTGAAGGCCTACCAAGTTCAGGCCATTAATCTGGACTATATTGCTCGCTGTAAAATTCAAATTAAGAGTTCGACTGTTAATCAAAGTGGATCTTGTAGTATTATTATCACCGCTCAGAATCAGATGAGATTTACTGCTTACCATCCTTTGGGAGGAGAACTGCTCATCAATTATATGGATCCAATTAAAATTCAAATTATGGATCGTGATCAAAAGATCTTCTATGACTTGCGAAATAACAGGGAAAATCGTAAGAGAATCCCTGAAATGATGGATTTAGAAGTCAGTGAGTTTTTGGAGATTCTTTGGGGGCGAGAAATTTCTAATATTAGTAATGAGCTGCAATTCGTTTATGAGGGCCTTCAGCCCAAGGAAGTGACGAAAAAAACTATGGGGAGTCATCTGAAGGTTCGTTATAAAAAATGGAAACTCTATCAGGGGGTGCTCTTCCCCAAGATCATCTTACTGGAAGACCTCAAGCAAAAAACTTCAATCAAACTAGTGATCACTGAGTTCACACCTGGCAAAGCAGAAGAGGTAGGCTTTTCTGAGATTCCTGAAGGTTACTCTGTACGTTATTAGTCCCTTTCTATGTCCTCAACCTAGTTCTCATGAGTTATCTCTTACAAAAAAAGAACCTCCCCACCACAGCATTAGCACTCTTGTCAGGAGTATTGCTGATGCTCGCATTCCCTGCTTTTAATTACTCTGAGCTGATCTGGTTTGGTTTCATCCCCTTATTCTTTGCGATCGAGAATCGTGGGTACCGTGAAGTTTATTGGCTCACTACACTGAGTGGCATGGTTTTAGTTTGCGGAGGTTATATCTGGCTGGGTTATGTGGCAGAGCATTTCATGGAGATTCCACGGCCACTAAATTATTTAATTTGGCTGGCATATGGTTTTTACTCTGCTCAGCTATTTGCCTTGATTTTCCTTGTTTTTACTTGGTTGAAAAAACATTCTAGAATCCCACCGGTACTAATTTTTCCGATGGTAACCGTCACCTGCTGGTCTCTATTTCCTAGTCTCTTCCTTTTTAATCTGGCGAATGCTACGGCAGAGTTACCTCTGACTTTACAGGGGATGAGCTTTGTGGGGACTGAAGGAATGGATTTTATCATCGCTCTGGCAAATATTACGGGATACTCTTTGCTGAAAGCGGTTCGTCAGAAGTCCGGTTTCCAATCTTTGATCCTGCCACTCCTTTTATTGGCAGCCTGGTTCGGGTATGGTTGGCAGTCTCTGGCTGTTTGGGATCAGAAAGTCAATGAGTGGAGTGATAAAAAGATTGGTATAGTACAACCCAATCGTCGCCCCTCCTTGAACAGTGTTGCTCCGAAGCCCGGCTATAGTTACTACTACCCCATGGAAATGGGCATGAGCCAAAAAATGCGCTCTCAGAAACCGGATTTGATTGTTTGGCCGGAGGGAAATCTTCTGGGATTTTTTTATGATAGCAAGATTCGAAAGGCTCTCTTAAAGGCAACCAAAGAGCTGAATATTCCCATCATTTTTCATGATCAGATGGTAGAACGACAGCAAGGGCAAAAACTATTCCGTAACAGTTCCATTTGGATGACTGAAAAGGGACATTTGGGAGGGATCTATCATAAGCAAAAGTTGGTACTCTTTGGAGAATATATTCCCCTTTTAAACCGGTTTAATGATTGGGCACAAAAAAATGGACTGCCTGTCTCCATTATACCGGGGGATGAGAATAAAATCTTTTTGACCGGTGGGATGAGGATAACGCCAGCTATTTGTTACGAAATTATGTTCAGTCAGTTTGTAGCAGGCAAAATTGGTGATGAGGGGAAGGCTAAGGTAATCCTCGTGCAAAGTAACGATGGCTGGTATGGAAAGGGAGCGCAAGCGGCGCAACATCGGAGTTCTACCACATTACGAGCTGTGGAAAATCGTGTTCAGGTGATTCATGTCGTCTATAATGGTTCCTCCTCCATCGTTTTGCCAAATGGACGTTTTGCCTTTATATCTCCTTTTTGGAAGAAAGGGCAGTGGGTTGTTGATATGCCCTTTGACCCGAATAGTGGTGGAAGTTTTTTCTCCGCCCATCCTTATCTTTTCCTAAATTCAGTTCGTTTTTTGACATTAATCCTGCTGGCATGGAGCTTTTGGCGAATCAGAATTCAGAAAATACCGGTTTCGAAGAAAAAAGTGTTGCAGAATTTAACATGACTAAGAGAATTCTCTGCCTATAGCGAAGCTTAAGTGGGGGGAGTTGTTACGAAGCTAACCACGAGACCAGAAAATTTTATGGCTGACCTATTAGTTACCGAAAAAGAGCATCTACTGGAAATCAGTTTCAATCGTCCTGAAAAAAAGAATTCATTGACTCCAGAAATGTTGCTGGAGTTGGCTGATACCTTGCAGAAATATGAGCAGGAGTCACAAACAATTATCTTGATCTTAAAGGGGGAAGGAGAGGGCTTTTTTTCCGCGGGTTATGATATCTCACGAATCCCTACAGCAGGTTCACCCGAGGCGAAGGAGTTCGCCACGAAAAAACCTTTGGATGTTGCGGTCCAGGCTATTGAAGCTTTTCCTTTTCCTACCATTGCCATGTTGAATGGCTCTGTCTATGGAGGTGGTTGTGAATTAGCTTTTGCTTGTGATTTCCGCTATGCTGCCAGCCATGTAAAAATGTGCATGCCCCCGGCAAAGATTGGTGTGGTTTACTCGGTTGCAGGATTGGAAAGGGTTAAGAATGTAATTGGTTTGGCTAATACCAAAAAAATGATTTATACAGGCAGAGCTTTCACGGCACCACAACTGGATAAATTTGGTGCCTTGGATCAGATTTTGCCACCCGAGGAATTACAGGGTGCGGTTTATGATTTGGCAGGAGAAATAGGACGTCTTTCTCCTCTCTCATTAAGAGGGCATAAGTTCATTCTGAACCGAATGGGACAGCAGGGACTCAATGCAGAGTCCATGGAGCAAGCCAATCGGATTATTGAAGAGTCCTTTGCCAGTGACGATCACAAGGAAGGCAAACTGGCATTTTTGGAAAAGAGAGCGCCTCAGTTTTATTCCTCTTCCTCCCCTTCCTCCTCTTCTTCATCCTCATCCTCATCATCGTCGTCGTCAATGACGTAGTCTGTGAGGTTCTCCAGGTTGATAGATTGTTCCGGAATCACTTTGTCTTGTACTGAAATCCCGGCTTCATGCACACTTTCGGGATCTCCGCTGACCAGAGGATGCCATTCCGGCAAGGGTTTGCCCTCTGCCAGCAAGCGGTAGGCGCAGGTGGGGGGAATCCAATAAAGATTACGGGAAAGTTCGGGAGTTAAGGTCACGCATCCTTTGACTAACTCACTCCTCTCTTGATAGCGAGTGCAGCGACAGGCTTTAGTGTCCAGGTACTGGCAGCCCACCCAGGTGGAATACAAAGTCCCCGTATCTTCATCTTCAATCTGGTGCAGGCAGCAAACCCCACAGCCATCGCATAAAGACTCCCATTCCTCTGGGGTCATCTCGTCTAATGTTTTTCGTTTCCAAAAATCAGTCATTGGAGCACTTCTCAATGGGTCATATGAAATTGAGTCCTTGGAGCAAGCCAGGATTCTAGGTATAGGGGAAGTCCCCCTGCTTTTTTCAGAGCAACATAGGCATGGGAAAAAAGACAAGCAAAGAATCAAGGGGATCCTTTAAGTTACTCTCTTCTTTGAGAAACATCTTTAATCCCAAAGAGAATTTTGCTATACTGAATACTTTCTAAGTCATGAGTCTGATGAATTAAGCGAAGAGTCATCAATGGACTGAATTGAGTCTTCTTTATCGTGAGTGATGCAATGAAAGCCCCTGGAATTCAATCATTTTTTGACCCTGATAATCTGCGAAAGCTTTTGAACCGGAAACTTTTGGACGGCAGTAATCCCCTTTTTGATAAGGCCGTTTTTAGGCTTTTTGATAGTATCAATGAATTAGGGAAAGAGCTTTCTCCTGCCATTATCAAGGATATCATTTATGCGAAAATGATCGACTACTTGATGGAGATCATACCGGGCTACGAATCGGCGCAACCTCTGTTAGGTTCTATTGAAGAAGAGGCTGCTTTGATTGCTTACAAGCGTAAGCGTTTCCTGGAGGTAGCTAAGCCCTGTGATGTTCTATTAGTGCGTGGCAATCAGAGGGTGAGCCGCATGATTCAAACTTTGACTCAATCCCCTTACAGTCATGCCGCTTTTTATCGCGGCAAGGGGGAACTTATTGAAGCGGATCCTGAGGGCGTTTTACTGTGTCCGATTGATAAATACATTCATTTGGATCTGCGTATTTGCCGCCCGGTGATGTTGGGGCCCAGAGGGAAAAGAGTTGTCATGCGACATATGGAGCATATGCTGAAAACCCAACCCCAGTACAACTTGGAGAATATTGAAAAACTCTTTTTCAAATATTGGTATTCCAAGTTTCGACCGGATACAAAACTCTATATTGGGGGCGACACGAAATTTGAGAATTATTATATCTGTTCCGGAATGATCGCACACGGATTTCAGAAAGCCCATTACCCCATCACACCATCTCTTAGGTTTCGTAAACCCAAGGGGAGGACCAAAGTAAGGAAAATCCGTTCTGTGCAGGATTATGTGGAATTAATATCCCATCTCAAAAAACACTATAGTCATATTGTTCCAGGAGATTTTGATCATAGTCCCTTCTTTGCCTCCATTAAATTTTTATATTTAGATACCAAGTACAATGTACCTAAGCGAAAATTCCTCATGGAGCATGAGGATGATCCGAACTGGGAAGGAGCCGAAAGTCAGGAGATGGTATGAAATTTAGGCTCCTCCAATACTGGAAAGGGAGAGCCAAGGAACACGCAATTTCTTGACGGATAAAGCTTTTTTCTCTAAAGTTCAGTTGTTTATTTAATTTATCGATGGATGAAGCAGGGTGAAATCCCCTCACTGGCCCGCAACTGTAATTTGCCTCAATGAGGTGATAAGTCAGAACTTCCAACTAATCATCAATCCTCGTGGAAAAGGAGAATGACCGATGTGTGCTTATCTATCTTTGCCTTTCAGTAGAATTTCCTGCCAAGCTACCTTCAACATCAAATCTATTGCTAGACCGGCCACCGGTTTATCTCAACATCGYAACGAATAAGAGGCAYAATGTTTCGGGGACTGGTTACTGCCATCCGAACTCTGACCGCCATWCCCACTCCCGGAAGGGATACCCAACATTTTGCTGACACGATTCCCTGGTTTCCATTCGTTGGAGGCTTGTTAGGAGGCGTTTTAGTATTTCTAGTATGGGGATTTGGGCTGCTAGCAACCACTTTTAATGTGGCAATTTGGGCAGAGGGCATCGGTGTTTTATTGGTTATTCTTAGTGCCTTATTAACTAGAGGTCTGCATCTGGATGGAATAGCAGATTGGGCCGATGGTTTTTGGGGTGGTCATGAGCGGGAACGTACCTTGGCCATTATGAAAGACTCCTTTTTGGGGAGTTATGGAGTCATTGCTTTGGTGATGGTCCTATTGGCCAAATGGATTGCTTTTGTGGGGATCATCAATCAGGGACAGCTGCTTTGGATTTTAGCTGCTTATTTGATTTCTCGAACAATTCAAGTTGATTTGGCTGTTTGGTTTCCCTATGCCAGGAAAGAAGGCACTGCTTCCAGCTTTGTGCAAGATGCTAAAAAGATTCACTGGCTGATTGCTTTTGTGGGTGCTTCTTTTGTTTTGTATTGGATCTTGGGAGCCATTGGTGTGCTCGCCCTCCTTGTCGGTTGGGTTTTATGCCGTCTGATGGCTTATTGGGCAGTGAGGCGAGTTGGTGGAATTACTGGGGATATTTTAGGTGCCTCATGCGAATTGATCGAAGTGGCTATTTTATGCCTGCCTAGTTTTCTAGGTTTGTAGTATTTGGGAGTGCCTAAGGTTTAGTGGTTCATTGTGAAGGCAAACTGGAAGGAAGAGAAATCTATTTGAGGAAGTTATGACAAGACCTAAAGCTGTTTGCCTATCAATTTTGGGTACCGGTTCGGATGTAGGGAAAAGCATTGTTGCCACAGCACTCTGCCGTATCTTCCGGCAACGGGGGTATCGGGTAGCTCCTTTTAAAGCACAAAATATGTCCAATAACTCCTACATCACTCGAGAGGGTGGGGAAATGGGGAGGGCTCAAGTAGTTCAGGCTGAAGCGGCGGGAGTTGAGCCACATGTTGATATGAACCCGGTATTGCTAAAACCGAATACGGATATCGGTTCTCAAGTAGTGGTTCACGGCAAGGTGATCGGTAATCGGAATGCCAAGGATTATTACAAGAGTACGGAAGCTCTATTCCAAAAGTCTTTAGAGAGTTTGGAGCGATTACGAGATAACTATGACCTGATCATCATGGAAGGAGCTGGCTCTTGCGGTGAAGTGAATTTAAGGAGCCGGGACTTTGTGAACTTTAAAATAGCCAATGCTGTTGGAGCCCCGGTTATCTTGGTTGGTGACATCAATCGAGGTGGTGTTTTTGCTCAGATTATTGGGACCTTGGCTGTAATCCCCCCGGAAGACAAAAGTGCCGTTAAGGGAGTCATTATTAATCGGTTTAGGGGCCATGCTGAACTCTTTCAGGATGGTATTCAATACATTGAAGAACAGACCCAACTTCCGGTTTATGGATTAGTGCATCAGTTTGAAAATATTGAAATTGATTCGGAAGATGGTGTGCCTCTGGATGCGGTTACTGACCCTAAAGAACCACTGACGAAAGATCGAATTAATATTGCCGTGCTGCGTCTTCCTCATATTTCCAATTATACGGATTTTGCTCCCCTGGAAAAAGAAAGCAACGTTACCTTGCATTACTTAAAACGTATTAGAGACTTGTATGACTATGACTTAGTCATCATTCCCGGTTCGAAGAATACTCGCAGTGACCTTCAGTGGCTGAAGGATACAGGTTGGGCGGCACAACTCGTGGAATATGCTCGGGATGGAGGTCATCTGGGAGGGATTTGTGGTGGATATCAGATTCTGGGTACACGCATTCATGATCCACTCGGAGTTGAAGGAGAAGTGGGAGAATCTATAGGGCTTGGATTGCTGGAAATTGAAACCACCCTGGAAGAGAGAAAAACTTTATCCCGTTCAAAGGGAATCTTTCTCGAAAATCAAGAGCAGGTGGAAGGTTATGAAATCCACATGGGTATTACTCGTGGACAAAGAAATTTTCAGCCTTTGATCCAGGTCCAGTCTCAGAATGAAGAGAGTAAAAACCATTTTGATGGGGTTCGGAGTTATGACGGTAAAATTTGGGGGACCTATTTTCACGGGCTCTTTGACAGCCCCGGGTTGAGAAGAAAGCTGCTTAATAAGGTTCAACCCAACATCTTGCCCTCTGATGCAACCCCATCCACAGAAAACTGGGGGGACTTTAAAGACCGTCAATATGATTTATTAGCGGTGCATTTTGAAAAGCACCTCGATATTGATGCCATCAGCCAGTTATTAGACCTTAGGGACTTGGAAAAAAATATCCCTCTCATGTAGGTCGGACTAAGGAGCGGAGCGACGAGTCCGACATTTTTAAATCGGAGATGCTGCGCTTACTCCGACCTACTAAAATCCTCAGCTTAATTAAGAGATTAGTATGAAACACATTCACGGTGGTGTGCCGACGTTAGATTTTCAACGCTTAGGGATAACCCCGCGGGAAGTCATTGACTTCAGTGTTAATATCAGCCCTTTAGGCGTTCCTGAACCACTGCTTCGAATTTGGAATGAGCTAAGTGCTGAAATTGGGCAATATCCGACCATAGAGGGACAAGGTCTTTTAACACTGTATGAGGAACATTTTCAGTTAGATCCACGATATATTCTACCGGGAAATGGTTCGATCGAATGCATTTATCTTGTCCCCAGAGTTTTGGGATTTAAGAAAGTAGGGATTATCACACCTTCCTTTTTTGATTATGAACGGGCTAGTCGTGTAGCTGGGGCTTCAATTGTCCATTTACCCTTGCAGGTTGAAAATGCTTTTGCTGCACCGGATTTGGAGGAGGTGGAAAGAGTATTGGGCTCTGTGGATGCACTCATTTTAGGGAATCCGAATAATCCCACAGGAACCTTTTATGACCCCCAGTGGATTTTGGACTTGGCAGATCGTTTTCCCCAAAAATGGCTATTGATCGATGAGGCTTTCATCCATTTTCTGGAAAATCATGAAGAGAAGACACTCGCCAGGCAAGATCGTATTCGTCCTAATATTTTAGTGTTTCAATCTTTGACCAAGTTCTATGCCCTGCCAGGATTGCGTTTGGGCTGCGTGATCGGTGCGGAAGAAACAATTCAGCGACTGAGAGAGCAAAAAGAGCCTTGGAGTATCAATCGGGTAGCGGAAAAAGCCGCCTTGCAATTGGCCCATTGTGAGGATTATGAAGCGAAATTGCGAAAGATGATTTCCCAAGAGAGAAAACGTATTCAGGATCAATGTCGAAATAACCCGGGAATTCATTTATACCCTTCAACAGCCAACTTTTTCTTAGCCCAGTGGAAGGGTACAGAAAATTTGGATGATTTGCTTGCCGATTTGCTCTCACAAGGACTTTATGTGCGAGATTGTCGGAATTTTAAGGGATTGGAAGCTAATTTTTTCCGTTTTGCTATTCGCACACCTGACGAAAATACGAAATTATTGCATATTTTTAACCAATCACGGTTATCAGTTAGCGATTAGTGGTTATTAGTTAATTTTTCTCACTCCCACGCTCCTATATGGGATTCCCTATTTTTTTAGCATGATGATTTTATTGCAAGACCCCATAATCCAGTGCTGTGTTATTTTGAGTGTCGCAGTACTGCTAGATTTTTTGATTGGAGATCCGGTCTACCCCTTTCATCCCGTTCGTCTGATTGGAAACACCATTCAAAAGATAGAGTCTTTACTCTTTTACCTTGGCTTGTCCGGTTTTGGTGGGGGACTTTTGCTTTTAGGCAGTATGTATTTCCTCTTCCTCAGTGGATATAATTTGTTGTCTTTTTTGCCGGAACCATTGGTGTGGGGTATTGATGTTTTCCTTATTTATTCTTGTATTGCGGCAAAAGATCTACAAGTCCACGGCAAAAGAATTTACGATGCTTTACAGCTCCCAAATCTGTCCCAGGCAAGGAATGCTGTACAGATGATTGTGGGCCGAGATGCCAAGCAACTGAATGAAGCTGGAGTTATCCGTGCGGGGATAGAGAGTGTGGCGGAAAATTTTGTGGATGGTTTTTTCTCACCGATTTTCTTTTTTATGATGGGGGCTTGGTTTCATAGTTTCTTAAACCTCTCACCTCTTGAGGGGGGCATGTATTGGATTATTGCCTATCGGATTACAAATACCTTGGATTCTATGGTTGGTTATCGTAACCTTCGCTATGAGTTTTTTGGCAAAGCTAGTGCCAAAGTGGATGATTGGATGAATTGGATCCCCGCAAGATTGGGAATTCCCTTGATTACTTTGGCTAGTTTAATGAAGAGAGGCAACGCATCGCAGGCATGGAAAATTGGATGGCGTGACCGTTTTCAACATAAATCACCGAATGCCGGACATACGGAAAGTGCTGTCGCGGGTGCGCTGGGAATCAAGTTGGGTGGGCCTGTCATTTATCCTTTTGGTACTGTGGAAAAACCCTGGATGGGAGAGGTGGAGTCGGATTTAACCCCGGAACACTTAAAAATGGCGATGCAGTTAATTCACCAGGCCGCCATATTATCAGTTATCCTTGTGATTTCAACTATGTTGTTCTTGTTTTGATGATCTCTCTTTAAACCTCAAATAAAAATATAGTACCGTGAAAAATAAAATTACTTTAGTCACCGGAGGTGCTCGTAGCGGTAAGAGCCGTCATGCTCTTGAGTTAGCGGATCAGTATCAGCATAAAGCTTTTTTAGCTACAGCTCAGGCCTTTGACCCGGAAATGGAAGATCGTATTCAAAAGCATCAAGCAGAGAGGCAGGATCGATTCTTAACTCTGGAAGAGCCGAGAGACCTGGTTGCAGCTCTGGGGCAACTCCCTTCTACGGTAGAGGTCGTTCTCATTGATTGCTTGACTGTATGGATGAGCAATTTAATGTATTTTCATCCGGATGCTGAGGAAAACTATCCTGAGGTTCAAGCGTTTTTAGATCTATTGAAGTCCCCACCTTGTGATTTGATCCTGGTTACCAATGAGGTTGGAATGGGTATTGTTCCCTTAAATGCTCTTTCCCGTAAATTTCGTGATGAAGCGGGACGATTGAACCAGGAAGCCGCAAAATTAGCTGACCAGGTATTCTTTGTTGTCAGTGGAATCCCCATGTCTATTAAAGGATAAAAATGAATGCAAAAATCCAAGCCCTTGTAGAAAGTATCCAGCCCGTTGATCGTTCGATAGAAACTGACATCATAGACCATTTGAATGATTTGACTAAACCACCGGGTAGTTTGGGTAAGCTGGAACAGCTGGTGACTCAGTTTTGCCTGGCCTCTCAATCCAGTCAGCCGAAAATCGGCAAGAAGATTATTTTTACCTTTGCAGGAGACCATGGTGTTGCTGCGGAAGGTGTTTCTGCTTTTCCTCAGGAAGTTACCCCACAAATGGTGGCTAACATTGCAATGGGTGGAGCGGCGGTAAATGTACTGGGAAAACACGCGGGAGCTGAAATTCGGGTGATTGACATGGGTGTTGCAGTGCCCGTGGAGTTTCCTGGAGTGATTCAGAAGAAAATCAAGGCGGGGACAGACAATATGGCTCAAGGGCCTGCTATGTCAGTAGAAGAGGCGGAAAAAGCTCTTTGGGTTGGTATTGAGTTGGCACAAGCGGCTAAAGAGGAAGGCGCTCTCTTAATTGGCACAGGTGAGATGGGGATCGCCAACACAACTCCTTCCTCCGCTCTTTTTGCTGCTTTACTCCCTTGTGAAGTTGAGGAGATTACAGGGCGAGGTACCGGGATCAATGATGAGGTTCTAAAGCACAAAATTGGTGTGATTAAAAAGTCACTCAAGGTCAATGCATCAAGCTTATCTAACCCATTGGAAGCACTGGCAGCAGTCGGAGGATTAGAAATTGCTGGTATTTGTGGATTGATTTTAGGCGCCGCTGCTTGCAAACTCCCCTTGGTGGTGGATGGTTTTATCTCTTCCGCAGCCGCTTTGGTTGCTTGCAAATTGAACCCATCTGTAGAGGATTACCTCTTTTTCAGTCACAAATCTCAAGAAGCGGGGCATCAGACCTTCCTTAATAAATTTGGGGTGGAACCGATCCTTGATCTGCAAATGCGTTTGGGTGAAGGTACTGGGGCCGCATTAGCTATGACTTTGATTGACGCCTCCATTAAAATTTATAATGAGATGGCTACTTTTAGCTCCGCTGGGGTCAGTAAAGAATAGGTTGATGGCTGTCGGCTGGCAGTGAACGGTTAATAGTAACCGGCAACCGATAACCGATAACCGTTAGTTGATAAATAGGAAATGGATTATACCGAAAAAATCGCATCGTTTAAAAATCAGAAACTTTTTAAAAAGTTACCTCAGAATTTCCAGGAATTCCTGGAAAAGCTGGCAATCCAGCATAGGTTTACCTTTCAGGACTTTCGGCAGGTATTGGAGGCACAGCGCGATCTTTCAATGTGGGGAGAGACGGATTTACAAGAGTGGTGGGCAAGGCAGGTAGGACTATCTAATCTAGAGGGCAAGCAACTCAAGAAGCACTTGTTGAAAAATCTGAATTGTCTGTTGGATTCGTTGAAGAAAAATCCTAAAACTTATCCTCCGGAAGGTTTATCAAAACCTGAGATCAGGCAAAATACAAAGCTACATAGCAAACAATCCGATAAAATGATTGCAGGCGAATGTCCTGTGGCTTCGGAGGAAACGGTTTGTTGTAACCTCAAAACAATAGATTCTGTGGAGAACTGTAGTTTTGG
>NVSR01000020.1 GCA_002401295.1 SAR324 cluster bacterium | reverse complement strand
AAGAAAAATAATAAAGAATTTTATTTTAAATTTATGATTATTATTTTTATATAAATAAGTTACAAATGAAAAGAACTAAAGAAGGGTTTAATAGAGAACACTAGGCTCCTTAAGAAATGAAAGGGTTGTCAGGTTTGAAAGAATTTGAGGGTGAAGATTTAAGCAAAGAGGCTAGAGATAAATTTAAGCAATAATTGTAGAAATAAATGTTGCAATAGCAGATGGAGTAAAATAAACTAAGGAAATAATAAGAACAATGGGAAGAAAAGTAGTACGCCTAATAAGCCTAAGAACTTAACAGGATGAGGGGCATGCTTGAAGATGAATATAATCAAAAAAGAGCCTAAAATAGAGAAGAAAACAAATAAACCAATATTATGTTACATTAATAAAATTAGGATAAACTAAAATAATAAAACGATAACAAATTGGACTATGAACGATCTGAGCTGCAAATAAGCAAAGAAAGAGGCTAGAAGAGAGAATTTGAGCCAAATTCAACTATTTAAAGTTTAGCAGGTACTTAATAGTATTGATTAATATTTTCACTCATTTATTAATTTTTATAGTTCTCTGATGAATTTGTAAGAAAGAGGAAATGTTTGAATCAAAGCACCTTCACGAATTGTAAGAGCACGGTCTTGTTCTGGATGTCCAAATCTACCCGTTCCATAAGTATGGAATTGAGTTGTAATTGTCGGTGCTGGTGCATCCCAGGACATTCTACCATAGACTGAGCCGTATCTTTCTCCTGATTTTTTTTGATGACACTTTAATTGTAATTCTACCTCCCAGTCTCTCCAACTTCCTCCAGGTTTAGACTTTCTGATTCGCTTCAAATTCAATTCAGATAATTTCGAAGCGATATGCAAAGGATCTGTCTCACACACTTCGCCAGCACCTATTTGGGGAAGTCCTTTAAGGATACTTGAAATATTGATGTAGTTTTCTTTTGTATGGGTAGGAGGGAGAAGGCTAATCGGCCCTAACTTCGATGCCAGAAGTACCATTCGTTTGCGATTTTGAGGAACTCCATACTCAGGACAATTGACAACTTGATGGCTTACAAAATAGTCAAGATTCTTAAGCTCTGTTATAAACTCCTGAAAAATATTATACTTCATGATTTGTGGTACGTTCTCAACTGATATGATAGTTGGCGAAATACCTTGGACGATTCTTAGGAATTCAAGTAGCAAATTCCATTTATCATCCTTAGAACGATTTTTGTATATGTGTTGAAAAAGGCTGACAAGGGGCACACCCTACCAGCACTTTTACTCTGCTCTGAAAAGTATGGTTTCACCTCTTTTGCAGTCAAAGTTCTTATATCCTTATGGATAAACTTAGCATTGCCATTATTAGCTTCAAATGCATATCGACAATCCTGATCAAGATCCATTCCCATGAAGACTTTAATACCTGCCTGATTCAGACCATGTGTAAGACCTCCTACGCCACAAAAAAGATCAATCGCTATTATTTTACTTATTCTCTTTCAGATACCCCTGTTCACAAATATAATTTTCAATTTCACCGAAAAGTGATCTTAATGAAGACTCAGTACTTTGCCTATATTGATTTAGTTTTTCCAAAGAAGTTCCTTTACCACACTCGATAAAAGTCAAATTACCGTGGCTTAAGTCATTCCTCTTTATTTTCACCGTCTGAAGATTTTGTTTGAACTCACTGGAGAAATTAGGATCAGCTTCAAGGGACTGGAACCGGAAAATAATTCCATATTTTTTACCAATCTCTTTGATTTTCCGAATATCGATGTTCCCAGAAAAATCTTTTTTTGGATTACAGCCTAATTGAATAATATCAAATGATACGTTTAGGAGTCTTTTAATAGAGTTTTCAGGGGAAATATCCTTCAAATTTTTAAAAATTGCTTCCTTAAAAACAGAATTCAACTCATCAAAATGACACTGCCTAATAGAGATATCATGAAAAATATTTTCAATGAGAAATCTGACGGTGGATTCAATCAGGTTGTATAATAACAAAATTCCATTTGATTTTAAGATCGCCAGAAAGTCACCCTCAATATGAACCTTTTTATCAGACTGAATTATTTTTGTTTTTCGGTCAGATAAAATTTCGAGGTACTTAAAGAATTCATTCACCTCATCAATTCTTTCTTCGAAATAGCACCTTGTATCATCGATGCTCTTAACCGTTGTTCGGAAACTATCACTATTTTCATTACTTTCACTTTGATGAGTCAAAATATCATTTTTTGAGTCCAACATATTTGGTGTCTCTTAGCTCTATGAAAGTAATTGATCGCGAACATACTCAATACGTCCCTGAACTCTGGGAGCAGAATTGCTTGCATCTGAGCGAGTATGATTTAAAAACTCTGTATCTGTTAACCAGTCTAAGTTTGGGGATTTAAGTTTTGAGGCCTTTCTAAAAGCTAGCGTTACTCCAACTGCTATTGCTTCGAACCGGATGCGGGGAACAGAGCGATTTGTTTCTGATTTACTAAATCCAGAAGGAAAATATTTCTTTACATATTCTAAAACTTGAATAAACTCTTTTTCCATTTTGTCGATGCTTGTATCGGAAAGTTCGTTTCCTGCTTTAAGGTAATCATCAAGAAAATCCACAACTGATTTTTTTAAGTTTAAATAATTATTTGTGTATGCAAAAAAACGTAAAACTAGCTCTGGTCCCTCTTGTCTTTTTGCTCGAGTTTCACTAATAGGACAAACCTCCTTAAACAAGGGGGACTCAGCACAGCGCTGGATTAAATCATGAAGTTTTCCCCCTATACTATATTTTCTTATTTCCATTTTTGAAAACATTACACCGCTGATATTGATCCGCTCAAAAATATCTTGTCGTACCTCTTTATCCGCTGTTCCCCTGAGTTCAATCATTCTTAAGGGTGTTCTATTAAAACGAAACCGCCTTGCCTTGGGCAAGTCCTGGAATCTAAACCCATTTAATGTTTCCAACTGTTTAAGATTATCTAAGACTAACTCTCCATTCAAAAAAGAAGAAATGGTCTGTATCCTTTGTGCTCCATCAATGATTTCAATTCTTCCCTCATTTTCTTCACCCTCATCATAAATATCAGCGACAAATAAAAATGGAATTGGAAGGTCAAGCAGAATAGACTCTATAAATTTAGACTGCAGTTTAGTATTCCAAACAAACCCCCGGTGGTTATCCGGTATAAATAGCTCACTTTTTTCAATTAGCTCACCATCTTCATCAGTAAGATCTTTAAATTTTTCAACAATTACTGAAATTGGGAATGCTCTGACTTGATAATCGATAAATTTCTGTTTCTCTCTAATTTCTTTTTCTGCACGGTCTATTTCATCTCTTGATTTCTCAAGATGAACCTCACCTTTCGATTTTGATTTCATTTTTTCTATTTTTTAAAGTATCACAGTCCTCTCTTACGTATGAGAGATAGATTGGGTATTTGGTGAGTACCCTAATAATTGCCAAATTATTAGGGCAAATAACTGGGATTCACCTTGTAGAAAATAACGTAATTGAAATAAATAATCCAGAGTCTTTTGTATGAGATCTTTTAAATGGAGTTTTCCGGTAGGGGGCCAGGAAGCTAGAGTAAGAAGAGTCAAAAAATGGCAACTAAATGAAGATCAAGGAAAGGTGGAACACTTAGTAGAACCCCTTGGAGCTAGTTATTTGATGCCTAATGGATTAGTTATAATCTTGGTATGCAAATTTCCGTAAATTGCGGTATTAGAGGCAAAATTAATCTATTTTGATAAATGATAGATTTGACAAAAACTTAGCATGGAATGCCTAATGAACTGTGGGATATTTAATGAATTGCGAATTTAAAAAGGGGGTATTTTGAGAGGGATTGTCTGTAGGTCTTTGATATTGCTGGTGTCCCCACCAGGACTCGAACCTGGATCTGAGGATTAGGAATCCACTGTTTTATCCAGCTAAACTATGGGGACAGCAGCTAAACAGCTTTGGGGGCTGTTTAGCAAGGAAACACGAACACTAGTCTTTCCTGAGAGAAAAGACAACCCCAAAAAATGGGGCTGTTGCATTTCTTTAGACTGCTTGGATAATTAAAGAGTGGCCTTGATGGACAGCTTCAATTTTCCTCGCTTGTCAAAGCCAATGGCTTTTACTTTGATCATCTGACCTTCATTCAAGACATCTTCAACGTTTTCGACTCGCTCTTTAGCGATTTCGGAAACGTGAACCAGACCTTGAGTATTAGGCAGTACCTCAACGAAAGCTCCAAAGTCTACAACCTTGACAACCTTACCATCGTAGATCGTACCAACTTCCACTTCCTGAGTCATTTCTCGAACCAGAGCCAGAGCTTTTTCAGCACTTTCCTGATTAGCGGAAGAAATATTCACGACTCCGGCATCATCCACTTCTACCTTGGCTTTACTTTCAGCCTGGATACCTTTGATGATCTTTCCACCAGGTCCGATCAGATCACGGATCTTGTTAGGAGAGATCTTGTACTGGATGAAACGTGGAGCGTTTCCGGCAATGTTTTCACGAGAAGATTCGATGGACTTAGCCATCTCCTGCAGAATGTGCAGTCTTCCTTCTTTCGCTTGCAACAGAGCTTCTTTCAGTAGATCCATGGAAAGTCCATCGATCTTAATGTCCATCTGCAGTGCTGTAATGCCTTGGGCAGTACCGATGACTTTGAAGTCCATATCACCTACGTGATCTTCATCACCCAGGATATCTGACAAGATCACGTTATTCTTCTTGTCGGAAACCATTCCCATAGCGACACCGGCAACGGCTTCGGATAGAGGAACACCCGCTTCCATCATGGCCAAAGAACCGCCACAAACACTGGCCATGGATGAAGATCCATTGGATTCAGTGATCTCAGAAACGATACGAATGGTATAAGGGAACTTCTCTTTGGAAGGCATAACAGGCTTCAGGCCGCGTTCAGCTAGATTTCCATGTCCGATTTCTCGTCGCCCTGGAGCGGCAAGTCGTCGAACTTCACCTACGCAATAAGCAGGGAAGTTGTAATGGAGATAGAAGCGCTTGAAATGGAGTCCTGAAGGATCATCCACCATTTGCTCGTCATCTTTAGTTCCCAGAGTGGCAACTACCAAAGCTTGAGTCTCACCACGAGTAAACAGGGCGGAACCGTGAGCTTTTGGCAAGAGGCCTAATTCGCTGCTGATGGAGCGAATTTCTGTGTTGCTTCGTCCGTCAATACGAGGGCCTTTTTTCAGGATATTCTCTCGAATGATCTTTTTCTTCAGATCACTCAAAGCACCCTTCACTTCACTGGCTTCAAAGCCAGACTCTTCCGTCACCAAAGCTTCCACTGTATCGGCCTTGATTTTATCAAGAGCGAGAGAGCGTTCTTTTTTATCGGCTGTAGTCAACGCTTTTTTCAGCTTGCGGTCAGCAAATTTGCTAACGGCTTTGCCGACTTCTTTGTTCACAACAGGCTTTTCAACTTTTCGCTTTTTAACGCCCACTAATTTGCGGAACTCTTCCTGTAGCTTAAGCAAAGGCTTGATGGCTTCATGACCAAAAGCCAGAGCTTCCAGCATGACTTCTTCGGAGATCTTCTGAGCTCCGGCTTCTACCATGACAATCGCGTCTTCCTTGGCAACCAGGTATAGGTCCAGGTCACTTTCTTCCAGCTGTGCTGGAGATGGGTTGACCATGAACTCACCATTGACTCGACCTACAGTGACACCAGCAATGGCAGTCTCATAAGGAATATCCGAGATCAAAAGAGCCGTTGAGGCAGCCAAAAGAGCAGCAGCCTGAGGATTGGAGGTGTTATCATAACTGACAACAGTCGCAATGACTTGAGTCTCTGCTGAGAAATTCTCGTCAAAGAGAGGTCGTAGGGGACGGTCCATGGCACGAGAGGCCAGGATTTCCATCTCTGAGGGCATTCGTTCCCTTTTTACGAAACCACCCAGGATCTTACCTTGTGAGTAAGCTCGAACTTGATAAGCACAAGTCAGTGGGAAGAATCCCAAGCTTGTGTTTTCCTTTTGAGCTGTAGCTGCTACGAGAACAGATGTATCTCCGTAGGTAATATAAACAGAGCCATTGGCTTGTTTTGCGATCCGATTGGTTTCCAGGACTAGGGTTTTCCCAAAATAATCGATTTGAATTTTTTTCATAGAATCGTTTGGTTGCAATATCCGCTGATAAGACTGAGATAATTTGCGTGAGACCTATTCGTTGGAACTTCACAGAAAGCAAATTCACTGTGAAGCACTGGCCAGGAATTACTTACGGATTCCCAAATCAGCGATCAAAGAACGGTACTTATTAATGTTCTTTTTCTTTAGGTACTTCAATAGTTGTTTTCGACTACCTACCAGCTTCAACAGACCCCGTCGTGAATGATGATCGTGGATATGCTTTTTGAAGTGACCGGTCAGGTAAATAATACGAGATGTCAGTAGGGCGATTTGCACTTCCGTGGCGCCAGTGTCATTTTCATCTTTTCCGTACTTCGTAACAATGGCTTGTTTATCTTCTACTGTAAGCATGCTTCTCCTAAAGTTTCATCCAGCCTTAAAATAACACTTTCATCGGGTGAAAGTTACATTGAGAATCCTGGCTGAATTCAAGGTTCCCAACTGCAAGTAATCTTTGTTTCTGATCGACCACCATGCTGCGCGGAGAGTCACTCCCTTGAGGGGAAAAATTAATTTTCTCGAAACAAACAGGAACAGCGTTGCCTTGTTTGATTCGAATGCGCATCTGTTCCGTTTCAGCGGAAATCACATGCCAGTCGGGCATGATCGAGATCGGTTGGACGAAACTGGTCAATAGATCAATCTCATCCAATTTTTCCAGTCGGTCAAGGTCAATGCTATTCTCCAGGTTGAAAAACTGTCCGACTTTGGTGCGACATAATGCCGTGAGGTAAGCCCTTGTCCCTAACTTTTGAGCTACATCATCTGCCAGGGTCCGAATGTATGTACCTTTCGAACAAAAGACATCGAAAGTTAAAATAGGCGCGCTGTACTCAATATTGGTGATTTCATGAATGGTCACCTTCCGTGACTTGCGCTCAATGGTTTCTCCTTTACGAGCGTATTCATAAAGTTTTTTCCCATTGATTTTTACTGCCGAATACATAGGAGGGGTTTGTTCGATCTCTCCCAAGAAAGAAAGCAGTGTTTCTCTAACCTTTTCCGGAGTGCAGTCTTCGGGAATAGGGACCTCTTCAATCTCTCCTTCCGCATCCAGAGTTGTGGATTGCCCCCCTAGCATTGCCGTGACGCGATACCCCTTATCGCCTTCATTAAAAAAAGGAATAAGCTTTGTCATTTTGCCTAAAAAAAGTGGCAGAACGCCAGTTGCCATCGGATCCAGAGTTCCCAAATGGCCAATCTTCTTTTCTTGAGCGATTTTCTTTACTACCCGAATCACTCCATAGGAGGTGATACCACTGGGTTTGTTAATATTGATGATACCGTCCAAAGTGCTTCACAGTCTGAGGCAATCATTCCCTCTCTATTATTCGTCAAAAAAGTAAATTTTTTTGCGCCTATTATATAAGGAGAAGAAATTACTGCATTTTATAGAATTCCGCCTGAGCGGATGGGGAATGAACAGAGGTTTAGCCTAAGGACTACCCAGCTTTAAAGCAATGCCCAACCTCTGGGGCCGATATGTGGAAGGAAAATTTTGGACAGTCAAGGGTTTAAAGGTTAATGATTATAATTGGGTATAGATTTTTTTTTAAAAAAAGCATTTTTTACTTGCAAGAAAAATCATTGCCAGTTAGATTTCGGGATCAGTTCGACACTAATCGCTGTTATCACTTCTTAAAATTCTTGGCTGTGCAGAGAAAAACACAGAAAAGGGTAAGGTGATGGATGAGGTCAGAAGTACTAAACAAAAAAAGTACTTGATCAAATTCAGGGAAATGTTTATTCCTACAGAGAATTTTTTCGGAAAAGAAAAAATAAAAAAGTTGAAAAAAGTTATTGACAGGAAATGTTGAACTAAGTTAGGTTTGATGCTTCAGTTAAATAAAGTATGAATTTGGAAGGGCCAGTAGCTCAGTCGGTTAGAGTACATCCCTGATAAGGATGGGGTCGGTGGTTCGAATCCACCCTGGCCCACCAAACTTCACTTTAGGTTAACATTTGATAGCCACATTATTGGGGAATTAGCTCAGTTGGTAGAGCGCCTGCCTTGCAAGCAGGAGGTCAGCGGTTCGATCCCGCTATTCTCCACCAGTTACCTTATAAGCCTATAACCAATACGATAGGCGCGTAGCTCAGTGGGAGAGCACTACCCCGACACGGTAGTGGTCGACGGTTCAATCCCGTCCGCGCCTACGATGTCCACTCTAGGGGAAAAAATAGCCGTTAGAAAGCGAAGGAAGCCTGAAGCCATTGTTGACAAAACAAGGATCAACAGAGCTATCAGGGCCATAGAAGTCCGCGTAGTTGATGAAGACGGGGAACAACTTGGGGTACTTAAACTTCAGGAAGCACTTGAGGTAGCTCAAGAAAAGGGACTAGACTTAGTTGAAGTCAGTGATAAGTCCAGGCCTCCTGTTTGCCGTATTATGGATTATGGTAAGTTTAAATATCAAAAACGTAAGAAGCAGAATGATGCCAAGAAGCGCCAAACTGTAGTTCGCGTTAAAGAAATTAAGCTTCGCCCGAAAACGGAAGAGCATGATTTTCAATTTAAATTGAAAAACGCTCGGGGGTTTTTAACGGACGGTAATAAGGTGAAGGTTACGGTACAGTATCGCGGGCGAGAGATGGCTTATACCTATCTTGGTATCGAGTTATTAGATCGTTTCACAAAGGAAACGGAAGACCTCAGTATTGTAGAAGTGAAGCCGAGAGCAGAAGGTAGAATTGCTCAAATGATTCTAGCACCTAAAAAAACTAGTTAAGGTTGACATGGCCGGATATAAATTAAAGTCAAAAAGCTCTGCTAAGAAGCGTTTTAAACTGACTTCTAAGGGTAAGGTTAAGTTCAAGCACGCAAAGATGCGTCACATCTTAACAAAGCAAAATCGAAACAAAAAGCGTGATCTGCGAACTGGCGGAATCATTTCTGCTGCGGATACTCCATCCATCAAGCGAATGCTTCCTTACGGTTAAGGCAGACCAATAGAGTTTTTAACAGTCTGATTTAACAAAAGGTAGTAAACATGGCTAGAGTAAAAAGAGCGGTCCACGCTCGAAAAAAGAAGAATGCTTTTTTTAAAGCAGCAAAAGGTTATCGTGGTGGACGAAGTCGTCTTCTTCGAACTGTAAAAGAAGCTGTTGATCGAGCAAGATGTTATGCTTATCGAGATCGTAAAGTTAGAAAACGAGATTTTCGTTCTTTATGGATCGTTCGTATCAACGCAGCAGCTAGGATCTGTGGTATGACTTACAGTGCTTTGATCCATGGACTGAAGCTGGCTAACGTTGAAATGGATCGAAAGACTTTGGCTAATTTGGCCATCTCTGATTTCGATGCATTCAAGAGCATTGCAGACACAGCAAAAGCAAAGCTGTAAAAAAAATATCGAAAGGAAAAAGGCAACAAAGCTATTTAGTTTTGTTGCCTTTTTTTTTGCCAAAAATTTGATAGGTTCGATGGAGTCCCCCTTGTCCGACGGACTACTTCCAGATACTATTGCTGTCTCAACAGCCAATGAATTACTTGCCTTTTTGTTTTTCTTTCCTGATCAGATCCTCAATTTCAATCAGTCTTTTTTCCAGCATATAGAGTTCTAGGGCCTTCTTTTTCTCTTTGAGCCGTGACTTTACTTCCGAAGGCAAATAGTCCATTGACTTTTTAATGTCCTTCTTGAAATCCTGCACTTGTCGGATCCACTTCAAAGGGCGGGCGGCTGTGTCATACCAGGCTGCCAGTTTTCCAATTTTCAGTTCAACTTCTTCTTTTGTGGGAACCATTTTTATTGCTCATAAATGACAGTAAAAACAAATAGCTGCTGGGATCTGACAGCATGTTTTCTCAAACATAGCGAGACACTGCTTGCCAAATCCAGGGCCTCAGAGGAAAAACTAATCTCAGCCCTTCTTTTAGCACTGAGTGAAGTTTTTTTGCAAAGCCAGCTCTCTTATCAGTTAGGCCATAATTTTTTTTTTTTACAGCATGGAGAACTTCAACGAGAGGCTAACAGGAGAAAAAGGGATGAAAACAGTGTTAAAATACCTATCTTGAAGCTGGAAGACAGTGAAGCAGGACACTTTTTGTGGATTCCTTCAGATCCCTTGCATGGAGACAAGCAGTATTATGTCGATCTAATCTGCAATCAATTTTCCTGCGTCATTAGAGAATTTTATCATCATAAAGCAACGTCCAGTTTTTCTTCTTCCTTTTCTATGGAGTCTCCCCTATTCCCTCTGGAGGGAGATGTGTCTGCCCTGACCTCAACTAGGGGTACCTATCGCAAGCAGAAGTCCATCATTCTTACCATTGATCATTACCAAAGGCAAAATGAGCGCAAGGAAACAGGTGCCGACTTTTTTGATGAGTTGCCAGGACTGGAACAAGAATTGATTGATCTCCACCATCACATGCTGAATGATCTGGAGGCAGGCAAAGCAAAAATTCAGGAGTTGGAATTAGAAATACAAAACATGAGATGCTTTTATCAGCGAATTTTGTGTGATTTTCGCCAAAAAATGGTTGTCATGATTGATGCCCTTGCTTTGTTTTCGTCAGAGGATTCGGAGCAATTACTGAAGGACGTCCTCTTGGATAAACTATTAGCTCATAAGAATACCTTAGAACTCTTGAATGAACTGATCACAGGAGAGTTATCTCAGCCCTTGCAGAGAGAGCAGAGGATTAATTGCCTGGAACTATTTCATGAGGCGATAGCTCGATTTTCTGAGAGTAACGGTGCCAGGCAAGTATCTTTCGATATTCAACCGGGCATAGAAAAAATTCAGATCAAGGGAGATTTTTCCCTTTTGGTCAAGATGTTGAGCTGTCTCCTGGAGTTGCTACTGCAATTTCATGAAATCTGCGGGAGGGAAAACAGTCCCTTGTTTTCTTGTGATGTCACGGAAGAAAATAATGAAGTTGGCCTTTCGATTACACTGCAAGAGATAGATTTGCCTGATCATTGGGATGAGATACTGCATATTCCTGATAGCTTGTACCATTCAAACCAATCCAAGTATCTGTCTTTTGCCCTGTTCGCTTTTTTTCTACAACAAACGATCAGTCGCCATCAAGGTTGTTTGATTTTTATTCCCTGGCAGGGTCATGCTTTGGAGTGTTTAATGAAATTTCAGGGGCTGGAAGAGGCTGAGGTGGGAAGATGAAGGTTACCGGGCGAAGTCTTCAGCCCGGAGAACTCTACGGATGTCAGCTTGTTCGGACATCCGATTCAAAACCAGAGGCTTAAAAGCCGATACTGACTCCAATAGCCGTTAAAGTTCCACCTACATTGTATGTTTTACCGTCTGATTTTCGTTTGATTGTACTGAAGACAGTGTGGTGGCTAAGATGGATCCCGGCAATTACGAAGAGTGGAAAGCCAACTTGTGCGTAATATTGAGTAGTGACCCCCTCTTCGAAAAGAGAAGAGCAGTCGGTACAATCTAATTTGGTGGTACCAAACCCAGCTCCAACAGTCACATCAATAATGGGTATGGGCAGTTGGTAAAAAAGGTCCCAAATTTGAGTCTTTAATTTAACATCACTACCGAAAATTTGCTTACTGGAGTTATTTTTGAGCTTTGTCTCATATTGCTCTAAACCGATGCCGGGTAAAAAAGGTAAGCTAGCATGCATCAAGAGACCGCTAACACTTTCTGTTTCGGCAACCTTCCCATCTTTAAGCTCATATTGGAGAGGAACTCCCGCGCTAACTGTAAAAAGGAGTTCAGCAAAAGCTGCGCTGCTGAAGCTGCAGAGCATGATACCTGTAATCAGTACGGAAAAAAGTTTTTTATTGAGCATTTGCCCCCCGAAGATTTGTTTTTGATTAACTTTATGATGAATTTCTGACAGTTATATGCCTAATTTGCGGCAAGTCAATAGAAAATTTGCCGACATCCTACTCTGCTGAGTATCCAAGTTGGGTGCCAAACAGCAGCAACCTTCAAAAATTCTACCGGTCATCTTTGCTATAAGTACTGAAAAAATACTTAAAATACAGTATGTTATCCTAAAAAGTAAGCTTAATGACTGGACCATTGATGGAGAGCAGGAGAAGTTATATAGTCTTTCCATTCGAATACTGGCCTTGTCTAGAGACAATTTTTGCTGCTAGAAAAGACTTTTTTGGTATCACCCTGCTATCCGCCTCTCTGATCATTAGAATTTCAGCAGGAGATTTGGGAGGAGATAGAAAAACTAGACTGTAAAAAGATATGGAACTATTACACGATATTGATGCAATGCAGACTCGTTTGGTCAAAAAGTGGCACGAGCAAACCCCGGAAACAGAAAAAAAAGGTTTTTTAGGGTTGGTGGAAGAGCAACATTTGCAAAATTCCTTGCTCTGGCATGAAGAAGATATCGCCCGCGCCACGGATGTTTCCGATGCTGAAATCACTAGGGTGAAGCGAAGTATCGATGGATTGAACCAAAGGCGAAACGATCTCATTGAAAAACTGGATGAGGCTATCTTAATCTGGTTGGCCAAATCCCAGATCGACATGCCTATAGGCGCACCACTGAACTCGGAAACCCCGGGCAGTATGATTGATCGTTGTTCGATTATGGCCCTGAAAATCTATCACATGCAGGAGCAGGCAGAACGTCAGGACGCTAGCGAAGAGCATCAGCAAAAGGCTGCGGAAAAGGTGAAGGTTTTGAATACTCAGCGACATGACTTATTTCAATGTCTGTTCCAATTGATTGAAGCGGTGCAACAGGGAACACTGCAGTTTAAGATTTACCGACAATTTAAAATGTATAACGATCCCTCTTTGAATCCAAAACTCTATCAAGCCAAATAAGGCCCTTGCTCCCTTGCTCTCGTGCTCCCGCGTGGGTATTCTTTCTTTTCAGGTCCTTCGGACTGGTAACTACTGAATTTTCCCTAGGAGCTTTATGAAAGAATTCAAAAAGACAATTTGTCCTTTGGACTGTCCCGATCGCTGCGGCATGATTGCAACGGTTGAAGAAGGCGTGATTACGGCTCTGACAGGTGATCCCGAACATCCGGTCACGAAAGGTTTTTTATGTAGTAAAATGAGAAACTATTACCAACGGGTGGAATCTTCCTCCAGGATCTTATTTCCTCAGGTGAGGGTAGGGAAGAAAGGTGAGGGGAAATTTAAGCGAATTAGCTGGGATGAAGCTTGGCAATTGCTGACGGAAAAGTTGCATTCCATTAAGGATGAGTTTGGTGGAGAGGCCTTATTACCCTACTCTTATGCCGGCAACATGGGGATTGTGCATTGTAAAGCTGGATTTCCTTTTTTTCATAAGTATGGTGCTTCTCGTTTAAAACTCACGATTTGTGCGGCAGCCTCGTCTGCCGGTTGGAGTGCACATTGTGCCGGGATCAGTGGTAGCTCGATGGATCAGGCTGTGGACTCGAAACTGATTGTAGTCTGGGGGATGAATATCAAAGTGACCAATGTTCACTTCTGGCCTTACATTCAAAAAGCGAGAAAACAAGGGGCCAAACTTTTGGTGATTGATCCTTATCGCAATATCACAGCCAAAGCAGCGGATCACTATATCGCTGTACGCCCTGGAGGTGATTCGGCCTTGGCCCTGGGAGCAATCAAGGCACTCCTGGAAACAAAAAAGGAAAACAGAAGCTTTATCAATTCTAAAACTACTGGCTTTGAGGAGCTGGAAGCTTACGTGAAGAAAGTTTCTTGGCAGGAATTAGAGAAAGAATCGGGAATACCAAAAGATGAGATGGAAGAGTTTACCAGACTTCTCATTCAAAACCCTGAAGTCTTCTTTAGAATTGGTATTGGCCTGACTCGAAACTCCAGAGGCGCCATGTCTGTTCGGGCGATCCTTTGTCTGGCAGCGACCCTAGGTTTGTTTGAACAGCAAAAAGGGCAAGGAGTCCTGTTATCTACCAGTGCTTTCAAAGGGAACAGCAATACTATCGACTACGAAAGCTTAGCAGAAAAGAAAACTCGTTTGATCAATATGGTTCAATTGGGGGAAGCTTTAACGAGTTTGGATCCTCCCGTTCGTGCTTTGATGGTTTATAATAGTAATCCTGCCAGTGTGGCTCCCGATGCTTCCCGTGTGAGACAGGGATTGCTGCGGGAAGATCTGTTTACCGTGGTACATGAACAGGTGATGACCCCTACTGCGTTGTATGCGGACCTCTTATTGCCAGCCACGACTTCACTGGAAAACCGGGACCTGTATAATTCTTACGGTCACTATTATTTGGCTGACGGTTATCCCGTTGTCCCCGCTCGGGGTGAATGTAAGAGTAATTTTGAACTCTTTCAAACCTTGGCGCAGAAAATGGGATATCAAGACGAGCCTTTCCAGCAAACAATAGAAGAGCGTATTCAGGATTATCTAAGTACCCTGAGTGGATTACCGGAAGAGGTGGACTGGGAAGCCTTCAAGCAGGGAGCTTATATCCGGTCCACTGCGGAAAAGCTTGGAGAGCCTATGTTTGATGGAAAAGAGCAAAAGTTTTCTTTTGTGACCCCGAGTAATGACCCGGCGTTACCTAAAATCGCCTGCTTGACTCCTATGACTGACCGGGATGATGCTAACTTGAAGTCTCGCTATCCCTATTACTTGATTACTCCACCCAATGGCAAGCTACTGAACAGTACTTTTGGTGAGCAATATCAAGATGAAATCGGTAAGGTTTTGATTCACCCCCAAAATGCGGGGCCCTTACAAATTCAAACCGGAGATTTGGTGCGTCTCATGAATGGTAGGGGCTATACAGACCGGCAGGCAAAAGTAACGGATGATACTCAGCCTGGAGTTCTGGTGGCCGAAGGCATCTATTGGCAGGCCACCTCGGGTATACCCACGGGTATTAATGATCTCACTTCCCAAAATGTAACGGATATGGGAGAAGGGGGAACTTTTCATGAGTCTTTAGTAGATCTCCAATTGGTGAAATAAATGGTGATTAATAATTACAAGCTGATTGTTTTTGATTTGGATGGCACCTTGCTTACTCCGGAATTCGAACTCTTACCCGGTACGGTTGAAGCGGTAGGCAAGCTGCGACAGCTTGGTTTGCGGGTGACCGTGGCGACGGGTCGGAGTTATAAGAGTGCTCAACCCTTTTTAGAGACATTGGAGATTGATGAACCTATGGTGTTCAGCAACGGCTCGGTCTTTGATAATCCCGATACGGGTGAAAGGGAAGTCATCTGTGGCATCCCCCTGGAAACGGCTTTGATCGTGGCCATGATTCAATCGGGCTTTAATATCTCTCTCAAAATGCATTTTGCCGATGGCCGCATCCTGAAGTCCAATGCCACGCCCTGGCCTGATGAAGGCAAACATTTTGAGGTAGGTCAAATTGTGGAAAACTTGGCCGCTGAATTGGATGATGATCCGATCAAGGTCGTTTTTTTCGGAGACCAAGAAGAGTTAGACCGCTTCGAAACCAAGTTGGCGGACATCCTGGGAAAAAAATCTCAGGTACGTTTATTCCGTTCCCATACCTCCTATGTGGAGATGACGAACAAACGGGTCTCCAAGGGGGATGCTGTCCAACTATTGATCGACAAACTAGGGATCCTGCCGGAAGAAGTGATCGCCGTGGGTGACCAGGAAAATGATTTTGAGATGATTCGTGATCTTGGCTTGGGAGTTCAAGCGGGCAATCATAAAGCATTGTCAGAGGTTAGTGATCATCAAATTGCTCATCCCGAAAAACAGGGGATTGAGGAATTGTATGAATGGTTGCTCGATCGTTATGGACGAGAAGTCTCTTGATATCCTCCCTCTTTTAGCAAGTCTCCTTCCCATGCTCCTGTGTGGGAAGGTCGGCGACCCCGATTTTAAACTCCCGATTACCCCAAGCAGACAGGTACCTTTTGCAGCTTTCCCCTAGCCCAATTTCTGAGAATTCCAGGCTGAAATTTATTGTCATTTTCCGTTTCTTTCTGATTTTCTTTGTTCCCCTCTGGTTGCTGGGAGGAGGTACTTTGAGTTTGTTTTATTATGTGGAAGTCAAATCCAGAGTTGCCTCCTTAGAACAGAATGAAAGACATCTACTGGCATTACAGAAAAAAATTGTTTCCGATGACTTTCAGCTCTTGCTCGCGGATCTACGATTCTTAGCGGAACAAAATGAGCTGCAACAGTTTTTGAACGGCCAGCTTAAAGCCAAGAAAATGATAGGCTTGGAGTATCAAAGTTTTTCTAATAAGCAGAGAATCTATGACCAGATTCGCTACATCGATGGGAGTGGCAGAGAAGTAGTACGAGTCAACAAAAGAGGCCATGAATCAGAAATTGTTCCCTATTCTCGACTTCAGTTTAAAGGAGACCGTTATTATTTTCAGAAAACCAATGAGTTGTTTCGAGGGGATGTTTTTGTTTCTCCCTTTGATCTGAATATGGAAAATGGCGTGCTGGAGTATCCACCCAAACCAACGATCCGTTTTGGAACCCCTGTTTATGATTATAATAATCAGAAACAAGGGATTATAGTCTTTAATTACCTGGGAGAAGCACTACTACAAAAGCTGCGAAGAGAGGTGAAAAATTATCCGGGAGAAATAATGTTATTAAACTCCCAAGGATATTGGCTACTAAGTTCCAGTGAGGATGAGGAATGGGGCTTTATGTTCTCGGATGAACGGAAAAATTTTACCTTCAAAAATGCTTATCCTGCAGTCTGGCAGGAAATCAGTAAAAATCTGGAGGGACAGCTGGTAACCGAGAGGGGAATGTTCACTTACAGCACTGTCTTTCCCGAATTAGAGGTGCTCAAATCCCTCTCTGATATGAAGAATGATGAAGAAAGTGCTGTTTACACTTCTCAGGGGAGCCAGAATTATTGGAAGATCGTGAGCTTCATTCCTCAAAATATCTTGCAAGTTGAAACCAATCCTTTACTGGAATTCTTCTTGAAGACCTTTTTCTTTTTGAGTCTCCTGCTGTTGCTTATTTCTCTATTACCCACCTTTGTGAATATCAAGCGTTTTCAAGCGGAACAAGCGTTGAAAGCAGTGAATGATGGCTTGGAGTATCGGGTTAACCAGCGTACGCAAGAATTGAGGTCCACGAATCATCAACTGAGAAAAGAAATTGTTGAAAGAAAATTCGCTGAAGAAGAAGTGATTAAAACACTGAAAGAACTCTCGGATATGAAGTTCGCTCTGGATGAGGCTGCCATCGTAGTGATTACCGATCCCCAGGGAATATTGACTTATGTGAATGATAAATATTGTGAAATCACTAAGTATTCACGGAAAGAGTTATTAGGTACTAGCTTGAGTGTGATCAACTCAGCTGACTTTGCTCAGGAAGTCGCTTCTGGAAAAATATGGAGGGGGACCTTCAAAAATAAAAATCGAGATGGGATTTACTACTGGGTGGATACGACGGTAGTTCCATTCATGGACGAATCGAATCAGCCTCTGCAATATGTGGTGATTCATTCTGATTTGACTGAAATTAAGCGGGCAGAATCTTTACTGCAGCAAGACATGTTAGAGAATTTCGCTTCCGGCCTGGCCCATGAGATAGGCAATCCCTTAGGAGCGATGAGAATGAAAGCCCAGACCATGCAGGAAGACTTGGATGAGGATTCAGAACTTTGGGACGACCTGGATGATATGGTGGCTGAAATCGACCGATTGAATAATATCGTGAGGAAGTTTAATGCTTTGGGACGTCCCTCCCCACCGAATTTTTCCAATCATAATCCCCGGGATTTATTTATAGGCCTCTTGCCATTAATTGAGAGTGAGGTGAAGCAGAAAGAGATTCAATTAGCCACTCACTTTGAAGATGAAATCGGCGATATGTGGGCTGACTCACAGCAAATTCAACAAGTTTTACTCAATCTGGTGGTCAACTCCTTCCAAGCCATGCCCTCAGGCGGTAACCTGACCTTACGGGTTAGAGCCATAGAAAAGGAACAAGTTGAGTTTGTGGTTCAAGATAGTGGCATGGGGATCTCCAAAGACTACTTGGAACGGATTTTTGAACCTTTTTTTACCACCAAAGCCAATGGCTCCGGTTTCGGCCTCTCTTTAGCAAACTCGACAGTAAAACAAAATGGTGGAGTGATTAAAGTAGAGAGCCAACTCGGTGCAGGCGCAGCTTTTTCCCTAACCTTCCCTCTGAGTCAAGAACTGGATTAAGAATGGGTAAAATATAATGAATCAAACAATTCTGATTATCGATGATGATCCTTCCATGCAATCAAGCTTGAGTAAAACGCTGACTAAAGCGGGCTATCAGATTTTTCAAGGGATGACCATTCATGCGGGAAGGGAACTTTTTCAGCGGGAAAATCCAGACCTTGTCTTACTGGACCTCAAACTACCCGATGGAGATGGCAGAGAATTTTTTGATGAATTGCATGACTTGAATGAAGAAACCCCCGTCATGATTCTGACAGCTTTTCCCGATATGAAAGGAGCTATCTCCCTAATGAGAAAGGGAGCCTTTGATTATTTGGTGAAGCCCTTCGACCTGCAGGAACTCAAACTGCAGATTTCTAAAGCACTGGAAATGCAGGGTTTAAAAAAAGAGGTGGCAAAGACTCAAGCCAATAAAAAACTTTCTGTGGAAGAGGGGCTGCTGATTGGAGAAAGTGAGCCCATTAAAAATATTAAAGGGCTGATTCCCAAATTAAATTATTTGGATTCCACTATCCTGATTACCGGTGAGAGTGGCACGGGTAAAGAAGTCGTAGCCCATGCCATTCACAATGCTTCCAACCGCTCCGCAGAAACACTCGTCTGTGTGAATTGTGCCGCGATTCCCGGTAACCTCTTGGAAGCTGAACTTTTTGGCACGGAGAAAGGGGCTTTCACCGGAGCTACAGTGAATCGTAAAGGCTTGTTTGAGCTAGCCCATAAAGGCACTCTCTTTTTAGATGAGATCGGGGAAATGCCCATTGAACTCCAGCCAAAATTGCTGCGTGTATTGGAAAGTCTGAGCATTAAACGGGTTGGAGGCAGTCGGGAAATCCAAGTCGATGTGCGCTTGATTGCTGCCAGTAATCGTAATTTTACAGAACAGATTTCCTTAGGTCGTTTTCGGGAGGATTTGTTCTACCGATTGAATGTGATTCCTGTCGCACTGCCGCCGCTACGAGAACGAGACGATGATGTATTGATATTGGCGGAACTCTTTTTGAGCCAAAATGCTCGTAAGTTAGGCATTCAGTCCCATGGCTTCTCGGAAGCTGTGAAAGAGATCTTTCGCGCCTATCCCTGGCCGGGTAATGTGCGGGAGTTAAAAAATATTATTGAACGTCTGGTGATCATCAACCGTACTTCCGAGTCAATCGAGAAAATTGATCGGGAAATTTTACCTGCTGAGTTGTTACCTGATCCACAGCCCATGGTTTACACATCACGTCCCACAATGGAGCCATCACCTGTATTACCTTTGGTAGAAGTAGAGCGAAATCATATCATGATGGTGCTCGAATACTGTGATCATAATATCTCTCAAGCCGCGAGACTGCTCGGCATTACCCGCAATACTCTCAAAAAAAAGATCACCSCTTAAGGTCAATCCTTCCAGCAAGTGATCAATTTTTGATGGTCAAAAATTGATCGCTTGGTCAAAAAATAACCACTTCTGTTTGAGTTTTTCTCTCATTATTGTCCAGCCTTCCTCCTGCATGATCTTATTGTGTTGTTTTTTGACACGAATATACTTCAGAAAAATGAAGGGCTATCTATTTTGAAGCTTTTTATACTAAAAACAAAAGAATTCAAAGGGGTTAAATCATAAAACATTGGTACGTTTTACGCAGAATAGGCTAGTGTAGTTTGCCTCTCGAAAATACTTGCAATGCTAGTTGTAGTTATTCTTGCAATTGATACTGTCAGTACTTGAGTGAGAGAAAAACAAAAAATATCAGATTGAAAAAACAGCTACGGGACCTTACATCAAAATAATGTCTGTGCCCAACATGCATTCTTACGCACTAGCGTGGGAAGCAATCGCTGTAGTCAATGTTGGTCCTTATTTCTCGAATGTTCCTAGAGAATCTCCTGAATAGACCGTTTTTTTGAAAAAATCCTGCCAGTGCCTCACGCTATTGTGAGCTTCACCGGATTAGTGATGAGTTTCAAAGAAGCCGGAGTAGGTCACAAACGACAGCGAACTCAAATCTGGAACTATTCTGAGTGTAACCCTATTTTGTTTGGGGATTATTACTTGTTTTGCTGATACAAAACCTCAAAATGGAGAGAATGCGATGCGAAAACTATCAGCGGTAAGCTTTGTTGGCTTAGCACTGCTGGCAGCTTCTTGTCAGACGGGAGGGCCTGCACCCGATAAAGCATCCACCACAGCGGACGACTTGTCTTCCGCCAAGTTACAACCCATGAAGTATGACGCAAAAAAGGCCGCGATTGGTAAGCGACTCTTTTTTGATCCAAGGTTATCCGGTAATGCGACGATAAGTTGCTCCAGCTGTCACAACCCTGAGAAGGGTTTTGCCGATGGTATGGCGCTGTCCGATGCTTACACAGGAACTCTGGGTTTCCGTAATACTCCGACGCTGATCAATACAGCGCAGAAGAAAAAGTACGGTATTCCTTGGTTTCATGATGGACGTCTGGGTACTAACCTGAATGACGTGACTCGTGATCAGATTACCGAGACGATTTGGATGAACATGGATATGCGCCTCATGCAGGAGCGGGTCAAGCAGGATCCCCAGTATATCAAAATGTTTATGGAAGCCGGTCTGGGTGAACCCAGCAACGGTACGGTACGAAAGCTAATCCCTGAGTACCTCAAGAGTCTACAATCTAAAAACGTACCCTTTGATCAAGGCACTTTATCAGATGCTGCGAAACGAGGTCAGTTCCTGTTTACAGGTAAGGCTAACTGTGTTTCCTGCCACACGGGTGCTCTCTTTGCCGATGGCAAAGCTCACAACCTGGGTGTAGCGGAAAATCAGGAAATTTTTGAAGATGAAGAACGTAGTACCATGTTTCTTGCCTTCAATATGTTCATGGGTAATGAGAACTTCATGAATTTGCGACGCGATCCCGGTGCTCATGTGGTCAGCCACAAAGCCGACGGTAGTGACATGGGTAAATTCATGACACCAACTCTGCGGGAATTGAAGCAAACTGCCCCTTACATGCACAATGGTACCTTGGCGACTTTGGATGATGTAGTGGAATTCTACAACCAAGGTGGTGGCAAAGATGTCAACAAGGATCCACGAATCAAGCCTTTGGGTTTGAGTGACATGGAAAAGAAAGACCTCGTAGCTTTCTTGGGCTCCCTCTCAGGTGACGCACTGACTGGTAGTGATTATGTATATACTTTTGCTGATGGTGAAACGGCTTACCCCACAATCACTAACTGGAAAGAAGTAGACAACCGTAAAGTCGACACTTGGAAGTTTGACAAATAATTCTCGAACCCTTAACGACTCATCGAAGGAAGAAACATTCGGAGGTGTTTTGATGAAAACCATTTTTAAAAGTATGACCTTGGCGGTGACGGCGGCCACTATGTTGGCGATCGTGCCTTCTGCTGCAATGGCAGTGGGAGATGCTGATTTTGATGCGCCCCTCGCTGCTTTACCCGCGCCCCCAGTCCCCGCGGATAACCCGCAAACGCCTGAGAAAATTGAATTGGGCAAGAAGCTCTTTTTTGACGGACGTTTGGGTGGTGATCAGTCTACACCTTGTGTAGCCTGTCACGAAGGAAGTCAAGGCTGGGCCTACAATGCGCCTATCAGCCGTGGTTACCCCGGAACTGTTCACTGGCGCTTTAGTCAGACTATTGTGAACTCTGCTTATTACAGCAAATTATTCTGGGCTGGTTCCTCCAAATCTTTGGAAAGCCAAGCTAAGTCCGCTGCTGGTGGAGCTGTAGCCGGTAATGGTGAGTTTGATGTGATGACCGCTCGCCTGGCTCTGGTACCTGAATATCGTGAAGCCTTTAAAGAAATATTTGGTGATAATGTCCCCAAATTAGCTAATGCCTGGCGCGCTATTGCCGCTTGGGAGCGCACTATGGTGCAGCGAGACACACCTTTCGACAAGTACATGAATGGTGATGAGTCCGCCCTGACAGTACAGCAGCAGCTTGGCATGGAGCTCTTCCAAGGCAAGGCAAACTGTATTGAGTGTCATAATGGTGCCCTCTTCACTGATGAGAAGTACTACAACAACGGTGTACCCACCAATGAACGTTGGTCCGAAGACGGATTGGCACAGATTACTTTTCGCTATGAACTCTATGCCAAGGGATCTACTGAGAAGTTGTATCGCCATACCAAGCGTGATCCGGGCTTCTACTTCCGTACCAAGCAGAAAAGAGACAAGGGTAAATTCCGTACGCCTAGCTTGCGCTACACGGCTTACACCTTTCCTTACATGCACAACGGAACCATTGCTACCTTGGAAGACGTCATTGACTTCTACAACAAAGGTGGTGGTGACGATGCTTGGGGAACCAAGACGAAGATCCTGAAGCCTTTAGGCTTAACAGGCACTGAGAAAGCAGACCTGCTGGCATTCCTGAAAAGCTTGTCCGGAGAGCAGATCACTGTGGAAACTCCCGAGTTACCTGATTCGGTCTCCCTGAGTGAAATCCCTGTGGTGAAGTAATTTTTTCGCTCATTTTTAGATTTTTTAAACCGGTGGATATACCACTTTCAACGCTTGCAAGTGTTGAGTCTCTGAAAGTGGAAACTGGTGAAGACAAAAATTGGGTTTTGCTATCTCTATGCAAGCAAATAAACAAATTAAGGAGGCAATCATGAAGCAGAGTGAAATTCTGCAACCTGAAGCACATCAGGGGAAGGGTAAATGCGGCATCAATCGACGAGAGTTCTTGCTCTATAGTGGAACTGCTGTAGCAGCAACTACGGTGATGCTTAATATTCCAGGTACGGCCCAGGCTCAGGAAGCTCGTCTGGCTCAGTATCCTAAAAAATTGATTGGTAAGCTCAGCCAATTGAAACAAGATGAGCCTGTTTATTTCAACTACCCCGATGATGGCTTGAACGCTGGTGCTATGCTGATTCGCTTGGGCGAAAAGGCCGGTGGTGGTCTGAGTAAAAAACAAGATATCGTAGCTTTTAGTTCTTATTGTACCCATCAGGGGGGTGCGCTGGCCGGAACTTATAACAAGCAATATAAGACCATGGGACAGTGTCCACTTCATTTGACTACTTACGATCTAACTCGATACGGAATCGTCGTTTCAGGCCAGGCTTACCAGAGTTTACCTCAGGTTGTGCTAGAGCTGGATGGTGACGATATCTACGCCGTAGGAGTCATGGGACTGCTTTTTGGTCGAAACGATAACCTAATCGGATAAGGGAAGAGAATGGAAAAAACAAAATTCTATGACGCGGTGGATAAAGCACCTCTTCCTCCGAAGGGAGCGGATGTCTTAACAACGGCTTGTGATTATTGTATTGTTGCCTGTGGTTACAAAGTCTATCGCTGGCCTGTCGGTACTGAAGGTGGACCCAAGGCTTCTCAAAATGCTTTTGGTGTTGATTTTCCGACTTCAGCCCTCGGTGCCTGGGTGGCCCCTACACAGCATAATGTAGTGACCCATAATGGTCGAAAGCATAATGTAGTAGTCGTTCCTGATAAGGACACAGAGGTTGTGAATCTGACAGGAGATTCTTCAATACGTGGCGGTACGATCGCTCAGAAGTGTTATAATCCTGACAAGTTGACTAAGGATCGATTGCAACGACCCCTGGTTAGAATCCATGGCTCTTTAGTGCCGGTTTCCTGGGATTTTGCTCTGGATATCGCGGCGGAAGTTGCCAATCACGTCATCGACAAGCACGGAGTGAATGCTTATTCCGTTAAGACATTCTCTTATCATTTCATTGAGAATACTTACGCGATTACCAAGTATGCTCGACGCCACGTCAAGACAGCGGCTTTTACCTTCCATGATACGCCTTCCGACGTAACTTCCACTCCTGGTTTCCGGGATGCGGGTTATGACAACTTCGGTGCGGCTTACAGTGATTGGGGTGATGCTGATGCTCTGATGATCTGTGGAACAGATCCTTATGAAACGAAGACTGTTCTCTTCACTCAGTGGATCAAGCCAGCGATTGAAAGTGGACAAAAGGTAGTTATCCTGAATCCTCGTGAAACTGCGGGTGTTGCTTTTGCGAAAAAGTATGGTGCTGTTCATCTGGATCTTTACCCCGGTACGGATAATGTTGTCGTGAATGCGATTGCCCGTATTATCATTGAAAACGGTTGGCAAGATCAGGATTGGATTGACAAGTGGGTAGCCAGCAAGTGGGAAACGGATTCCGGCTTTGGTCAGGGAACTCGAAACACTCCTTGGCAGTGGCGAACTACCTGGGGTAAATTCCAGACTAAAGGTTACGAAGATTGGAAGAAGTGGCTCTTCGCTCAAGATGAGTACAAGCTGGAAAATGCTTCTAAAATCTCTGGTGTAGATCCTGCCAAGATTGTGAAGGCTGCCGAGTACATGGGTAAGCCTATAGATGGTGAACGACCTAAGACTTCCATTGGAATTGAGAAAGGATTCTACTGGTCAAATAACACTGGAAACACTGAGGCCATTGGTGCTCTGGCTGCCGTAGTCGGCGCTGGTGGACGACCCGGACAAATGATTGCCCGTTTTGGTGGTCATCAACGTGGTGGTCAAGGTGGTGGTAAGTATCCTCGCAACTTGTCTCCAGAAAAAGTGCCCGGTCGACGTCGAAGAGCTTTGGATACGGATCGCTGGTTAGTTTCTGGACACACTCGCATGGCGCATGTGATTGGAACAACTTGGATTCAAGCCATGTGTGGTACCACAGGTTTGCAAGCCAAGTTTGAAGAGTTGGTAACCAATAACCAGCATCAGGTTCGTTCCAAGGACAAGCAGGAAATCATTGCTACCCTGAAGAAACGTGCTGATTCCGGCGGAATGGTAGTGATCAATCAGGATATCTACCTAATTGATCCAATCGGAGCTAAGTTTGCTGATATCGTTTTCCCCGCCTCCGGTTGGGGTGAGAATGACTTCATGCGAGCTAACGGTGAACGACGTTTGCGACTCTATCAGAAATTCTATGATGCTCCGGGTGAGTCCAAACCAGATTGGTGGATTATCGCTCAGTTGGCCAAAAAAATGGGCTTTGACGGCTTTGATTGGGAAAATTCCAATGATGTCGCTGAAGAAGCAGCCAGATTCTCTCGTGGTAGTCGAAAAGACTTCAACATGATCAAAGTGGATGCTCACGCCAAAGGCATCACCTTGCATGAGCGTATGCGCCAGATGGGAACCACTGGTATCCAGGGACCTGTTTTGAGAATCGAAGGTGAGTTGGTTGGAACTGTGCGTCTGCATGATACAACTCTTGAATTGCCTGAGACGGGTGCGGAGAAAGGCAATGTCTTCAACAAAAAGTTGACCCATTTCAACTCCCAGTCGGGCAAGGTGAATATGATGAAGTCACCTTGGGGCCTCTTCTCAGATTTCTGGGAGTGGATGAAGCCGCAGGAAGACGAGTTATGGGTGACTAACGGCCGTATCAACGAGAAATGGCAGTCTGGTTATGATGATACGGAAAGACGACCTTATATCAAGCAACGATGGCCTGAAAATTTCTGTGAAATCCATCCGGATGATGCCAAGAAGTATGGTATCAAGAATGGTGATGAGATCATGGTTTACTCCAAGCGAGTTCCTATTTACAAGGATACCATCTTGGGTGTGAAGGGAGACGATTATCAATTCAGTAGCCTGATGAAAAATGGGCACATTGACTTGATTGAGGCTTCCGTCAAGGGCATTGCAATGGTTACTCCGGCTATCAAGAAGGGAGTTCTTTTCATGGACTTCCTGGACAAACGACAGCCAAGTAACGCCATTCAGGCTCGTGTAGTTGATTGGATTAGTGGTAATTACAATTACAAAATGGGTGTAGGCAAGATCAAGCGTATTGGTGGCTCCATCTATCAGAAGGAGCAACATGCCATGTCCTTCAAGCCGAGAAACATTACTGGTGCTTAATCACTGGTGATCAAACTCGATCTTTCCCACGCTCCTGCGTGGGAAGGTCTAATCCTTGATTCCTTGAGTCTCCCTATCAATCTCAAGTCTTGTTCAGAGAGTTGGTGGTAATATCTATTCCCATATCTATCGATGTGGGAATAGATATTGCTGGTGGACCTTATGAATTTAGTAGCTCATTCCCATCATTTTTTCGTCTTATATATTTTAGGGACATAATGACTGAAAGTTATAAATCAAAAGTAGTTGATCAAATCATTTCCCTACTGCACTCAGAAGATGATGTAGTGCGCTGTTCTGCCGCACAAGCCCTGGGTGGCTTAAAGGATATTAAGGCTGTAGATGCTTTGATTGGACACCTAAAAGATCAGGATGAAGATGTTGCTCACGATGCGATTTGTGCCTTAGGTACTCTGGCACAGTCGCAAGCTATTGCACCCCTTCTGGAGAGTTACAACCATGATCCCAGTGGCAGCAACAAAGTTGCTGTCGTAGAAGCCTTAGGGAAAATTGGTGGTGAAGACGTGATCCAGCCCTTGATCTCTATCGTGCAAAGCAGAGGGGAAGACATCTACTGGGAACTCGATGGTGACTGGGATGACTGGTGGGATGCCCAATACCAAGCCATTGAAGCCCTCGGCAGGTTGGGAGTTTCCGCGGCTGCCGTGGAAATTGAAAAAGCCATTGATGATGAGGAAAATCAGGATTTAACTGATGTTGGTTTCAAAGCTTTAGCCAAGTTAGGTGAGCCGGGAATTAAATTGCTCCTGGATCGTATAGAATCAGGAACAGCTCTGCACAAACGGCGAGCCATTAATGCTTTGATGGTTAATCCACTGCCTTTGGCTTGGCCTGTGCTGGGTGCGGCATTGAGAGACCCTGAATATTTGGTCCGCATTCGGGCAGCGAAAGTACTGGTGAAAGTCAAAGCGGAAGAATATCTACCCCAGATCCTGCAGAGCCTCCAGGACCCCTTCCCACAAGTACGAAAGGAAGTAGCTACTTTACTGCAAACATGGCCATCTGACGCAACCAAATCCGCACTCACCCCATTATTGGAAGATCCCGATCCTTCTGTTTGCCGAGCTGCAGTGGAGAGTATTAGTACCTTGGGTTA
>NVSR01000019.1 GCA_002401295.1 SAR324 cluster bacterium | reverse complement strand
GAGAAGGGGACTCTGGTGATTGAGCCGGATGATGATGACTTGGGAGCGATCGTCAAACAGTTCAGTGGAGGTCTGCAAGGAGCAACTCACCTGCGTATTGAGTGGGGAGTGGAACAATATCCTGAAGGTGCGAATTGGAACGGCCCCAAATCCAAAACACGAAATACACGGGAACCAGTTTCCTTAATGATTTTTTTCGGGGAGAAAAAAGTTGATAGTGGTAGTGCCTTTGTTCCCAATCTTCCCTATTTTATCAGCTTTTTCCTGGGAGAAAAGGAACGTTCCGATCAGACCTATTATGGTAATTACTGGCAGGAAGGTGGGCGTTATTTCTGTATCCCCTGTGATGGTTCCACGGGAAAAACTTTTGTCACAGAAGTCAATCTGGCAGAAACCTTTCAAAAAAACTTTGGTAAAAAGGCACCCGCGATTACGGGGCTCACCATCGAAGTGGATGTGCAAAAGACTCGTAAGAGAAACGGACGCCATGCCAAAGCTTTCATTCAAAAGATTGAGCTATTCAAACGTTAAGGATTTATCCCGTTACCTTACGTAGCCAAGATCGCCCGATAAAACGGGCTTTCTCTTTAATGGAAAACTTCTTCAACGTTGTTTTCATCAGGCCACGGGTAAAACGGGTTTGTTTGGAGTAATCAATTTTTACATCGACAATCACGGGTTTTCCTTTTTTAGCTGCCTTCAATGCCTTGCTGATTCCACTGGTTATCGTGAGGTTGCTTTCTATTTCCAAATATTCCGCTCCCGTTGCTTTCGCGACAGCCTCTAAATCATATTGCCCCAAGATCGTGCAGGTTTTTCGGTTATAAGGAGCTTCCTGTCCTTGAGCGATCTGAGCCAGCTCGCCGTCATTGAACACAAAAAATACGATACCTAACTTCAGGGTGGATGCGGTGATAATTTCCATGCAGGTCATTAAAAAGGCACCATCTCCCACGACTCCAACGACTTGCTTCTTGGGATTGGCTATTTGGGCTCCCATTGCCGCAGGTACCGCATAACCCATGCTATTGAAGTTGGTGGGACAAATAAAACTTCGAGATTGTAAATTGGGAAATAATTCCGCCGCTAAGAAAGTGTGGTTTCCATCATCCACAACGGTGATGGCATCATCTCTTAGATTCTCTCGCAATCCCTTAAAGAAAAGGTAAGGGTTGACGCGGTCTGTACGGTGTTTATTCCATTCATCATAATACTTCTGTTTTTCTTCCTGGATCGTTGTGCGCAGGTTTTTGCCATCTGTTTTTGCCTGGAAGGCAATGCGATCCAACTCTTGTAAGAGTGAGCGTAGTGCTTCTCCCGCATCTGCCATAATACTGATGGTGGCAGGGTAGTTTTTATTGAAAACATTAGGGTTGATGTCAATGTGGATGAGCTTATCAGGGACTTTAGCAGCGAAGCTACCTGTGGGGATTTCTCCAAAACGAGTGCCTACAGCGATCAGGCAGTCACAGTTCCGAAAGGCTTTTTCTGCTGCCGGGATAGCACTCTTGCTGAAGCCCATACCCACATGCAAAGGGTGATTTGCCGGAAAAACACTGAGCCCCTGCAGAGTGGTGGACACGGGAGCCATAAGAAGTTCTGCCAGTTGTGTGGAAAACCCGGAACAATCCCTAGCCCCCCATCCCAAAAAGATCCCTGGAGATTTGGCTTCCAACAATAGTTGGGCGGCTTCCTTGATCAATTCGCGATCCGGTAAAATTCTAATATCGTGAGTCTGATAAGTAGGAAGCTCTGAAATCTCTCCACGAAACAATTGGATGTCAGCAGGAATTTCCACATGAACGGGCCCTGGTTCCCCTGTAGTAGCTACATCATAGGCCTCGAAAATAGTTGATATAATGTCAGAGTGACGCTCGATTAAGTAGGTTTTTTTGGTGATGGCAGCCATTAGTTTTTGCTGATCCATTTGATGCAGCTGATAGGAAAAATCTCGATCCCTACGCACACCTCCTGAAATGATCAACATGGGGATTCCATCCAGGTAAGCTTCTCCAATTCCACTCATGGCATGAGTGACTCCGGCTGCGGGAACTACTACTAAGGTACCAATGGAATCGGAAGTTCGACTGATCCCGTCGGCGATGAAGGCTGCTCCTAGTTCATGAGTAACCAGAATTGGTTTAATCTTGTTGGAGTTATTTAGCTCATCATAGATCTCTGTATTGTGAACTCCTGGAATCCCAAAAGTATGGGTGATGGGGAGTTGCTCCAAAGCATAAACTGTCAGCCAGGCTCCAGTTTTTTTTATAGTTTCACTTTCACTCGAATGATCTTTTTGTTCCATAGTTAGTGTCTGGGGAGAAAGGGCGATTCCATATCATCTCGACCATTGAATTGTGAAACTCACAGTAAGATGGAGAGAAGTTTTTACTCAGACACTAGTGACTATCTTTTAGTTGCCCAAGTTGTAGTAGTGAGTTCCTGATATTCGGTGTACATAGAATATACAACTAGTGGGAAAAGTCAAAAGAGGGGACCCTCGTAGAGGTCCTGGGGAAAGGGGCAAATATCCTTGCCTAGAATACGACTTTCTTTATTGACATAATGGAGGAAAAACGTTCTATTTTTAGTGTGAGTTGAAGTAAAATCCATATAGTTTTTAAACGCATGGATTCTTGTTCAACAGGGAGTTTGTAGAACTCAACTCCCGGAATTKGGGAAGGCACCCGGAGCATTCGTAAGGAATATTTTTTGTTCCCTATGTATTGGGTGAAGGGAATAACATCCTGCCTACACCCGGAACGATGAGTTTATTTTTGAAAGTTGAGGTTTAACATCCGCTAACAGGCGAATATCTAGAAATATAGGGTAAGCATGTATCAAGGTAAAGTTAAGTGGTTTAATGAAGACAAAGGATTTGGGTTCATCGAACAAGAATCAGGAAAAGATCTTTTCGTTCATATCTCTGAGGTGCCTGAAGGAGTGATCAGAGAAGGTGATGCTGTTGAGTATGAAGTTGGCGAAGGACGAAAAGGCCCTTGTGCGGTTAATGTAAGGACGCTGTAAGAACTTACAACTGTTTTTGTTCTCATACTTCGGTATGGGAACCTCCACTTCCTTCCTGATCCTCCCCGTTTATCAGCGTTGCTCTTTGCGAAATGTCGATAAAGAATGCTAGCACTGTCTATAATATCCCCCTCAAAGAACAAGTTCTTTGCTACGAGTTTCTAATTCCCCTCTTACCAGACGTTATTACCAGTAGCCTCAGCCCTCATCGCTAGCACAGAAGCTTAGTGCTAGTATCAAGTAGGGAGAGTACCCTTAACAGAGTTTCTCGTCACCATTGGTGTTTTCGTTGTTCTGGTAATTTTATTGAAACTATCTGCAAAGTGGTACAATGAACGCCGTTAAACTGGAGTTTGTCATAGGGTTCCCTTTTATTTTTTTTCTGCTGCTATGCAGCTTCTATTTTCATATGCCCCTAGTTGCTTATGAAAAGCAGGATTTACAACGATTGCTGGAAACAGGTGCTTGCAACGAGTGTAATTTGGAAAATGTCAATTTAAGAGGCAAAGAACTCAGCGGCTTTCAATTGGTTGGAGCTAACTTGAATGGAGCGGACCTTCGGGAAACAGATCTCAGTGGTGCAAATTTATCTGGGGCTTCGATGCGAAGAGTCCGCCTGGCTCAGGCCGACCTCAGCGGTGCCAATCTACGGAGAGCCGATTTGCTGGGAACTAGTCTTTATCTGGTCAAGCTACTTGGTACCGATCTGCGTGATAGTAATTTACAACATTTGGACATAGATCTTGATCTGGAGTTTATTGGCCTGGTTGGAGTCCTACTGAAAGGGGCTCGCTTCAAACATGGAGTGATTTGTGGTGGTTTACCGGCAAAAGGTGGATGGGGCTGCAGCCAGGTAAAATAAAAACTATTCCTTCTAGGGATATGGACGAAAATAAGCTTCATTCGCAGGCTAGGTTAGCGGTAGCGGCACCCATCAAATCCTGTGTAGGTTACTTCCCTCTGACTCCTCTAGTTCTGAGAGGCTTCCTGTTGCTCAGAAAAAAAACTTCCACTTCTAATCCTTTCACTGATATAATTGGTCTCGATCCATTTTTCAAGGCATGGAAAATAATGGTTTGGATTGATGTTGGGGAACTGCAATAGCGGCTGACTGAAAAAAAGCATCCCTCATATTTCAGAAAAGTAGTTAACAGTTTGGAGTTTCCTCTGTGTCATCTCGACCAACGGGAGAGATCGACCAAGAACAAATAAAAAGGTTGAGGACGGAAGATGAAAACAAAAATTTGGGTATTGCTTGGGGGATTTTGGTGGATTTATCCACACCTCCTTTTTGCGAGAGAGACCTCCAAGGAACTTCACTGGGCAGTTCGTTTATTTGGTCTTGGCACCTCTCCTCAAAGTACTATTTTACCGGCCAATGCATTAAGTCGTGAAGTCAATGATTTATACGCTTTGCTGTTATATATTTCAGTGGGTATTTTTTCTTTTGTTTTTCTTTTATTCCTTTATATCATCATTCGTTTCAATCACAAGCGAGGAAAAGAAGCTCAAGAAATTCACGGCTCAACACTATTGGAAACGACTTGGACGATTATCCCTTTTTTAATCCTGATTGTGATTGCCGTGCCTACTGTGCGTTTGATCTTTAAAATTGGGACAATGCCCAATTTAGCGGCACAAGAGGAGTTAGTTTACCGCTTTCCCAATGAAGTGGATCCAACGAAACGCATACAATCCTACAGTCGCTATCTAGAGGTGAATGTTATTGGGCATCAATGGTGGTGGGAGTTTGAGTATGTTGGTTATTATTCCAGGCAGGAGGGGATTGATGAACCCATTTTTACCCCGGTAAAAAAAGTAACGGCCAATGAAGCTTGGCTGCCTCTTGGGGTCCCTATTAAATTAAATCTAATTTCCGAAGATGTGATTCACTCTTTTTGGGTACCTCGTTTGGCGGGTAAATTAGATGTATTACCTGGTAAGGAGAACCAAATGCAGTTTATTGTCGAAGAAGAGGGGCTTTATACAGGGCAATGCGCTGAGTATTGTGGTGCTTCCCATGCACTCATGAGATTTCAGGTCCGGGGTGTGACTGCAGAACGTTTTCAACAATGGGTTGAGTGGGGGCTTGGGGATCTGGAAGTGGAATCAGAGGCAGCAGAGCGAGGCATGGCAGCTTTTGGTGCTTGCGTCGCTTGCCATACATTGGAAGGATACCGCCCCTACGAAAATCGTAGCTCTCGCATAGAGACGGCTATGGGAGATTATCGAGAGGAACTGGAGGAATATAAACTGGAAATCAAAGCCTTTGAACAAAGGAAACGAGCAGAGAATCCAGACCTTCATCCACGGGACTTACTAACCGATGATGATCGCCCTTTCCTACCGGAAAAGCCACACCCTCACCGTGGTGAATTTAGAACCATTGCCCCGGACTTAACAGATATGCGTTTTCGCCATTATCTTTTGTCCGGCATAGAAAAGAATACAAAGGAAGTTTTAAAAGCGTGGATTGAGAATCCACCAGCTATCAAACCGGAAACGGAAAATACAGTTGTGACCAGAATGCCCCCGTTCAAAGGCATGCTGGAGGAACAGACTATTGATGATATTGTCGAGTTTCTAAGGACCCTGAAATATAGTGATTCTGTAGAACCCAAACTATTGTCCAACTGATTCTTTAAAGGAGGTAAGATGACGACAGGCAGTAAATCGATTATCTTAAGTTGGTTAACTACTGCTGATCACAAGCGAATTGGGATCATGTATATGGTTACCGCATTGTTTTTTCTCGTGATTGGTGGTGGTGAGGCCTTATTGATCCGTATGCAGTTGTTTTATCCCAATAATGATCTCTTGGTGGGGATGAAATTTAATGCGGCTTTTACCATGCATGGTACGACGATGATATTTCTGGTCGTGATGCCGCTGAATGCAGCATTCTTTAATTATCTTATTCCCTTGATGATTGGAGCTAGAGATGTAGCCTTCCCCCGGTTGAATGCTTTCACCTTCTGGATCTTTTTACTGGGGGGAATCTTGTTGCATGTCTCATTTTTTATGGGGCAAACCCCTGCGACGGGTTGGTTTGGTTACGCCAACCTCTCTACGAAACACTTTTTACCTGATATGGGCGCGGATTTTTGGGGATTATCTGTGCAAATATTGGGGCTTTCGACATTGATTGCGTCAGTCAACTTCTTTGTGACCATCATCAACATGCGGGCTAAAGGGATGAGTCTCTTTCGCATGCCCCTTTTTGTCTGGACGACTTTAGTCACGCAACTCTTAATTTTCCTTTCTTTCCCCGTGATTACCATCGCACTGCTGATGTTGATGTTTGATCGTACCTTTGGCACCAATTTCTTCAACCCTGATATGGGGGGAAATGTGGTGTTGTGGCAGCATCTATTCTGGGTTTTTGGTCATCCCGAGGTTTATATTCTTATCCTGCCGCCTATGGGGATTATTTCTGAAGTTTTACCGACCTTTTCCAAAAAGCCTCTCTTTGGTTACACAGTGGTGATTTATTCCACCTGTGCCTTGGCATTGATGGGATTCACAGTTTGGGCTCATCACATGTTTACCGTGGGTATGGGTAACTGGACCAATCTGGTTTTTTCCATGGCAACCATGATGATCGCAGTGCCTACGGGGGTGAAGATCTTTAATTGGTTGTTTACCATGTGGGGAGGAAGCATTCGTTTCACCAGCCCCATGTTATATGCCATGGGTTTTATTCTGATGTTTACCATCGGTGGTTTGACGGGGGTTATGCATGCTTCTCCTCCCATTGATGCCCAGCATCAGGATAGCTACTTTGTGGTGGGACATTTCCACTATGTACTAATTGGAGGAGCGATTATGGGAATCATGGCAGGTTTCCATTATTGGTTTCCGAAGATGTTCGGTAAAATGTTATCGGAACCTCTGGCGATCACCCAGTTTATTTTGTTGACCATTGGTCTTAATATGACCTTCATGTCCATGCACTTTGTCGGACTGGAAGGCATGCCAAGACGGGTTTTTACCTACTCCGCTGAACAGGGATGGACTTTTTGGAATCAGATTGCCACCTATGGCGCTTTTGTGCAGGGACTGGGCTTTCTTCTCTTTTTCTATAATATTTGGCGGAGTCTCCGTTATGGGGAGGATGCTTCGGCTGATCCCTGGGATGCTCGAACCCTGGAATGGTCTATTTCTTCTCCACCCCCTGAGTTTAATTTTGCTGTGGAACCCATTATTGAAAGGACAGATGACTTTTGGTACAAAAAGCAAAAAATAGGGGCCAGAGCCATCGAGCAGCTGACAGGCAAGGAGCAGGTGAGTGTACCCAAAGGATCTTATTATCCATTCCTCGCAACTTTAGCACTGAGCCTGATCCCGGTTGGATTTCTGATTTTCACTCAGAATCAGGATCAGTATTCTATATTGTTAATTTCCGCTTTGGGAGGCGGATTGCTATTTTATTTTTTAGTTAAGTGGGCCTTTGAGCCTTTATTCGAGGAGTAATCAAAAAGCTTTCAGGAGGGGATCATGGGGAGTGAATTGAACTTAAGTATTTGGTTGGTACTATTACTGGAATGTCTGACCTTTATCTTATTGATTGTCTTGTTTGGTATTACCATCATGATCTATCACGGTACCCATTGGGTGTTTAGACTTTCCATAAAAAACAAAAGCCTTTGAGAGGTGTTTATGACGCACGAAACTACAACTGGTATTGATAACCGGAAAATGGCCCTGTGGGTGATGATCGGTTCGGAATGTATGTTGTTTGGAAGTTTGATCATCAATTATTTAATTCAGGTCCACCAAATTGCCGGCGTTGAAAATCCGGATTTAATCCGCCCGGCCCAAGTCATTAATGTTCCTGTCACTTCCCTCAGCACCTTTGTTTTGTTGATGAGCTCTTTGGCTATGGTGTTGAGCTTGAATGGACTACAACATGGTGATATCGCTCAGTTTCGCAAGTGGTGTTTTGGGACAGCTGGATTGGGAGCTATTTTCCTGGGCTTTCAAGCCTACGAGTTTACTGAATTTTATTGGGAAGGTTTGGGATTAACAGCGAATAATTTTGGCGCTGCTTTCTTCTTATTGACCGGGACCCATGGAGCTCATGTTTTGGTGGGAGTGATATGGTTACTGATCATGGGGGGATGGTCCTATCGTACTTCCTTTCAGTCAGAGCACCATTCCATTTTGCTGGAAGTGGCGGGACTCTATTGGCACTTTGTGGATGTAATTTGGATTATTATCTTTACTGTGGTGTATTTATTTGTTTTAGCTCCCTAGTCAAGGAGGTGCTATGGAAAAGGCAGCAACAAAGCATGAGAAAAATATTGTCTATATTAAGATCGCCGTACTTTTGGCGGTGATTACGGCCATCGAAGTGGCCTATCCTTATCTGACAGAGGATATTAAAGGGCTTCATCAGCTTTATATGCCGATCTTGGGGGGCCTGTCAGCCATTAAATTTTTTATAGTGGTTGCTTATTATATGCATTTGAAATTTGATCCGGCAGTCTTGAAGAGAATCTTCGCGTTTTCTCTTTCACTGGCCGTATTATTTGTCAGTGCTTTATTACTGCTCTTTGAGGTGGTGGAATTTTGATTCTAAGGGGCCTGAAAGAAATAAGTCCACTCGTAGGATGTTTCCTTTTGATTCTCTAAACAAAGGGGTGGTAACTACTAACCACGAATGGGTTTGAAAGATGTTGATAAATACTGTTTATGCCCATGGAGTGCTCGAATATAGTAGTGAAGACAGTTGGTGGGAGTATTGGTCTTTTGACCCCTCCCTATTGGTGATACTGGTAATTACTATTTTGTATTTCCGGGGGCTTCAACTCTATCAAAAATCCGGTACGCAACTCATCCGTACTTGGCGGGTTGCTTCCTTTTGTCTGGGGGGGCTGACTTGTTTCACGGCGTTATCCTCTCCTCTGGATTTTTGGGCTGACTATAGTTTTAGTGCACATATGGCTCAACATCTACTACTAAGTATGGTTGCTGTGCCACTGCTTCTGCTAGGACTCCCCTGGATTCCATTGTTGAAGGGACTTCCAAGAGGAGTACTGCGAGATACCTCTCTATCTGTGATCCAAAGCAAACCTTATCGATTTGTAAAAAACCTGATACAACGTCCTGGTTTTGCTTTCTGCGTGTATTGTTTAGCTTTCTGGCTCTGGCACTGGCCTGTGTTATACGACCTTGCTTTGGAGAATACTTTCTGGCATTGGGTGGAACATGGAACTTTTTTTTGGAGCGCTGTCTTTTTTTGGGGGGATTTGATTGGGGTCCTGCCGAGAAAGAAGCCGCTTGCCAACCCCATAAAACTGATTTGGTTGGTGTTAGCAATTATTCAGAATTCTGCTTTGAGCGCCCTGATTATTTATAGTGAGGGAGGGTTGTATGGATACCAGGAGGATAAAGGGCTATTGGGCATGAGCTTAGTTCAAGATCAGATAACTGGGGGACTTTTAATGTGGGGAGTGGGATCAATGATGTATTGGGGGGTATTCAGCTGGATTTTCTTCCAAATGGCTCACCAAGAGAGAGAACCAAAATTAAAAGAAGAATCATCTACTCTCAAAATGGTGTAGAAATTACTGAAAAAATTTTTTTTTTTTAGTAATTTTTATTTTCCTACGGGAAAATACGTAGTAATTTGTTGAATTAACTCATAAATATAGCAAGATACTTCTGACTTCAACGTTAGGTTAAAGACGAAGTATTGGTAACTGAAATTATAGAAAACAGAACGTTAGCTTGTTATTTTAGAGGTATGTTTTGTAGCAAATGTTCCTAAAGCTTAGGAGCAGCTATAGATAAAATTTGTTGAAATGTGAAGTAGCCCGCATAAATCATGCCAGTAACTTCATAAGTAATGAATCATTATCTCATATTGTTGCTGATTGGAGGGGACAACAACAGTACGAGCTCTGCAGAGTAAGGTAGTATGACAATATCAAGAATCGATCAAGAACATAAGCATCAACATGGTTGGTGGGTACGCTACTTCGAGTATGGTGCGAAGAAGCCTAATGAGCAGAAGTTCTTCTCCGACAAAATGTATCGCGGAAGAGAGTTCGCTTATGCGGAAGCCAAACGTTATGATGACTTATTAAAGACCAAGTATAATTACGAAGCTCGTAGGAAACCGGAGGGATCCCCTAATCCAGACATTCGAAGACCGAAACAAAAAAACAAAGCAAATAAGACAGGAATTTTGGGAGTTCAGCGCACGAAGAGAATTCGCCCCAACGGCTCAGTCTATGAGACCTACGTGGCGTCTTATCCGATTGCTCCTGGAAAAACTAAATTACACGTCTTTAGTATCAGTAAATTTGGTGAGAGGATTGCTTTCCGTTTAGCCATTATGGCTCGATTGATTGGATTATCTACTTATTACGATGATCGTTATCGATTGAAAAATCGATTTGATGCTGATACGAAAGTAGTGGAAGCGGAAGCGAAATAGTTGGAATGGAAACAGTGAGGGATCTTTGTAGATCAGAGTCCCCACTGTTTTGTTGGTTCTTGGACTTCGTTATTGGGAAAAGCTGTTCATAATGCCACGGCCAATAACGATCTTCTGGATCTCTGAGGTTCCTTCATAGATCGTATTAATTCTCGCGTCCCTGTAGTATTTCTCCACTGGGTATTCCTTAATATACCCATAACCACCAAAGACTTGAATTGCATCATAGGTAATTTGATTGCAGTTTTCCGTGCAAAAAAGTTTTGCCATGGCCGCTTCTTGAGTGAAGGGCTGTCCCGCCGCTTTCAAGGAAACCGCCTGATACAACATCATCCTGCAAGCATTTAACTTGGTTAGCATGTCTGCTAATTTAAACTGAATGCCCTGGTGCTCGATGATCTTCTTGCCTGACTGGAAACGCTCTGTCGCATAGCTGGCCGCCGCTTCAAAGGCTGCCTCCGCAATTCCAATAGCCTGTGCTGAAATACCAATCCTTCCAGAATCCAAGCTGCTGAAAGCGATGTTCAACCCCTTGCCCAACTCACCTAAGATTCTAGACTTGTGGACACGACAATTATCAAAATTCAGAGAAACGGTACTGGAGGTCAAAATCCCCATTTTCTCCTCTTTTTTACCCACAGCAAAACCTTCATCCTCAGGTTCGACTAAGAATGCTGTGATTCCTCGACCTCCCAGAGCCGGGTCTGTCTTGGCCATCACAATAATGATGCCTGAGGCGTCGCCATGACTGATGAATATTTTTTCACCATTCAAGAGGAAGTAGTCCCCATCATTGGGATCGATGGTTGCCTTTGTTCTCATCTCCATGGGATTGCTACCGGCCATACTCTCAGTGAGGGCGAAGGCTGCGGCAATCATGTCTCCAGAGGCCAGTTGCGGGATATATTTGTTGTATTGTTCCGGCCTGCCGAATTTCCGGATGGCTTCAATCACCATATTGGTGACACTCATGGTAACTGCCAAACCGGCATCAGCTTTAGCAATGCTTTTGATAGCTAAAGCATAAGCCAAAGGACCCAGGGAACTGCCACCATCTTCTTCACTGATGGTCATGGTTAGCAATCCCAAGTCAGCCATTTTTTTAAGAACATCTCGTGGCAGTTCATGCGCGTCTTCCAGTTCTCGAATGCGGGGAGTAATCTCAGTCTCACCGAATTGAGTACACATCTCTACGACAGCTTGTTCTTCTTCATTTAATTGAAAATCCATGGGTTTTACCGGTTATCAGTTATCGGTTGTTTTTAATACATCTCGTTTTCAGGAGCGTAAAGGTGGAAAAATCCATTCATCAGGACTTTACCAACATCCTCACTGTGAGCGGCGACTGAGTTTTTGACCAAGTTTTCGGAAATCTTTTTAGAGTTCAATAAATAGGCTTGGGCCAGTTTCGCTCCTTTACTATCCATCTCAAACAAAGACTGGAAGTAAGTGGATAATTTTACGTCCTTTTCCGCATCACGAGAAAGTGCTTTCCAGGGGAAGTGCTTTTCGCTGAAATTACCCAACTCCTGATCACATTTTTCTGTCCAGTCACCCTCATCAAATCGAATATACTTCTTTTCTTTCAATGAATAAGTGGCCACAGGTTTGTGGTTCTCATATTTGAGGAAACCATCCTTCTGGGAGCCGTCATGGAACTGTCCACCGGAAACACCCTGATCAATCATCATATTGATCATATCACTAGAAAGCTCTTCATCTTCAATGTAGGTGTTCATGGTATTCAAAATCATCTGGAAAACATCCAAACCGACATAATCAATCAGTTGGAAAATTCCCATGGGGCGTACCATGAAATCTTGGGTAATTCGATTGATTTGATAGAGGGCTTCATTCGGCTCTACTTTTTTACTCAGTTCTTCAATCTGAGAAATGGCATAAAGCCCGTCTCGGATGAAATGACCGTTACCGATAAAACCGGCGATATCATTGGAAGGTACCATCACTTTGCGCAGGCGTTGTCCCAACTCCATGGACATGTCTTGCAAGGCTTGAGGAGTACTGTCACTGGAGATTAATTCCACCAGTTTCTGAACAGCTGGTGGATTGTAGAAATGAAATCCAATCAGACGTCCTTCCACACCGGCTTCCTTTTCTACTACAGAAATTGGAATAGAGGAGGTATTGCTGAAAAAGTTTGTTTCTTCCGAGCAGATCTCTTTGAGGTCCAAAAGCAATTTAGTTTTGATATCCAAGCGTTCGAAAATGGCCTCAAAAACCATTTTTGAATTCTTAGCGCTTTCTAATTCCAGCGTGAAATTAGCAATAGTCAAACCTTTTTGTACGAAGAGATCCGTCAAGGCCGCATCGGCTTTTAAGACTTTTTCCGCATAACGAGTCAATTGTTTACTCAGGTAAGCTTTCAAGCCATCTAGGGCTTCCTGATTACGGTCCACTAAATTGAGTTGTTTCTGGGAGGCTACCTCCTTGAATCCCTGTTCCAGGTCAAGGCGTGTCATTTCCTGCAGTAGAAGCAAGGCGATGCCACTTCCCATTTTTCCTGAGGCTCCGATGACGGTTACATTTTGTAGTGCTTCATTGAGCATAATTCTCTCCACGAGTCGTTTCTGGGTTGATGAGGGATGTGATTACATACTGCGTCGATACTGGCCACCTACCTCATAGAGAGCAGCGGAAATCTGTCCCAAAGAACAATACTTAGTCGCTTCCATCATGGTATCGAAAATATTCTGGTTGTTGACTGCTGTTTTTTGTAGTTCTTTCAAAAGCTTGGATGACTTATCCTGGTTTCGATCCTGCAAGCGTTTCAGCATATCAATTTGATACTCTTTTTCAACCTCTTCGGCACGAATGACCTCACCAGGAATTACGGTTGGAGAACCATCAGCAGAAAGGAAGGTATTAACCCCGATGATAGGATATTCACCAGAGTGCTTTAGCGTCTCATAATGAAGGGATTCTTCCTGAACCTTACTACGTTGATACATGGTTTCCATAGCACCCAGCACTCCACCACGCTCAGAAATCCTTTCGAATTCCACTAATACTGCTTCTTCCACCAAGTCTGTGAGCTCTTCAATGATAAAAGAACCTTGTAGTGGATTCTGATTCTTGGCCAGTCCTAATTCCCGGTTAATGATCAATTGAATGGCCATGGCACGGCGAACAGAAGCTTCTGTTGGAGTGGTAATGGCCTCATCGAAAGCATTCGTATGCAGGGAATTACAATTATCGTAGATGGCGTATAAGGCCTGCAAGGTCGTTCGAATGTCGTTGAAGTCAATTTCCTGTGCATGCAAGGAACGACCGGAAGTCTGGATGTGATACTTCAACATTTGGGAACGGGCATTGGCCTTATACTTATTCTTCATTGCCTTGGCCCAAATTCTACGGGCGACCCGACCAATCACAGCGTACTCGGGATCAATCCCATTGGAGAAGAAAAAGGAAAGGTTGGGAGCGAACTCATTGATGTCCATGCCCCGAGCCAGGTAATACTCCACAAAGGTAAAACCATTGGCTAAGGTGAAAGCCAGCTGTGAAATGGGGTTGGCTCCTGCCTCCGCAATATGGTATCCCGAAATGGATACGGAGTAGAAATTTCGGATATTGTTATCAATGAAAAATTCCTGAATATCCCCCATCAAACGCAGAGCAAATTCTGTAGAGAAAATACAGGTATTTTGGGCCTGATCTTCTTTCAAAATATCGGCCTGTACCGTACCACGGACGGAGGCCATGGTCTGTATTTTTATTTTTTCATAGACATCAGCTGGTAAAACCAAGTCACCGGTGACTCCCAATAACATGAGTCCCAGGCCATCGTGACCTTCCGGGATCTCTCCCTGGTAGACGGGAACGGGCTGTCCTTTTTCTTGATAAATGGCTGCGATTTTGCTTTGAACCTGCTCTTCCAGTCCTTGCTCTTTGATATATAACTCACACTGCTGATCAACGGCAGTATTCATAAAGAAGCCAACCAGAATGGGAGCCGGACCGTTAATCGTCATGGAAACGGAGGTAGTAGCCGCTGCCAGATTGAAACCGGAATAAAGCTTTTTAGCGTCATCCAGGCAACAGATAGAAACACCGGAATTCCCAATCTTTCCATAAATATCCGGTCGATTATGGGGATCATCACCATAGAGAGTGACTGAATCAAAGGCCGTGGAAAGGCGAGTTACAGGCATCCCTTTGGAAACATAATGAAAACGTCGGTTTGTCCGCTCAGGTCCACCTTCACCGGCAAACATGCGAGTAGGATCTTCTCCCTCGCGCTTGAAAGGGAAAACACCGGCAGTATAGGGAAATTCTCCCGGTACATTTTCACGCAAGCTCCACTTTAAGATGTCACCCCATGCCTTATATTGAGGCAAGCAGACTTTTGGTATCCGGGATTGAGAAAGAGAGGTCTCATAAGTCTGAATCTTAATCTCTTTATTGCGGACTTTGAAGATGAATAGATCCTCTTTATAGCGTTGAATCTTCGCTTGCCATCCTTCCAGCAGTTTCTTATTTTGTCCGTCCAACTTGAGTTCAACTTCCTGATAAACGACTTCCAGTTGTTGAATCAGCGCTTCTTTGGCCTCAATCTCATTTTCCCGGATCGCTTCGATGGACTGCTGCAGGCCATATAATTTCTGAGCTACGTCAGCCTGTTCCACTACCCATTCATCTTGGGAATGACTACTTTCAGCAATTTCAGCTAAATATCGAATTCTCTTAGGAGGAATGATTTGAATCTTCTTAGATATTTTATGTTCCACGGTCATGTTGGACTGCCAATCTAGTCCAGACTTTTCACAGATCTTGTCGATGACTGCTTTGTATAAAGTATTAGTTCCCGGATCATTGAACTGGGAAGCAATAGTACCATAGACAGGCATCTCATCTACGCTCATCTCGAAAAGTTCATGGTTGCGCTGTACTTGCTTTTTTACGTCTCTTAAGGCATCCAGCGCACCACGCTTATCGGACTTATTCAAGGTAATGATGTCGGCAAAGTCCAACATATCGATCTTCTCTAACTGCGTGGAGGCTCCGTATTCAGGAGTCATCACATAAAGACAGAGATCGGAATGTTCTACGATTTCCGTATCGGATTGACCAATGCCCGATGTTTCCAGAATGATTAGATCAAAACCCGCAATCTTCACAATATCCACAGCATCTTGTACGTATTTGGATAGAGCCAGATTGGATTGGCGCGTCGCCAATGAGCGCATGTAAACCCGCTCATTGGAAATGGAATTCATCCGAATGCGGTCACCCAATAAGGCGCCCCCTGTTTTGCGCTTGGAAGGATCGACGGAAATGATCGCAATTTTTTTATCTTCAAAATCAAAAAGGAAACGATGGACTAATTCGTCGACCAAAGAGGATTTTCCAGCCCCCCCTGTTCCGGTAATACCCAAAACCGGTGTTTTGGATGCTTGTGCTTGTTCACGAACTTTTTCCAGTAAATCATGAGTTTTTTCAGGATAATTTTCTGCTGCTGAGATCAACTGGGCAATGGCTTTTGGGTTTTTTACACAGATGTCTTTCAGACTATCCTTGACCTGGTCTCCCGTAGGAAAATCCGCCTGACTCACCATGTCGTTGATCATGCCCCGCAGTCCCATCTTCCTGCCATCATCAGGGGAATAAATACGAGCAATGCCATATTTGTGGAGTTCTGCCATCTCATCGGGCAGAATCACACCACCACCACCACCAAAAATCTTGATGTGCTCGGAATCAGCTTCTTTCAACAGGTCGTACATATACTTGAAAAACTCAACGTGCCCACCTTGGTAGGACGTCACGGCAATGGCTTGAGCATCTTCCTGAATCGCACAGTCTACAATTTCCTGAGCGGAACGATTATGCCCCAGATGAATGACTTCACAACCTGTGGATTGGATCATTCTACGCATGATATTAATGGCCGCGTCATGACCATCAAAAAGAGCAGCTGCGGTGACGACTCGAATCTTATGTTGTGATTGGTAGGCTTTAATTTTCTCATTCATCAGTTCTTTCCTTCAAGCTTAATTCTGGGGATAAGGGACGACCAGTTTTCAGGGTGATGGCATCATCGTGAACATCCCCCAGCTTACAAAAAAGCCAGTTGAGGATGCAGTATGAAAATTGTTGTTTGATCAACCTTTTTATTGTTTAACCAACTACTATCTGAATCCAAGATGAATTTCAAGGGAAGATTTGGATCTATCTTTTTTTATGGGATGCAGAATGTCGGACAGGATTCATCCGACATTTGTCTACTGGTATTTTAGCAACCGATCATGCGTGAGATGACCAGACGCTGGATTTCAGATGTGCCTTCACCGATCTGCAGCAAGCGTTGATCTCGATAGAAACGTTCCACATCATATTCTTTCATGAGGCCGTAACCACCATGGATTTGTACGGCTTCATCAGCAACTTCCTTGGCTATTTCAGAACAATATAATTTAGCCATAGCCGCTTCCTTGGAGAAGGGAGCTCCCGTGTCTTTCAGCCAACAAGCTTTATAGAGTAAGTTGCGTGCCAGTTCGATTTTAGTGGCCATATCGGCCAATTTGAAGGCAATGGCCTGGAATTTACAAATGGGTTTGCCGAATTGCTTGCGCTCTTTAGCGTAATTCAAAGCCAGCTCATAAGCCCCTTGAGCACAGCCTAAGCCTAAGGCTGCAACACCCAGGCGTCCATTATCCAGTGTTTCCAACATCTGCTTGGAACCTTCACCTCTTTTACCCAGAATATCACCTTCAGCGACGCGACAATCATCAAAATATAATTCTGCAGTATCGGAAGCTCGCCACATCATTTTTTTATGCATGGTCTTAGCAGTGAAACCTGGATTCTCTGCCTCAACGATGAAGCAGGTAAACTCAGGTCTGCCGTTTTCCGTCTTACCGGTAATCGCTTGTACCGTCACTCCCGCACACATTTCACTGGAGCCGTTGGTGATAAAGATTTTGGAGCCATTGACAGTCCAACCCTCATCCGTTTGCACGCCTTTAGTTTGAGTTCCCCTGGAATCGGAACCGGCGTTGGGTTCGGTCAAGCCAAAGGCCCAAAGTTTTTGGCCACTGCAAAGATCGGGCAGATACTTGTGTTTCTGCTCTTCCGTTCCATAGTAATACAGAGGACCAATTCCCAGACTGTTGGCTGCTGTGAGTGTTGCGGCTTGTGAGCCGTCAACACGGGCAATCTCTTCCAGGGCGATACAATAAGCCAAATAATCTAGTCCATGACCACCATATTCTTCGGGAATGGTTACGCCGAAGAGTCCGACCTCACCCATCTTTTTAGTGAGCTCAACGGAAAACTCCTCTTTTTCATCCAATTCCGCGGCAACCGGCTTGATTTCGGTTTCTGCAAACTCACGGACAGTTTGTCGGATTAATTGATGTTCATCACTTAAAGAATAATCCACGTTCCAGCTCCAAATTATGTTCAGTCGTGTTTTGGTGATAAAACTAGTTTGCTTTGATCGCCAAGGTTTAGGAGGAAAAGAAATTGTCTACACACGTAAAAATTGTCTATTTTGTCAGAAAAGTCAAAAACTGCTTTAAAAAATATATTTTTGATAATGCGTCAAGAGAAAAGTTTAACTTTAAAACATCGTTTTAGTAGACTTGCCTTGCTTGAATCCATTATTGGGACATCTGTCAAAAAAATTCAACAAATTATATTTTTTCAGCTTGGGGATCTGGAAAAAAATAAGCACCCYTTAAAAWTGATAATTCTACAGGTAGGTTGGACTCGTGGCTTCGCTCCTKAGTCCRACCTACTTGTGGGRGRTRTTTTTTCTAAGTCMCTCAGTTGTTTTATTATTTATRGCCATAGGATTCGAATCTATGGAGGGGMATYACCTGATTTAGATGGGGGAAATAGTAAGAGTTTGAGGGAAAGTAGGTGTGAGAAGAGCAAGACGGGAATAATAAAAGTTAAAACCAACAAGTAAGGAAAGGAGGCCAAGGCCAGCTTTGGTTGTAATAAGGTGAGTTTTTGGGAAGGGAAAGGAAAATAAAACAGAGCATGGTAGCAAAGGACCAGGATTAAGGCTAAGGCACTAAAATTCCAGATGATTAGTGCGTTTTTAGGGAGGCGTTTCTGACTGAAGTAGAGGTAAGCAAAGAGGGGGGCGGAAAAACCAGCCAGGAAGTCAAAATTGAAACCTTCATAGGTCAGGGTCTGAGGTAAAGCCCCTGCTTCGTATAACCACCAAAAGACTAGTGTTAAGGGAATGCGGATCGAGTGCAGGTAAGTCAAAGCTTCCAGGGAAGCATGGCGAAGGATTTTTGCCGGGCTAGGAGAGAGTAGAAAATAGATCAAAAAAAGTGGAATCGATGTGAATATCCAAAGTGGATCCCAAAAGGAATTTGTCCCCTCCTGATAATAGCCTGTATAGGAAAGAATGCCTTGCAGGTCAATCCAAAAGAGTAAAATCAGGGCAATGCGTAACAATTTTTTCTTACTTTTCTGGCCGAATTGTTTTTGCAGCGAGTCTTGAATGATCCAGAGGATCATAACTAGAGTAGCGAGGATTAAAAAAATAAAACTGGGAGTCACGTAGGCAGGGAGTTGGTTCATTTTAAATTTCTGGATCAGGAGGTTTGCGTTGATGGAAACACTCCTATTCTATCGAATTTAAAGCTGAGTTTAAAGGGGTAGTTTCTAGGGAGCAGGATCTGAACTATTCAGCTCCCGGACCTAAAGGTTGCCCAAAGCTAAATTCCACAAAGTTACCGTCAGGATCTCTGACACCACAGTAATATCCTACGGGGTAAGGCTCCTCCATAGGCTCCCAAAAGAGACAGCCTAGTTGCCTGGCTTTTATCGCGATCTGATCCACAGCGGCCCTGCTCTCTACAGCAAAGCCAAAGTGACTGTAATCATCATGAGGCTGCTCATGCTTTTGCCCACCCGAGAGCAGAACAAAAATGAAGTCTTTTTCACGACCTTCTTCAGCGAGCCAAACCGTGTGCCGGCCTGCTTGTTCTCGTTGATGGATTACATGCATCTGACAAAAATTTTGATAAAAATGAATGCAATCATCCAGATTTTGGATATGTAGAGCGATGTGGGTAATTCTAGGGTTCATGGAAACCTCAAAGTTGGTATTTCAGGGGCTGCTTTTATTCTATCTAAAAAAGCAGTATTTAATCAAAGTGCTTTTTTTACCAAGGATTTCCATGTGAAACTATCTCTCCAAAATTTTTTGAAATTCCTTTTGTGTTTGAGTGTAACTCTCCTCTAGCTGTTGGACCATGAGTGGTAAATTCTGGGGCTGCTCACTGTGGATCTGTGCCTCAATCGCGATACAGCTTTGATGCATCCACTGAGCCCCTAAATTTGCTGACATTCCTTTCAATTTATGACTGGCTTCATGTAGTTTGGGATAGTTTTTACTRGCGGTGTAYTGTTTAATCATGGCGATTTGCCTGGGRGTTTCTTGAWAATAGGTCTCCAGTAAATCAYCMAGAARACCTTCGGAGATCTCAATCCTGGATTCTACCRTTTCCATATCCAGTACTTCCCCGGCTTCTCGAATACTGCACTCTGCAAGAGGTAAGGAAATAGAGGCCGTAGAGAGTTCTTTTAAGGTAGTCTCAATGTCTTTAATTCTGACGGGCTTACTAAGATAACCGTCCATACCGCTGGCAAGGTATTTTTCCCGGTCTCCTTTTAATGCATTGGCTGTCATGGCAATAATCTTAGGTTGTTTGTCTGGGGGCAGTGTCTGTCTAATCTCTTGTGTGGCTTCAACTCCGTTCATTTGGGGCATCTGAATATCCATCAGGATTAAATCATAACTTTTTTTCTTGCATGCCTGGAGCAGTTCCAAACCATTGTTAACGATATCGGTATGATAACCCAATTTAGTCAAGATTTTTTGTGTAATTAACTGATTAATAATATTATCTTCTGCGAGAATTATCTCCAGGGGGTTGCTTGTTATGAGATCTATCTCTACCGGGTTGGCTTGTACTTCCTGAGGGGAGGTGACTTGATCCTCATTCGGTGAGAGTAGGTTTTCCAGTTGCTGCAAAAGTTGTTGCGGTCGGATAGGTTTATTCATAGATTGGCAGGATAGTTGGGCATAGTTTTTTGCTGGTACTTCCTGGGGGGAGTGAATGAGGAGAATTGGCAGGTCAGTGATTTTAGTAAAAAGAAAGGGTTGTGCCTGAAAAATAGCCCAACCAAATTGATCAATAATTACAAAATCAAAGGTTTCTTGTGCCAAGAGGTCCACGGCGATGGTCGGATCTTGTGCGATGGTTGGAAGAATTTCCCAAGAAGTTAATAGTTGGGCTAAAATTTCAATTCGTTTTTGGTGAGTATCCAGGATTAACGCTCGTTTACCCTTCAAGTTAGAGGGGATGAGCGCTTCCGAGTTGATGGCAGTGTCTGTCAGTACAGTTGTTTGAATGGTAAAAGAGAAGATTGAGCCCTTACCCAAGGTACTTTCTACTTTAATCTCTCCTCCCATTAATTCTACCAGACGCTTGCTGATAGCCAATCCCAAGCCGGTTCCTCCAAATTTGCGTGTGATGGAAGAGTCAACTTGAGAAAAGGCTTCAAATAAAGAGTCTAGCTGCTCAGGGGGAATGCCAATACCTGTGTCTTGCACGGAGCATTGCAAGGTGAGTTGGTCTCCTTCTTGCCGGAGTTGTGTGACCAGCACCAGGATCTCTCCTGTATTCGTGAATTTAATGGCATTGCCGATGATATTCATCAGGATCTGTTGCAGCCGCAATACATCGCCACCGAGTCTGGTGGGCACTCTGGGGGAAATCCAAAAAAAGAGATCCAGGGATTTAGAAAAAGCCTTTTCACTTAAGAGGTTAACTATGTTTTCGATACAGGGCCTCAATTCAAAGGGGGTATTTTCAATCTCCAGCTTATCCGCTTCAATTTTAGAGAAGTCCAGGATGTCATTGATAACGCGCATAAGATTATTACCGCTGATTTCAATTAGTTGGACATATTCTTTTTGATCCTCTGTCAGGTTGGTGCAGGCCAGGAGATCCGTCATACCGATCACCCCATTCATGGGAGTTCTGATTTCATGGCTCATGATAGCCAGGAAGTCAGACTTAGCTTTGGCAGCCTCTTCAGCAGCTTGCTTGGCCTGCTTGAGGCCTTCTTGATACTTTCTCTGCTCGGCAATATCACGAATAATACTTTGGGTCAGTCTGTGACCTTCAATTTCAATCGCACTAGAAGAAACTTCTACGGGAAAGAGATCACCGGATTTCTTCTTCATGAGCACTTCAAATTGAACAAAATCCTGTGATTGCAAAAGTTTAGATGAATGCTCGAAAATACCCTGACACTCAGAGGAGTTGCAGAAAAGTTGTCTCATATAAGACTTGAGGGATTCTTGCTCTGTGAACCCCAGAAGCGTGAGTGCTTTTTGATTGATATCGACAATTTGTTCCTCCGCATCATGAATGAGGATCATGTCGTTGGAGTGTTGAAATAGTAAGCGGAATTTTTTTTCACTCTCCCGTAGTATTTTCTCTTGGCGTCGGTTTTCTTGTTCCGCGGTTTTACGTTGATGGATGTCTTCCACCTCCCAGATTACTCCCTGAGAAAAGTCATGAGGGGTAAGGGCCAAACCGGAAACATGGGCCCAAAAGGTTGAGTCATTCTGGCGTTTCATTAAGAACTCAGCATGGTAGGACTTTCCAGAGCGAAATAACGAGGGAGCTTCTTTGATTAATTGCTGTTGATCTTGCGCATTGTTATAGAATTTGGTGACCAAGCTGCCCACATATTCTTCTTCCCGGTAGCCAAACATCTTTTTGAAGCGGTCATTGGACCAGATAAGGTTATGATGGCGGAAAAAGGCGATGCCTACCCTTGAATTATCGAGGATCACCTCCTGTTGCTTTAGAGCGGCTGATAAATCAGACTGTAATTTTCTTCGTTTTAAAATACTGCGAGTCAGTAGAAAAATAATAGTGAACTGAATCAGGATGGCAATCACCCCCACCAATAGAAAGAATCGCTGTCGAAAGGTGAAAGAAAAAGGTTCATTGATGATGGTGGAATTTGGAGGTAAAGCGGAAAGYGCAATRTTRTGCTTGTTTAATTGTAAATAATCAAACATGTAACGGTAAGGGGATTGCCTGACTAGGGGAATGTTGGTGACTTTCTCTCCAGCTAAAACTCGTACCGCCAACTCTCCCACTTTCTTGCCTTCAGTGAAGCCACCCGTTAATAGTCCGCCAATAATGCCGCGACCGAGATAGCTCTCGAGGACGCCGTAGAGAGGAAGATCAGTGCTCTGGGAAATTTGCTCAATCACTTCATCGCTTTCAAATATCTTTCCCGTATTATCTCTAAAAAATGCGGTAAATAATATTAGTTGATTACCTTTTTTTGTTTTTAACGTTTCTAGGAGTTCCGCGAAAGAACCATCACCCAGGAAAGTCACGCTGGGGGATTGAGGATCTTTCCCCAGGACTTGGCTGACCTGCTGATGCAATTTTTTACCTGTCAGTGTTTGATCTCTAATTACCAGTATTTCTTCGATCTTTGGGTGTAGTTGCAGGGCTAAATTGATGGTGCTGGCAATGTTAATCTCTTCTGTGACGCCGGTGTACTCCTCTCGACTTGGCCAGGAGTGATCAACAAAATTATTCACTCCGCCAAAAACAACAGGTGTATTCGGGAATAAACGTTTTTTATATGTTTGTAGAAAAATCAATGCGTTATCATCAACCGAGATGATCAGCTCAAACTGGGTAGAATGATATTTGAACTCCAAAAACTTAAAAAGATGTTCGTAATAGTTATTACTAGAAAAGCGCTTGGTGTCCATGTACTCAATGGCGAGAGAGACTTTACTTTGCTGAGGCTTCAATGCCGCTTTAATACCTAGAGTGAATTTTTTACTCCATGAAAAATCAGCGTGGTAGGAGTGAAGAATCAAAATATTACTTTTTTTCTCCCCATAGGCGGGAAAAGAAAAAGTGCAATACATGATGAGTAGCGGCAAGTAAAAAAACTTTGCCCTTAGGGGGAGAGTTTGTTTTTGAAAGCAGAAGTTTTTAAAGGTGGACATAAGCTGCTTTTAAAAAGTGTTTGAAAATATTTAGATGTTAGAAAATCAATAAAAGTATCCTGAGCATGCTTGATCGTCTTGGGCTGAATAGAAGTGGGAACCTGTTTAAAGTTACCCCTACCTGGAATACTGTTTCAATAATTTACGTACCTTAAGTCGAAACAGTAAAGCAAGAAGCTTCCCATGAAAAAAGAATTAACCCTTCTTTTTTTGTGTTCGAGAGAAGTGAATTGGGAGAATTTACCACTCTCGAATTTTGTATTGATGGATAAAAAAGAAACGTCAGAAAGGTATTATTCCAGCGCACCACCACAAGAACTACCGGCGCCCGCAGTGCAACCGTAACAGTGGTTGGCAAAGGCAATGTTCTTGCTTAATTCAGACAAGTCTTTGATTTTCCAAATATTAGTTGATTTAGCTGCTAGAGGAAGGTCCAAAGCTTGATTGAAGTCACAATCAAATAAATCTCCATCCCAGGAAAGGGAAATCAGCTCAGTACACATGACCTGACTGGCAGCAGCAGGATTAAAGTTCTCGAAGAGTAGTTGCTTGTATTCCGTTAGTTTACCCGTTTGCTGTAAAAACTTGGTAAAACGTTTGATGACCATATTTGTGATAGTGAATAGCTGGTTGAACTCAATATTCCAGTCTTCTTTGAGTCTTTGTTTGTACTGTAGTTCCAAACTTTTTTGATCGGGTGGTAAAAAAGCCCCTCCCGGATTGTACACTAAGTTCAAGGTTAACCCCGAACCCTCAACCCCGAATCCTTGGCGGTTCAGCTCTTGTAGCGCTTGAATGCTCTTCTCAAATACACTATTCCCTCGCTGTTGATTCACATTTTTTTTACTGTAACAGGGTAAGGAACTGATGACTTGTACCTGCTGTTCTTTAAAAAAACTAATCGTATCTTCCTGTCCGGCTTCCAGCAGCACCGTGAGGTTGCAGCGCACCAGAACTGCTTTACCCAAGCGCCGAGCTTCTCGTACCAGATAACGGAAATGTGGGTTGAGTTCCGGCGCTCCTCCTGTAATATCGACGGTCTCCACTTCCGGTGCCTTCGAGAGTAATTCCACTATGCGGGTGACTGTGCCTTTTTCCATGATCTCCTTACGCTTGGGACCAGCTTCGACATGACAGTGGCTGCAAGCCTGATTGCACAGTTTCCCCATGTTGATTTGGAATATTTTGAGCTTGCCTCTTTGAACGTGCAAATTCTCTTCCTCTAACTTTTGTTGAAAGCTGGGAATAGGGGCAAAATGTTTTTTAGCGGATGCCTGGCTCATAGCTGCATGCCTTCAAAATAGTAAGGATTATCGAATTAACTGACCCCGATGGGCAGTCAGTAATAGGGGATTGATACTTTGTTAGTCGTCTAATGTCGTACTATATTACAGGATACTACAAAAAAAAGGACACTTTTTCATCTCATAGAAATTACGATTCTTAAGTAAGGTAATAAGCATCCTCGAAGTTTGCAAGGAAAAGTCATTCATAACCCTTGATATTTTACCCAAGGTGTCTCTTTTTTGCATCATTCTTGAAATATAAAGCTGTTTTAAAAAATGTATTGATAGTTTATGGGTTGCTATGTTTACAGGTGTTTTTAAAAAAAATTGAATAAAAAATTAGGTAAATAAAACGAGTGAAAATAACTTTTTGGTAGTCAAAAATCTATAAAAACAGCAAGTTGTTTTTGGCCGAAATTTCCCTGTCTGCAAGAGAAATTGAAGGAAAGGGGGTTGGTTCATTGAGGAAAAAACTTGCTCTTTAAAAGAACAGTGTTCTATAGTTGCCACCAGTAAAGGGGGGCAGCAACAGAGAATAGAAAATTACAGCATCTATAAAGCCGTGTTTTGGGAGAAAAKGGCTGCTGTTAANTCTTTTGATTCTTTTTGAACAGCTGTTTTATAGGGGGCGATCTTATGATTTAATTGATACTAATTCACGTTTCACGAGGGGAATAAAAAATGAGTGTAAACAAATACGACTTTGTATCGAGGGAAACCAGAGAGGTGCTCCAATTAAAACGCCTGCAAGAAACTGTCGAGCGGGTTTACCAGTTGGTTCCCTTTTATCAGGAAGCTTTTCGCAAAGCGGGAATTCATCCTAAAGATATCCGCTCCCTAAAGGATCTTTCCAATTTACCTTTTACAGTCAAGCAGGACCTGAGGGATAACTATCCCTTTGGCCTCTTTGCCGCCAATCAGGATCAAATTGTTCGGATTCATTCTTCCAGTGGCACTACAGGCAAGCTGACTGTTGTCGGTTATACGGCACATGACATGGATGTCTGGAATGAAGTCATGATGCGTTCCTTAATCATGAGCAATGTGAGTGCTGCTGATACAATGTTGAATGCTTATGGTTATGGTTTATTTACCGGGGGCTTAGGCTTGCATACAGGCGCGGAGAAGTTAGGCTGTGCCGTGATTCCCAGTAGTGGCGGTTTTACCAGTCGTCAACTGATGTTAATGAAAGATTTTAAGGCCAGTGTGCTGGCCTGTACCCCGACCTTCGCCATGCATTTGTACGAAAAAGCCATTAGTGAGGGATATAATATACGTGAAGACTTTAATCTCAAAGTGGGGCTTTTTGGTGCAGAACCAGCTAGTAAAGGCCTGAAACAACAGGTTGCCAAGTCTTGGGGGCTTGATTATATCGAAATCTACGGACTCTCCGAAATCATCGGACCCGGTGCCTCTTGCAGCTGTCCTCATAGTGACCAGTTACACATCTTTGAAGATCATTTTCTTCCTGAAATCATTGATCCCGTCACAGGTGATGTTTTGCCTGATGGCCAACAGGGAGAATTGGTATTCACCACCATCACCAAGCAGGGTATTCCCCTGATTCGCTACCGAACCAAAGATCTAACCACTCTCTATCGAGAGCCCTGTCAGTGTGGACGAACATTAGTGAGGATGGACTCCGTGGTGGGACGATCTGATGATATGTTGATTGTGAGTGGCGTGAATGTTTTCCCTTCCCAAGTGGAGCACGTATTATCTCTGATCGAAGGCATTACTCTAAATTACGTAATTATTATGGAGAAGAAAGGCTTCATTGATCGTATGAGCCTGCAGGTGGAAGTCCAGGAAGGCACGGACATGAAGAATATAGAAGAGATGGGTGAGCTGACCAAAACAATACAAGCTGACCTGCACAATCATCTTTCAATCAATACAAGAGTAGAGTTAGTGGAGCCCCAGGCTCTGGAAAGAAGTCTCGGCAAAGCAGTTCGGGTGATTGATAAACGTAAGTAATACCCTATTGTCTGGACTATTTTTGGAGTTCTTCTCTCAACGCAATTGAGAGAAATTCAGCTAAATCCTTTACTAAATTAATTTTGGAAGCACCAATTTTAACGGCGAAAAATATCAAAATGGTTTTTGGAGGCTTGGTCGCGCTCCAAAATGTCAATTTTACGCTGCCCAAGGGAATCATCAAAACCATTATCGGTCCCAACGGAGCGGGCAAAAGTACCTTTTTGAATGCAATTACGGGATTAATCCCCCCCACGGAAGGAGAAATCCATTTTCTAGACCAACAAATTGCTGGGAAGAAATCTCATGAAATTGCCTGGTTGGGAATTTCGCGGACCTTCCAGCATGTGGAAACCTTCACCGGTATGAGCGTTTTAGAAAATGTAATGGTTGGCAGTTATCCCCAAAGCAAGGCTTCCTTCTTTTCTTCCGGTTTCAAATTACCCTGGGTAAGACGGGAAGAAAAGGAGATAGAAAATAAGGCCATGGAACTGCTCAAGTTTGTAGGTTTGGCTGATCAGGCGGAAGAGGACGCTGAGCAATTACCTCTGGGAGAGCAAAAGATTTTGGAAATTGCTCGTGCCCTGGCTGGAGAGCCCGTGGTGCTTTGCCTGGATGAACCTGCCGCGGGGTTGAATGAAACAGATACCTTGCGCGTGGCGGATATTATTCGGCAGATCAAAAAACGAGGGATCTCTGTGATCTTAATCGAGCACGATTTACCACTGGTGATGAGTATCTCCGATGAAATTATGGTTTTAAATTATGGAGAAAAGTTGGCTGATGGTGCTCCCGAGCAGATTCGTAATAACCAAGCAGTCATAGACGCTTACCTGGGAGGAGATTTGCAAGATGTTGCAAGTTAAAAATTTAGAGGTTTTTTACGATAGTGCTCGCGCACTAAATGGTGTCTCTCTGGAAGTTCGTGAAGGGCAATGCATTAGTATTGTTGGATCCAATGGAGCCGGGAAATCCACTTTGATGAAGGCAATTTCCGGTCTGCAGCCCTCAAGTAAAGGCAGTATCCACTTTTTGGGTGAGGATATTACCCGAAAAAAAGCTCATGACGTCACACCACTGGGGATCTGTTATGTGCTGGAGGGACGAGGTCTATTTCGGAGCATGACTGTTCTGGATAATTTGAACCTGGGGGCTTACCACTATTACAAACGTAAGAACCTGCCTGAAATTGAGCAAAGAAGAAAATCTGTATTTGAACGTTTTCCCATTCTAAAAAAACGGGAAAAGCAACTCGCGGGAACTTTGAGTGGTGGAGAGCAGCAAATGCTAGCCATTGGGCAGGCGATTATGGCACGCCCGAAATTACTACTTTTAGACGAACCTTCAATGGGATTGGCACCCCTCATTGTGAAAGATATTTTCCGAGTCATTTTAGAGCTAAAACGTCAGGGAACAACCGTTTTGATTGTGGAACAAAACGCAAGGTTGGCGTTAAGTGTTTCCGATTACGCTTATGTGATGGAGCGGGGACAAATCACTCTAGAGGGACCTGGAAAGGAATTGATGTCGAATGAAAAAGTCCTGGAGGCCTATCTGGGCGGCAGTTGAGTTTTTATAGGCAACGATTAGAAAATTTTTAGTTTATATCCTTTTGAACTCATTTCGTTAAGAAAATAGGTGGCTGTTTCCTTAACTTAGTATTGGATGGAGTAATGAAAAAGATAATGTTAGGAAATGAGGCGATTGCATGGGGACTGATGCACGCCAATGTTGATGTAGTGTCCGGATATCCTGGTACACCTTCCAGTGAAATTTTAAAGAATTTTCAGGAATTTTCAAGGATATTCATTATTTCTTATAGATTCTCAGAAATTTTGATGGATTTTCAAGAATTTTTAAATATT
>NVSR01000018.1 GCA_002401295.1 SAR324 cluster bacterium | reverse complement strand
TTTCAGGCTCAAATAGAGTCCTGTCAATATCTTCCAGCTTTTTCTCTATTTCATTTAGTGTTGAACTCCACAACTCAAGCTCAGAATCTTCATCATTCTTTAGCTCATTTATATCTGCCAAAGTCCTTTTTGCCTCTGCCAATCTGTCTTTTATAAGGTCTAAAACATCAAGCACATCCTTATAATCATCTATTTTTTCTACACGATCAAATACCTGATATAGTTTGGTAAAGGTAAAAGGGCGCTTTTTAAAATACTCCATGTTTAACAAAATCGAATCCGCGTCAAAGGGACTGCCATCCTGAAATCGAACTCCCCTTTTCAGTGTGAAATCAAAAATCTGGTTATCCCTATGGCTGTGGCTTACGGCCAAATCGTACTCCCACCCCTTCGTATTATTTGCCGGGCGAACAAGGGCTGCATTGATAGAATGGGAGATTGCAATATAAGGAAGATAGGGTAAAAAAAGTTTTACGTGAGAACCCTTTTTGAATTCTCCATTTACTTTTGTAGGAGCGGGATCATCCATTAAGCCAATATTAACTTGTGCCATCACAGAATTTACACAGGTAGTCATCCAATAGAGAACCATAACCATTCTATAAAACTTCATAACTCCCCTTAATTTGATTCCATCCTGTTGCAGGCCATGTACCCGGTACAGTCTTTAAGCCGGATCCCGAGGCAGCGTGATGATAAAGGTGGTGCCGACTCCCACTTGGCTTTCACAACGAATGGTACCTTTCAGTTTCTGTGTGACTAGGTTGTAGATGATATGTAAACCCAGCCCTGTACCACCTTGTCCTCTTTTAGTGGTGAAAAATGGATCAAATATTTTTGCTTGCACAGCCTGGGGAATTCCTTTGCCATCATCACTATATTTCCATATGACTTGCTCTTCTTGAATCTCTACATGGATCTCAACGGCGCCATCAGACAGTCCGTCAAAACCATGGAGTAGGGAATTATTGATGAGGTTGGTGAGAATCTGTGTAATTACCCCCGGATAACCAACTAACTCAAACTCTTCATCACCATGGATGGAGATCTTGAAGTTGTTATTTTTAAATTTGGGGGTGAGGTTACTCAAGACCAGCTTCAAGTACTTTTTCAACTGAAAGGAGACCTTGAGTTCTGAAGATTGATCTACCGCGATTTGCTTAAAGCTTTGGATTAAGGTGGCTGCGTGCTCTAGGTTTTTTAAAATAATTTCTCCCATGTTCTGACACCTTGCCAGAAATTGTTCAAATTCTTGTCGAGACAAAGCTTTCTCTTGGAAACGCTTGCGGATCTCTTTAGTGAGATCCACCACTTTGGAAGAACCCGTCACACCAATCCCCAAAGGGGTGTTCACCTCATGGGCAATACCCGCCACTAATTCCCCTAAAGAGGCCATTTTTTTTGATTCGAGTAATTGTTGCTGGGTTTGTTCGAGGGAATTCAAAGTCCGTTGTAGATCTTGGTTCGATTTCTCCAGGTCTTTCGTCCTTTCTTTGACTAATTCTTCCAATTGTTCTCGGTGATTTTCTAGTGCCTGCTCAGCTTGTTTGCGCTCGGTGATTTCTTTTTTTAACTGAGTATTGCTTTCTACTAACTCTAGGGTACGTTCCTCTACTTGTTTTTCCACTTCCTTGTATGCCAAGGTTAATTCTAACTGCAAGTGATGCAGTGTCAGGTGGGTTTTGATCCTGGCCAATACCTCGTCAGAGTTGAAAGGTCTCGTGATATAATCAACACCTCCGTTCTGAAAGCCTTTCACTTTCTCTTCATACTCACCACTTGCACTGAGAAAAATCACCGGAATATCCCGAATAGCCGGGGTTTGCTTCAAACGTCGGCAAACCTCAAAACCGTCAATACCCGGCATACGTACATCAAGCAGGATTAATTCAGGAGGCTGATTGTTCATGATCATTAACGCTGTTTGACCATTCGGCGCACCACGTACCTTATAGCCTTCATTACTCAATAATGTTTCCAGCGTCTTGAGATTGGATAGGTTATCATCGACGATGAGGATATCCCCTCTGCCTCTTTCCTGCTCATGATTCTGCATCATATCCCTGTACTGACTCAAGAGTTATGGAGACTCAGCCCAGGAATTCTTAGCCTTCAGAGCAAAGAAATTCAGGACAGTTCCAAGTCATTCATCACTCTATTTTTACCATAGATCCCATAGGCAATCTATAGATATTCAGATTTGCCCCTGGCTGACTTTCCGCTTGGGAATGGGCAATTACCTGGCGATGGCTAGAGCAGCCTCCTACAGCTGGGAGAGGCAAATCAAAGCTTAAGATTGCTGTTGAAACTGACTCCAGATCTCCTCCAGAGCAACACAGGCACCAGATCTGATTTTATACTGGACGTAAGGCGAAACACTCGTTGCATCCGGGTTGATTTCAATCGTGGGGATACCTTGTTGCGCCGCATTAATGACCGGTTGTGCGATATAAGGGAAAATACTAGTGGTTCCAATCGTGAAAACCAAGTCAAAACCATTCCACAACTCTTGTTCTAACTGCTGCAGTTTATCTTGGGGTAGCATTTCATCAAAGAGTACCACATCGGGACGAACCGGGTGATTGCATTGAGGACAGATCGGGGGAATTGTGATCTCACTGTAATCCTTGGGGCTGGTGTGATAGGAACACCGAGTACAGCTCAATTCATAAACATTGCCATGGATATCAATGATATTTTTAGAACCTGCATGATGGTGGAAACCATCAATATTCTGCGTCAATACCCATATTTCCTGAAAATGATCTTGCATCTCCGCAATGATCTCATGAGCCCGATTAAAACTCTTGCCACGACAGGATTGCTCAATTTGAGAAAGATATTTCCAAGTAATCTCGGGACTCTCTCGAAACATTCCTCCTGAAAGGGCGGTTTCAATGCGTATGCCGTCTTCTGTTTCCTGGTTATTATACAGGCCACTGACCCCTCGATAGGTGGGTAAACCAGACTCTGCGGAAATTCCGGCACCTGTAATAAAAAGGATACGCTTTGCCTGAGATAGATGTTGATTAATTTCTAAGAGGGTTGTTTTGTCAATTAGTTCATTCATAGGGAGATATTACGTATAAGATTTCAGGGGTGGTTATCATTTCAGTTAAATAAAACTAGAATTGGACTGACCTAAGAGCCCGCCTTAAATACTGATAAATTTTGGCTTGGGATGATCAATCACAGGTCAAAGCCATGACCAGTCCCAATATTTTTTAGAATTCTGAGTTGGAAGTACTGAGGGACTTGACTCCAGCGGAGACGCCATTGATACTGCTACTGTTCCAGAAATATTGAGAATAATAAACAGTTTAAGCCTTAATTCTCAAGGAAAACTAATTCCCTTGTAGTCTCATCACAAAATGCTCAACTCCTGGATGGAGAATCATGAAAGCATTCATCTATGCCGCCGGTTTTGGCACCAGATTGCAGCCTCTAACCAATGAAATTCCCAAAGCTCTGGTTCCTCTACGACAGCAACCAATGTTGCAATGGGTCATTGAATATCTGAAAATCTATGGCATCAGAGAAATCCTAATCAATACTCATTATTTATCAAAAAAAATAGACGCTTTTTTAGAACAGGTCTCTCTGGGGGTTACTCTGGAAACCTCCCATGAACCTGAAATTTTGGGAACAGGGGGTGGTTTATATCACACGAAATCTTTTTGGGGAGATGCGCCTTTTCTAATCTGCAATGCGGATATTCTTTGTAACTTTGATTTATCGGCTTTCCTTGCTTGTCATCAAACCAATGATTCTCTAGTGACCTTGGCCACTAATAAGAAGGTGTCCAACTCGATGTTGTTAGTTGATGAGGAAGGTACTCTATGTGGACGACAAAAAAATGGAAAAAAGACCTTCTATCGAACAGCTGTAGGTAAAGTAAGAGTTGTAGGTTTTTGTGGCTATCATATTGTGGATCCACTGATCTTTTCAAAGCCAACGGAAAAGGTGGAATTTTCCATTATTGACCAGTATTTTACCTTAATTGAGCAGGGAGTTAAAATCGCCGGGTGGGATATTGGCGAAGCTTATTGGGTAGATATCGGTACCCCTGAAACTCTGCGACAGGCGGAAATAGAGTTTCCCGGATTTGTTTGAGGCAGTTGGCAGTTGAAGAAGAGCATTTGGAACTGGCTTTTCCTGCTCTTCTTCAACTGCCAACTGATGACCGGTAGGTTTTACATTTCGTCGTAGGAAACTAAGCTGTGAAAAGGATAATCTCCCAGTTTCTCCTGACCTTTCAATCCGGCCAATTCAATCACACAGGAGATTCCAATAATTTCCCCTTCCAGGCGTTCAATCAGACGAACAGCCGCACTTAGAGTACCACCTGTTGCCAAGAGGTCATCAATCAGCAGAATTCTTTCGCCCTTTTGGATGGAATCCACGTGGACTTCCAGGTCATCGGTACCATATTCCAAGTCGTAAGATTCAGAGATTGTCTCCCAGGGTAGTTTGCCTTTTTTTCGAATCGTGACAAATCCACAACCCAATCGATCTGCCAAAGCCGCACCAACGATGAAACCACGAGAATCCACTCCGGCAACCTTATCGATAGGCTGGTAGCGGTACTTTTCTTCGAACAGGTCGAGGCATTTTTTGAGCCCCCAGCGATCTTGAAAGAGAGTGGTCACATCTTTAAACTGGATGCCTGGCTTGGGAAAGTCTGGAATATTCCGGATTAAGGATTTGATATGTTCCATGGTTTTTTTTTGGTTGCTATAGATTGATTCGATTTAAAGTTTAACTCTGCTTTGGCTTTTCTTTATCTTTACTCCCAGCTTCAATCACGTCGGCAGCTGTTTCTAAATAGTCTCCAATGCTCTTGGAATTGAAGCTAGTCTTTTGTCGCACATCTTTGGCCAAATTGGCCAAATCCTTTGCTTCCGGACCGGCAGCCTTTTCCACTTCCTCAGCGACAGTAGATTTAAAATCATTCGTTGCTCGTTTGAACTCTGTGAGTCCTCTGCCCAGGGCGCGAGCCAAATCGGGTAGCTTGGCAGGACCAATCACAATTAACGCGATAGCCCCGATAATCAGCATTTCCGTCATTCCCATATTAAACATGACTTATCTCCAACTAACTGCGGATAATTTGTTTGAAAAAGCGAATAAGCGAGGGATCCTTCCAATTCCTGGGTCCAGTCGCCTTACCTAAAATCTTGCCTTGAGGACCAATGATCAAGGTCGTGGGCAATCCGGTAACATAATAAAGTTTCCCAATCTCATTTTTTTCATCGGGGATCACATCAAAGGAATAGGGATATTTTTCCAAGAATTCCCGCACCGTTGCTTCCGGCTCCTTAAAACTCACCGCCAGCATACGGAATTTTTCCCCTTTCATCAAGTGGTGTAACTCCTCCATATCGGGCATTTCATACCGACAGGGAACACACCAAGTGGCCCAGAAATTGAGGAAAACCACCTCACCACGGAGATCACTTAATTTCCCCGTTTTGCCATCGAGGGTCTGAAAAGTGAAATCCTTGGCTTCTTTCGCCTGATAGGGGACATCGATAAAACGCTCTTCCAAAAAGACTTTAATATCCTGTTCGCTCAAAGTCCCGAGAGGAATTTCAGCTTCTTTTTCGCAGGCAGCAAAAAAAAGCAGGCAAGACCACAATAACAAACTCCATTTTCGCATAAGACTCTAGGTTTGCGCCAACATGGCTTCCAGTATTTTGCTTTCCCGCTGGGAAAAAGCTTTCGTCAGGTCAATCAACATGGTATTTTTCTCCCCTTCCGTGAGCATGCCGAAAATACAATTTTGCTCAATCCCAATCATCATAATCGGTGGAGCGGGCAGGATCTCACTCTGAGTTTTTCGTAGTACTTGTGAGACATCATCCACGATAAATCCAATCGATTTTTCGCCCTTCGAAAAAATCATAATTTTGGAATTCTTTGGATTTTCCCGCTGCCCCATCTGAAACTGCTTGCGCATATTGACTACGGGAATGATCTGCCCTCGCAAATTGATTACTCCCTCCACCAGCTCGGGAGAACGTGGGATTTTGCGGATCTCCATCATGGAGACAATTTCCTGCACATTCCTAATATCCGCTGCAAAATGCAAGTCTTCCAGTATAAAGCAAATTAACTGGATACTTTCATATTGTTCCGAGAGATAATCGACACTCATAAGGACCTTGACAACGTTACGTTTGTTGCAGTTCGAAAGCAGAACCAGTGAGCTGGGTGATAGTGGATAGCTTATTTTTGTTTAATTTGCCTACTAATCCTTTATTAATACTACGTACCAATCCAGGACCTTGGTAGATCAATCCGGTGAGTACTTGTACCAGACTAGCCCCTAAAGAGAGCTTATGAAAGGCATCTTGCGCGGAGAAGATTCCACCGACTCCAATCAATGGAATTTGGCCTTGAGTAAGCCGAGCGACTTCACTCAAAACTTGATTTGATAGTTCAAATACAGGTTTCCCACTCAATCCTCCCATCTCTTCCCGCTGGGGAGACTGTAAGCCCGGCCTGGAAATCGTGGTGTTTGTTACCACTAAAGCATCCACCTTCAAATCCAAGACAATGCCGCAAATGATTTCCAATTCCTGATCTGTCAGGTCAGGAGCAATTTTCAACCAGACTTGACGATAACTTCCTCGCTGTTCCACTAACTGGTCACGAGTTTGAATGATTTCACGAATGAAAGGATAGAGGAATTCCTCCTGCTGTAGGCTCCTCAAGTTCTGGGTATTGGGGGAGCTAATATTAATAGTGAAGTAGTCTGCTAGCTCCCATGCCGCTTTCAGGCCCTTCACATAATCCTGGGCAGCTTCTTCCATGGGGGTATCTTTATTTTTACCCAGATTAATACCTACAGGTGCCTGACGATTTATTCCCTGCAGGCTGCGAACTAAAGCTTCGACACCATCATTGTTGAAACCCATGCGATTGATCACGGCCAGATCTTCTCGCAGACGAAACAAGCGTTGCTTGGGATTGCCCGGTTGAGGCTTGGGAGTCACCGTACCCACTTCCACATGACCAAAGCCCAAGGCATGCAGCCAAGGCACAGCAATACCATTTTTATCAAAACCGGCTGCCAGTCCTACCGGATTGGCAAAGGTCAGATTGCCAATGGAAACGGCTAATCTGGGATCATCAAAAGAAAACATGGAGCCTATTAATCCCATGAAACCGGGAATTTTTTCTGCTCGACGGCAAAGTCCCAGAGTCCACTCATGAATCTGTTCGGGATCAAAGGAATAGAGAATTGGTTGCAGCAAAGAGTACATTATTCTTTCGTCCCACTTTCGTAATAGATTTCGATAGGTACAGACAGCCGCTCTTCCAGCATCCGCTGTAGATGATCCATATCCTCATTGCTCCAAGGCGTAGCGTGACTTTCCGCAGGCACCCGCGCTAAGGTATAGGCCTGAATTAACTTGATTTGAACTCCCTCTTGAGTCAGCCTTTGGATCAAATCCAGATAGGGCTGGTACTGCTCAGGAGAAAAAGCTTGTCCCTTCCAGGAGAAAAAACAGCTTTGCAAGACTAGAGGATATTCTCTCCCCAGTTGGATGAGATTTTTCAGTAATTGGTCAAAGGAACTTTTGGTGCGGTTGATTCGTTTTAAGCTGGCCTCATCCCAGTAGTCCAGTTTGAACCAAACCTCGCCATTATGCTTAAAAAACTGCGGCCAGATGGCTCGCAAATCTTCTCGATCGATTTGAGTTCCATTAGAAAACAAAACTAACTTGCAAGTATCCAGGTGGTACTGCTGCTTTAGCCGAATCATGCTTTCCAAGATCTCCGGCAGCTCTTTCACCGTTGTGGGCTCTCCATCACCAGCGATAGAAATATCCTTGAGCTGGTGTCCCCGGTAACTATTGTTATTGTCCTGGATTTGTTGCAACCATTCTTCCAGTTCTGCCTGCAGTTTCTCCACGATCATCAAAGGGGCTTCAATCTCCTTCTTGCGATCCACCTGGCAGTATACACAATTGAAGTTACAAGCCTTATCTGGATTAAGATTCACACCTAACGAGAGTCCACCCGAGCGACGAGAAATCACAGGGTAAGTCAGTCGCTGGTACTGGCTCAATCTTTCATGAGAAGAGAAGCTTAAATTGATTACTTTTTCTAGAGAGTCTGCAATAGCCATAAGTGATTATAAATTCATGAGTGCTGATATTTCGGTTGATCAAGCGCTTTGTCCTTGTTTTTGATGGGGTCTCAGAATGAGATCATTCGTAGCCGAATCCCTGGGCAAACGGCGCGAAACTCCATGAATAAAATCAATAGCTTCACGTACCAACTCTTGATTCCCGTAGATTCCCAACTCTTTGACGATCACTTTGTAAAGAGCGGCTTCAGCTTGCATGCGAATGAGCGGGTCAATATTATTAGCATTGCAATGATTGAGGATTTCCCGGAAAATTCGATTAGCTTCTTGCCTGACTTTTTCTGATGTTTCCACCAGTTCAATAATCTGCCGATTCAAAGTTTTTTTAATGGCGCTCCTGGAATTATCCGCCACCACATCCGCATTATCACACTGATTGAGATAGAGGTGCAGTAATTCCGTTGCCTTATTGGACATTTCCCGATTTTCCGGGATCTCGGCATGGCTGACGGCTCGCTGATTGAGATTATCTCGAATCGCATATTCCGTTTCTTGACGGAGGGCATTGATATCTAATTTGCTGATCAACTCCAGCAATAACTCTTGAACCTTATTCTGAGTGATTTGATTGGATTCGCTGCAGGCATCCTTCAAGACTTCGGCATTCACATAGTCGCGAACTTCCTGATCTGTTTTTTGCTGGATAGCCTGCTGATCATAACTCATAATCAGGCCATGAGATAATTCCTTCGCCTTGTCTTGGACATGCTGGTTTTGTTGATGACAGGACGTCTTTAACAGAGACTGGTTGACCACATCCTCAATAGACGTCTTCGATTCATCCTGGATCACATTCACATCCAAAGCATGTACATAATCACTGAACAGTTTTTTGCTTTTTTCTGCTACTTGCTGATTTTCGTTGCGGCAGGTCCAACTCACACCTTGTTTATTGAGGTAATCCTGAATGGCTCCTTCACTTTCTTTCTGAATAATCTCTTGAGATAGTCCCTGGATGTATTCCTTACTGACCTCCTCCATTTTCTTTTTGGTATCCAGATTGGAAGGGTTGCAGGAGAAGTCTCTTAGTTCATGATTGATATGGGATTGGATGACATTCCGACTCTCCCCGTAAATAGCAGTCTGATCCAGACCTTGGAGATATCCTTCCAAGAGGTTTTGTAATTTCTCTTGAATATCCGGGTTTTCAGGTTTCTGAGAGAGGGATAGCAGGGATTTGTTGAGATCTTTACGAATTTGTAACTCAATTTTCCTGTGGATGTCAGGCACGTTATATTCTTTGATGCTGGCTATGAGCAGTTCGTGAGCCTTCAGTCTGATCTCTGAAAGGAGTTGTTCCTCTTCTTTTTTACTGAAAGATATTTCTTTGGCTGCCTTCAGGAACTGGGAAAAAATCCGCAAAACCCGGAAAAAGCTATGAATAGGATCAATCAGTAACTTGGAAAGGAGGTTGGTTCCCGGTTTTGTCATAATGGGCCTAATGGAATTTCCGTGGAGGATACGAATTTAAAGCATTTCGTTCGATTGGCCTAGTGTTTATGAGCCAGAATCTCTTGTCAAGTTTCTCCTTCATCAGTCCAGCAATTCTAATTTTTGATTTTCTTAGTTGATAGTGGGGAGATCGAAATATGGTAGTGCCGCCCTAGATAACGGCTTTTGGATAGCCAACCCCACGTAGGAGCGTGGGGCTATTGGCATTTCTACAAAACCTGTTACAGAAGGGCCAGGAGAACCCCTGCAGCAACGGCGGAGCCAATCACTCCTGATACATTTGCGCCCATGGCGTGCATCAGCAGGAAGTTTTGTGGGTCAGAATCCAATCCCACTTTATTCACAACCCTGGCTGCCATAGGGACGGCAGAGACACCAGCGGCTCCAATCAGTGGGTTAATGGGTGTAGAAGATACCTTGTTCATAAACTTCGCCATCAACACTCCGCAAGCAGTACCGATACAGAAGGCAATCATTCCCAATATCAGGATCCCAAAGGTCTCGAAGTTTAGAAACTTGTCTGCGGAAAGCTTACTTCCAACTCCCAGTCCCAGGAAGATGGTAACTATATTGATCAGAGAATTCTGAATAGTGTCGGAAAGACGCTCCACTACACCAGATTCCTTAATCAGGTTTCCGAACATGAACATCCCGATCAGGGGAGCTGCGGAGGGTAAGAGAAAAGTACAAAGCCCTAAGACGAGCAAAGGTAAGATGATTTTTTCAGTCTTACCAACATGGCGCAGTTGCACCATTTTAATTTTTCGTTCCTCTTCCGTAGTCAGCCACTTCATGATGGGAGGCTGAATGATCGGCACCAAAGCCATATAAGAATATGCTGCTACCGCAATGGATCCCAATAAGCGGGGAGACAATTGGCTGGAAAGGAAGATCGCCGTAGGACCATCGGCTCCGCCAATGATTCCAATGGAAGCAGCATCTCGTAGAGAGAAGTCGATTCCAGGAACAGCATTGAGGGCGATGGCTCCAATCAGCGTAGTAAAAATACCGATTTGAGCAGCTCCACCCAATAACATAGTTTTAGGGTTGGCAATCATGGGACCAAAATCCGTCATCGCTCCAACACCCATAAAAATAATCAGTGGGAAGATACCTGTGGTAATTCCTGCATCATAGATATAGGCGAGTATACCACCGGGATCGGAAATACCTGCCAGGGGAATGTTGGCCAGAAAGGAACCAAAACCAATGGGTACCAAAAGCAAAGGTTCGAACTTACGAGCGATCCCCAAGTAAAGTAGTAACAATGCTACCGCCATCATCAACAATCGCCCCACTCCTTCCGTCCAATCCATGGACTGTCCGTGAATCAGAGCTGAGATACCTGTGGTCCCGTATAAGCGGGTCAATAACTCACCAAAGGATCCAGAAGTAGAGCCTTCCTCTGTGAGGGGCTTGTCCGCAATGATGACAGAAGTAACGAGCACTCCTAATACATCTCCTTTTTTTACCTGATCAAAAGCTTTGACCTTCAAGGACAGCAGCTTGCCTGCCTGACCGGCACGAAGAGCAAACTTATTACCATCGGAGCTCTTCAAGGTTACGATTTTATCACCACTGTACAACCAGGAACCGGCTTGAGCTTCCACTCGAACCACCTTGGCGTCGTCAGGAGCAAAAATCGAGATTTTCTCCTCCGCCTGCAAAGAGCTAAAAGCTCCCAGCAGGAAAGCTACGGATAGTAGAAAAACCAATTTAAGTTTCATAAATGCCTTTATGTCTAATAATTTAGATAAAACAAGACTTATTTTCAATTCAAGAGCCCTCAACTTCGACTCTTGAGTTTTCAAAATGAATTATCCAATTGTCAATAAGACATCAGAAGCTTGAACTGTATCCCCGGGATTCACCACAATAGAAAGAATGGTTCCCGTTTCTGGAGCTTTCACATCAGATTCCATTTTCATAGCTTCCATAACGAGCAGTGTTTGTCCTTCTTCCACAGCTTCGCCTTCATCCACATCAATTTTTACGATGTTTCCCGGCGTAGGAGCCGTGACTTCAGTTCCTGCTGCAGGAGCGGCGACAGGCGCTGCTTGTAACACTGGTGCTGGGGTGGTGGCAATGGCTCCGGTTCCGTCAGCTACTGTGACATTATAGGCCTTGTTATCCACAGTGATGGTGTAAGCCCTGGGGCCAGAAGCTGGCTGTGCCGATGCTACCGCTGGTTTGGCTGCCTTCTTTTCAGTTTCCTTTTCAATCTTGCGGATCATCTCTTTTCCATTACCTTGTAGAAAATCCAACCCTTTTTGCTCACAACTAGCGATGATGAAAATATTTTCTTCGCTGACTGGCAGATTGTTATCTTCCAGGATTTTCTTTGCCTTAGGAATTCCCGGCTCCAGAATGTCCAGAGGATCCTTAGTAAAGACTGGCTTTTCCAATTGTTCCGAAGCGATTCTCATCACTTCCGCATCAGGAGTCACAGGAGTTCGACCGAAATAACCCAGTACCATGTTACCGTAACTAGGATTGATCTTCTTCCACTTGCCTTGCGTTACATTCAGATAAGCTTGTTGGAAGTAGAATTGAGAAACCGGTGTCACGGAAGTTCCGAATCCACCCAGCCGCACTACTTCAGACATCGCTTTAATCACCTGAGGATACAAGTGCAAAGTACCAGTATCCCGCATCATCATTGTATTAGCCGTCAAAGCTCCACCAGGCATAGGAGATAGTGGAATTGTTGGCGATACCATCTTGGCTTCCGGTGGAATGAAATAGTCTTTCATGGCATCTTCAAAAACTTCAGACGCAGTCAAAATCTTTTCATAATCAACATCTAAAGTATAACCGGTTCCCTTCAAGGCATGCCACATAGAGAGGATATCTACCTGAGACGTTCCACCGCTACAGGGGCTTTTGGCTAGATCAATACCCGTAGCACCACCATTGATGGCCGCCATATTCTGAGTAACCGCCACACCCGCCGTATCATGAGTGTGAAACCATAGTGTCGGTTCATCACCCAATAGTTTCCGAGCTGCTTTGAAGGTTTCATAGACTTTATTGGGATTGGCCGTACCGGAAGCGTCCTTGAAGCAGATAGAATCAAAAGGAATACCTCGATCCAAAATCTGTCGCAGACGGTCCATATAGAATTCAGGAGTATGAGCACCCGTGCATCCTGGAGGAAGGTCCATGATCGCAATCACGATCTGATGTTTCAAACCGTGATGAGTAATTCTCTCACCGGAGTATTCCAAGTTGCGCATATCATTGAGCGCATCAAAATTACGGATCGTAGTCATGCCGTGTTTCTTGAACATCTTTGCATGGAGGTCAATGATGTCCCTAGGTTGCTGACTGAGGGCAACTACGTTAATTCCACGAGCCAGGGTCTGCAAATTTGCTTTAGGCCCTACTTTTTCACGGAAGCGGTCCATCATATCGAAAGCGGACTCGTTGCAATAGAAAAATAGACTTTGAAAGCGAGCTCCTCCTCCAGCTTCCAGATGTGTAATTCCTGCGTCCAGACTGGCCTCTACGGCTGGTAGAAAATCATCGGTTTTGACACGGGCGCCAAAAACAGACTGAAATCCATCTCGAAACGAGGTATCCATAAATTTGATGACTTTATCGCCCACTGTGTTCTCCTTTCCTAGTTTATATTTGGATTCGGTGATTTCGAAAAGTTGTATCTAACTCCCGGAAACTTCATCCCGGAAAAATGTTGTCGCGCCTGCATTTTCCCGATTGTTGCCAATCAGGTTCCATTCAGGACATCAGCCTCATAGGCTGCAATAGCGGCAGCAAACACAGCCATCGGGATTTCTCCCTCTGTTTTCGCGGCTTTTTTCTGCTGCTTTTTCTTTTTGGCTCGAAGAGCTCTAGCTTGCTTCTCCTGCTCAATCCCTTCCAGCTCCCTTGCGGTGATCCCGCTGGTCAGACGAGCCGATAAATTGATCAGGACGATCATCAAGGACAAGAACAACAAAACCGTTGCCATGCCGATAACCATTAATTTCAATCCTTCAACAATCATTGTTTTTACCGTTTGCCGAGGTGTTTAACTTGATATAGTGAAGTATTCCAGTAAAATGCTTCCCATTTTTCTGATGAACGTCTCTCATAGCAGACTCCAAAGGAGAAAGGAAGTAATGCCATTTTTTTTTGCTGGCGACTTCTATGTAACAAGGTTATTCCATTATTACAAGTACTGTCTTACACTCTTAATTAAACTATCAGATAAAAATCGACGTTTTTATCCACTAGTTTTAATGTAACGATGTGACGTTCTTAACAGCTATTCATCTCTTAGATCTTCTCAACCCTAATATTGGAAACATCATTTCGTTTCTAAAAATTAAACTTTTAGGGGTCTGTTTTTGAAACTGGGGAGAGGGCTATTTTATTATAGATTTCTCAGAGGGAATTTTAGGGATCTTTTATTTGATCAGAGATACTATAGTCTAAGTCGGAGACGCTACACTTACTCCGGCCTACCTGTAGAATCATCAGTCTTAAGTGGTAGATATTTTTTTCCAAGTCCCTTACGACCTTGCTAGAATATAAACGGCGCCAGAATTTTGGATAATATAGATGGGATAGACAAGCTAATTCACTTAGCTTTTAAGAGGTGGGGGGCAAAACAGCACTTGTTTTCCTGAAGAGAACCTGAGAGAACTTTCAGGAGACAGTTGATATTTTTTATTCTTTTTAGGAATCAATCGCTTCATTACAAATTTTCCAGATGTATACCATTCATTGTTTTCGTTGTGAAAAGGATACTTCAGCAGAAAGTATCGTTGAGATTATTCAGGAACACACAGATGTTGCGGGACGATACCTTTGTTCCCATTGTGGTAGCTCACATACTTCCGTCAGGCCTGTTGAAAAGACTTCAAAGGCCAATAAGGAGGAAGTTCAGAAGCGGGAGTAAGTTCCCCTTTTTACGCTCAACCAAGCGATTCCATAGGTCAGGAACATGAAACCTATGCTCAAAGGCAAGGTGAGTTCCGGGCCAAAGTCGCTAACCCCCAGGAAGGAATACCGGATCCCATTAATCAGATAAAGTAAGGGATTAAATTGGGAGAGAAATTTCCAGATTGGTGCCATCGTTTCAATACTGAAGAAGACCCCACCCAGATAAATCAATGGTAGTAAGATAAAAGTACTGACCGCGCTCACCTGATCAAAATTCTTCGCGTAAATAGCCACACTGAGGCCCAAGAAACCAAAGGTCACGCCACCAAGCAGAATATAAAGGAAGAGGAGAAATAGGTTTGAAATGGGTAGGAACTGATCATATTCCACCCAATAAAATAGTTCTCCTACCATGGCGACTGCAACCCCAATGATCACTCCACGAAAGGTCGCAGCCAGGGCATAGGCCCAGACAATCGAACTCGTGGAGAGGGGGGCTATCTTCAAATCCTGAAAATCACCGTGGAACTTAGAAATAATAATGGAGCTGGTAGAGTTCTGAAAGGCATTGTTAATCAGCCCCATAGCAATCAAGCCTGGAATGATAAACATTAGATAGTTCACACCATTTTGGCTGGTGATTTTATCAGCCAGATTTACACCAAAAATCAATAGATAGAGGGTGGAACTAATCAGGGGGCTGAAAATCGTTTGCCCGATTACCTTGAGGAAGCGCAAGCACTCTTTACGAAAAAGTGTGATAAATCCAGTGTATTCATTCATCATAGTCATTACTTATTGAGGCTTATTCCTGTGTTGTTGTAAAAGGTTTACGAAAGCTTCCTCCAAGTTCCCTTCGGAAATCGTGATATCTTCCAATTGCTCCATGGGGATTTTAAGCTTGGTCAATAATTTTCCAATAGCATCTCCGTGGGCAATGCGGCATTTTATAGTCTTATCCTCGATTTCCAAACCAGCAGGCATTCCGGGCCAGGGAGTTGAAGAGGCCAGTTTTATTTTCACCTCACGATCGGTCAAATTTTTGATCATTTCCTGGGTATTATCCAGGGAGATTAAAGTACCATGGTGCAGCACCGCGATCCGGTCGCAGAGTTCTTCGGCCTCTTGTAAATAGTGGGTGGTCAGTAAGACCGTGACATTTTGCCGATTGAGGTCACGCACAAAATCCCAGAGTGTATTCCGTAGGTCTACATCCACGCCAGCAGTGGGTTCATCCAATAATAACAATGAAGGGGAGTGCACCAAGGCTTTGGCAATGAGCAAGCGTCGACGCATGCCCCCACTTAATTCGGAAACCAGTTTATTTTTATGTTCAGTCAGAGCCAAACGCTCTAATAAGTAGTCAATGTGTTTTTGATTGTTACGAATACCATAATAACCGGATTGAAACTCCAGTACCTGGTTGATTGTAAAAAAACCATGGTTGACAATTTCTTGGGGAACTAAACCTACTTGTTGCCTGACTTTTAAGGCATGCTTTTGAATATCCAGGCCGAAGAGAGAAGCGCTACCACGAGTTGGTGCGATTAATCCGGTGAGGATAGATATAAAAGTAGTTTTCCCCGCCCCATTGGGCCCCAAAAGTCCCAGGATTTCTCCCTTCCTGGCGGAGATACTCACTTCGTTCAGAGCCGTAAAGTCCCCATAATTTTTATGTAATTGGTTGACTTCTAAGATATTTTTCACAATTTTATTCATAAACTAAAGATCTAAAATGTATAAGTTCCCTTCATAGAACTCATGATGGTTGAGCTCTCAATGACTCTGTCTGATAAGATAGAATGGATCTCCCCACAATCAAAGTCCGTAAGAATATTTATGATAAGTCTCCAAGTTAGCTTGACTTTTGGAAACTCTCTGTTTCGTTTTTGGAAACTTTGAACTACGGATGACGTGACTATCGCAATAGTTCTTGCTACTTTGCCTTTGAAAAGGAAAAATGATTTCAAGTTGACATTCTCTTCCTCTGGAATAAATCTAGAAAGCTCTTTGAAAAGTCTCTTAAGTGTGTATTTTTCGACCTAAAATTCAAGTCAAGTATTATGTCCGATCAATTCGAAAAACTGGTCTCTCAATTTCAGCAGGAGAATCGCTTATCTCTCCTGAAGAAAATCAAAATAGGTGTTGAAAAGGAGGGCTTACGTATCCGCCCTGATGGCCGGTTATCTCAAGCCCCTCATCCCAAAGCCTTAGGCTCCGCTCTCACTCACCCCAAAATTACAACGGATTATTCCGAGGCGATGTTGGAGTTCATCACAGAGCCCTTTGAGGGGATCGAGCCAATGCTGGATGAGCTTGAGGATATTCATCGCTACTGCTACAGCAATATTGGTGAGGAGAAAGTTTGGGCGGCCAGTATGCCTTGTATTCTCAAAGAAGAAAAGGAAATCCCACTGGCTTGGTACGGTAATTCCAATGTCGGCATGATGAAACACGTCTATCGTCAAGGATTGGGCCGCCGTTATGGTCGAAAGATGCAATCCATCACGGGTATTCATTACAATTTTTCCCTGCCTGCGGAATTCTGGTCACTTTACCAGGAACTTCTTGGAAATAAAGAGGATCCTCAGGATTTCAAGTCCGCCTCTTATTTTGGGTTGATTCGAAATTTCGCCCGCAATTCCTGGTTGGTTTGTTACCTTTTTGGTGCCTCTCCAGCCTTGTGTAAATCCTTTCTGAAGAGCGAAGCACAGCCCTTGGAAAGCTGGGATCAGGAAACCGCCTATTTACCCTATGCCACTTCCTTACGCATGAGTGATTTGGGCTACCAGAGTCAAGCGCAGGATTCCATCTTTGTCTGTTATAACCAGCTGGATACCTATATCAATACCTTAAAATCAGCCGTAGAGACGGAATACCCTGAATATCGCAAGATTGGAGTGAAGGTAAATGGTGAATACCAGCAGCTGAATTGCAACCTCCTACAAATTGAAAATGAATTCTACAGCCACGTCCGCCCCAAGCAAATCACTCGCCCTGGAGAAAGACCCGTCGATGCCTTAGCATCACGTGGTGTTGAATATATTGAGATTCGCTTACTAGACATCAACCCCTTTCTACCACTGGGCCTGGATGCGGAGCAATCTTACTTCCTCAATAGTTTTTTATTGAATTGTCTGTTGGAGGAAAGCCCCAGGTTGAGTTGTGAGGAATTTCAACAAGTCAAAAAAGACAGGCATGAAGTCCTGATGCGAGGACGAGACCCTCAACTGCTACTCCACCCTCAAGGTAAACCCACAAAACTGAAAGAAGCGGCTTTACAGCTGTTTCCTAAATTACAGCAGACAGCAGCATTGCTCGATCAAGCTTGGGGTGGGGAGAAACATCAGCAGGCTGTCCAGGCACAGATGGTAAAATTTGAGGATCCAAATCTATTGCCTTCCGCTAAAATCCTCAACCAAATGAAGGAAAAAAAGCAAAGCTTTACCCAGCTGGTACTAGAACTCAGTAAAAAACATCATCAAAGCCTGGTTCATGGACTGGAAGGGGAAAAGTTAGAGTTCCATCGTGAGTTGGCTGAAGAGTCTCTGCGGCAACAGTTCAAAATCGAAGCTGAGGACAATATAAATTTTGATGAATACTTAGCGGACTATTTTAGTTTTTCTTCACAGTCATGAGCTTTTTGGAGCATCTCTTTAGTTTGAATGAGATGTTCCACCGCTAGCAGCTAACGGTGCATGAAATGACTACTGGGGGGAGTGCTCTTTCCAAGCGGCGTTCAAGACGCCATTGCAGATTTTGATCGCCTGTTTGTCTACATGAGAGCGGCAAATCTCAAGAGTGTCATTGATGACGATTTTCCCTTCCACCTTAGGGAAGAAGAAAATTTCAGCAAGAGCCATGCGCAATAAGGCATTCAAACCGTCAGCAAGTCGGGATTGCTTCCAGTTTTTGAGGTTCTTCTGAATGGCCTGGTCAATGGCCTCAAGTTCAGACCAAGTCTTATCTATCAACGTTTTAGCAAAATTCACTTCCTTTTCAGAAAGCTCCGCTTCACGGAAGAGAATCATTTCTCCCGCCGGATTGGTTCCGATTTTTGCGCGCTGATAAAGGACTCGGAAAACTGTAACTCTGGCAGTACGCCGAGAAGGTTGGGACATGAAAATTCTATCGTAATGAAAACTTATCCACCAGTTCATCCATCAGTCGGATATAGGCTGTGGCGCCGATGGAGTTTAGTTTGTAAGTGATGACTGATTTCCCCAAAGCGCTAGCTTCCACAATCGCGTTATTGCGGGGAATGATGGTTTCAAAAACGGAATCCGAGAGGGCCTGGTAAACCTGTTGGCTGACCCTGCGGTGGACTTCCACATTGCGATCATACATGGTCAATAAAATTCCGGCTAGCCGTAGATTTTTCTCGGGGATGGCACGCTGGAGTTCATTGAAAGAAAGAAGGAATCGTTTTAGTGATTTGATTGCAAGACTTTCACATTGCAGAGGCATGATGATCAAATCCGAACAGTAAATGGCATTGATGGCCAGACTATTGGTAGAAGCCGGGGCATCTACGATAATGAAGTCAAAGTCCTGCCCCTCTTCCTGGATACGTCTCAGCAAAAATCTGGAATCATTGGCGATCTGATAAACCTGCTGTTCGATCTTGATGGTATCGATATTAGAAAAAATGAAGGAAAGTTGGTTTTGTTCCGTTTGATAAATCAAATCCTTCAGCGGGATTTCCGGGGACAAAAAGATATCTTTAGTCCCCTTTTTCACGACCTTTTTCACTCCCATCGAAAAGCGAACGGATCCTTGTGGATCTAAATCCAACAATAAAACCGAATACCCTCCAAAAGCAAAGGCCGTAGCCAGATTGACAGCACTGGTCGTCTTGCCTACGCCACCTTTTTGGCTTACAAAAGATATGATCGTCGCCATGGGTTATCCAAATGGTTTTTCAGGAAGTTCTCTATACAAAGTCTGTGGAGAATCTTATCGATCCCTCTGCAGGGTGTCAATAAGCAATCCCGGAACTTTCCCCCTTCCTATTGTCAGAGTATTTCATATAATTCCAGACAGCTACCCTTGCATCTAAGATAGAACCAAAGTAGGCAACATCCCTAAAGCCTGATTCACCCCTTGTTGCAGGGCCAGACTGTTAAAACCATTATTCCAGGTATAGTCGCTTTCAACGCGATCACTGATGACAAAAAGAGCACGATATTCTCCCCCAATGCTGGGTATGATTTGATTTAGCGCTGCTGATTCCATATCCACCATGTCCACCATGTCCCGCCGGAATTCATCAACTTTTGCAATTGACAGTCGATATACACTGTTCACGGAAACGATTTTTTCACAAGTGGCAATGCCCGTAAATTTTTTGAAGGGAGCTACTGTACTTTGAACATCGTAATCCAGTGACATACCAGTAGTATCTAACCCAACATTGGGTGTAATCAAAGTACCAATGGAGCGTGGCTCCTGAGCAATCCAACCGGCACTACCAAAGGATAAGATCTTCCTACCTCCTGCTTGTAATACGTGCTCTACAGTCATCACGGCAAGTGGGGCGCTAATCATGCCACCAATAGCGGTAATGACCACTCCGTTGTAGGTAAAACTAAATCTTTTAGAAGGACCGAAAGATCGAATCTTAGATCCTTGCACTAGCTCTTTGAATTGAAAGAGATGCTGCAAATTGAAAAAGAGAATTACATGCTCTTCCACAGTGGGTAAGGGGAACTCCGAGGGGCGAATGATCATTTGGTTCATAACTACTTTTCTTCAATCAAAAGGATTTTTTTGAAAAAGCAGATCAGTCTGTTCCTCAACTTCGATTCGTAAGGCTGACAGAACTACAAGGGACTATAACAATACGACTAGACAAGCATATTAATTATTTTTTACTTTTAATTGGCTATCTATATGCATTGTTCCTCAAAGGATTTCAACCCTAAAAGATACTTTCCTAGCTTTCCTTTACGAGGGAAAGTCCTTAGTACCACTGAATTAAACAGCTATTTTATTGATTTTTTAATCATTCTAATCATCCCCCATCAGAAAATATTCTTTTACTAAAAAGTAACTATTGGGGAAAACGCCACCTGGGGAAAGCAGTCTCATGAGGATTTAAGGTTTGACAAGCCAGCTTGTGCCGGTCAAAACTATTCCCGTTTGCAATTGATCTGTTTTCAGTATTCTTTGGAGTCTTCATCTACTCCGTCCTCAAATTAATAAAGGCACGAATGAACCCTTTAGCTGTTGAGTTAAACGAGCAAATTCAAAAGTTATCACCCAATACTTTTGCCTGCCTTTCCAAATTAGGCAAGCAGATGTTCTTCCCCAAGGGGATTCTCTCCCAGTCTGCGGAAGCCAAGAAACAGGCGCATAAATTCAACGCAACCATCGGCATTGCCCTCGAAGGGGGAGAGCCCATGCATCTTGCTGTGACCAGAAAGTTTTTCAACAATTTGACACCCTCTGAGATCTATCCCTATGCTCCACCCGCTGGTCGTCCTAAACTGCGTGAGCTGTGGAAAAAGAAAATGATCCGGGAAAACCCTACACTGAAAGGTAAAACCTTCAGTGAACCGGTTGTGACCAATGCGCTGACTCATGGCTTGAGTATCATTGCTGACCTATTTGTAGATGAAGGGGATGTAATCATCACTCCTGATAAGCTCTGGGGTAACTATCGCCTGACTTATAGCACCAACAAGGGCGCCAAGATGGTAACCTTCCCTTTATTTAATAAAGAGAATGGGTTCAATACGGATGGCTTGGTTCAGGTCATGAAGGAACAGGGCGACAAAAAAGGCAAGCTGATCATAATTCTGAACTTCCCCAACAATCCTACGGGATACACTCCTTCTATTGAAGAAGCCAATCAGATTCAAGAAGCCATCAAACAGCAAGCCACAACAGGTACAAATATTGTAACCGTTTCTGACGATGCTTACTTTGGACTTTTCTTTGAAGATTCCATCCAAGAATCTCTCTTCGGTGGATTGGCGGACTTGCATGAGAATATATTAGCCATCAAATTGGATGGTGCTACCAAAGAAGATTACGCTTGGGGATTCCGTACTGGTTTCATTACTTTCGGTACCGTCAGCTCTGATCAGGAAGCTCTCTATCAGGCACTGGAAACGAAGGTAAAAGGAAATATTCGTGGAACTATTTCCAACTGCCCTCACGTATCACAATCGGTTATTGAGAAGATTCTGGAAGATCCCGAGTTCAAGGTGAATCACGCTGAGAAGTATGAGATCATGAAAGGACGGGCAAACCGACTCAAGGAAGTGCTGCAACAAAGCAAATTCGATGACCTTTGGAGTTTCTATCCTTTTAACTCCGGTTACTTCATGTGCTTGCAACTGAAAACAGTAAACGCGGAAGAGCTGAGAGTTCATCTCCTGGAGAAATATGGCGTGGGCGCTATCTCCATCGGCTCTGAGGACCTACGTGTCGCCTTTAGTTGTATTGAAGAAGGTGACTTGGAAGAGCTCTTCGAACTCATCTACCAAGCAACGCTAGATTTGACGAAGTAATCTGTCCCCCCTTCCCATGCTCTGGTATGGGAAGGGGCTACCCCGTCGGAATAGAAATTTTCCCCAAAGAGACCCCCTGTTTTGCCCCTGTCACTGAAGGCACATTGGTTTTTGCTCCATTCAGCCTTTCATGAGCCAATACCGCAAAAGCTGCCGCTTCTTTCGCATCGGAAGGGATCGTGCCCAACTCATCGAAGACCTTTACCTTTTCAGCCCCTAATAAGGCCTGTAATTCTTGTAAAATAAGAGGGTGATGAGCGCCTCCTCCACAAAGATAGATTCGATCGACTGGTGGCAAGAATTGACGATAGGCATGCTCAATGCTGTGGGCGACGAGAGACACCWAAGTTCTCAAAAGATCGTGAGTAGGGATGTCCGGGAAGTCTTCCTGCAGCTGGCGTACAAACTGGTGACCAAAATCCTCTCTACCTGTTGATTTTGGCGGTTTTTGTTGAAAATAAGGATTTTGCAGCAAGTGCTTCAATAAACTGGGGTGGCAGCGTCCCTGGGAAGAAAAAATCGCATCTCGGTCATAGCTTTCTTTCCCCTGAGTGAAGATCCCAACCCATTCATTCAATGGCGCATTAGCCGGGCCTGTATCAAAAGCCATGATGGGTGCCTGGAGGTCCCGAGGCAGATAGGTCACATTGCCGAGACCACCCAGATTTTGGATCGCCAGACTTTGAGTGCGGTCTTTGAAGAAAATATGATCAAAATAAGGGACCAAAGGCGCACCAGAACCACCTACCGCAATATCTGCCGTACGAAAATCAGCGATCACACTGGTTYGGCAACGAGCCGCGATCACGTCTGCCTCTCCCAATTGCAAACTGCTGTGTCCATGCACATGGTATAAAGTCTGRCCATGACTACCAATGAGGTCCAATTTTTCCAAGGGYAAYTGAATCTGTTYACAGAAACGCAGRATCTGGTCGGCAAAGAAGTGCCCTAAATCAAAATTAATCCGACAGATTTCCGCAGTATTGGCAGTAAAAGCAYCTTGAATYCTCTTTCTCCAGGTAGAGGAGATTGGGTAACTACGAAAATCAATAAGATTCATCGAAAGCTGCATCCCACTGCCCGATAAGCGCATGAGGGCTAAATCAACACCATCCAATGAAGTTCCGGACATGACTCCAATCACAAGTCTTTCTTTTTTCTCAACAATCTGTAGAAATGAATGCATGATTTCAATCCCTTATATTTAATTTAGGTAGCTCGGAGCAAACGCAGCGTTTCCAATATTTCCAATATTTCCATCAGAGTTCAGAGAAGTTGGGAAAGCGAGGGAAGAGGGGGATTTTAGAGGGGGATTTTAGAGGGGGCTAGGTGAAAAATCAATTCAGTCATCATGATGATACTGAATTGATTTTTTTTACACGGTCTTAAAAATGCAGGAATAAAGATCCGATTAGGGAATCACCTTGTTCAAGGAGTATTCCAGAATCCCTTCAGCACCTGCGCCTAACAAGTCGGGGATAATTTCCCGAACAATATCTTCTTCCACGACTGTGCTGAGGGAAACCCATTGCTCGTCATGGAGTGGAGAAATTGTGGGATTCCGCAAAGCTGGTAATAAAGCAAGAATATTATCCAGGTTACTCTTTTCAACATTCATGACCAGCATCACTTTACTGCCAGCTGCAAGCACAGATTTCAAGAGGAGAGCAATCCTTTCAATTTTCTGGCGCTTCCAATCATCCTTCCAAGATTCTTTATTAGCGATCAGCCGAGTTGTGGAAGTACAAACCGTATCCAGAATTCGTAAGTTATTCGCTCGTAAAGAAGAGCCTGTTTCCGTGATTTCAACAATGGCGTCAGCCAATTTTGGTGGTTTCACCTCTGTGGCCCCCCAACTGAACTCAACGCTGGCAGTCACACCATGTTTATCCAGGTATTGTTGAGTCAACCCCAGAACTTCAGTGGCAATGCGCTTGCCTTCCAAGTCTTTGACGCTTTTGATATCAGAACCCTCAGGAACAGCCAAAACCCAGCGTAAGGGCTTGGTTCCTACTTTACCGTAGATCAGTTCTTCCACTTCCACAACATCGGCTTCAGTTTCATCGATCCAGTCTTTTCCAGTCAAGCCTGCATCTAGGATGCCCTCATCTACATAACGACCCATCTCCTGCGCTCGAATCAGCATACATTCGATCTCTTCGTCATCAATAACGGGGAAGTAATTGCGGGAGCTGACACGAATCTTGTAACCGGCCTTAGCAAACATTTCGATGGTACTATCCTGTAGGCTTCCTTTAGGAATCCCTAACTGTAAAACGGGCATAAGAACGCACTCCTGATTGTTGTTGTTTTCTGGTTAGTCATTGCTGTTTTATTCCCTTACCTTCGAAAAAAGATCCAGGGTTAACTATTTTTTAGAAAAGGTGGATAAGCTTTGTCAACACTGAAGCTGCGTAGGACAATGTAAAATAAAAGTTTTTTTACGACGCAGCAGTCAAAAGACTTCAACCGAGAGCTTAGTTATAGAAATGAGTCCCAATCAAATTTAAGATACGCCCACGAGTATTACGATCTTGATTAACCATAATAACAAACGGTTTCCACTCTTTATTTCGAGTTTGCAGGTAACCTACAACATTGGAGACCCGCCTCAGAGTTCCCGTTTTCGCCAGAATTTTCCATTTTTTTCCAGATTTTGCCAGAGAGCGAAAATGGGATTGATCAATGGAAGATAAAATATTTTTATAAGGTGCTGCATACTCCAGGACCTTCAGCATGGCTTGCAGGTCAATGTGATTCTTTCGAGAAAGCCCAGAGCCTTCATGGATAGAAAATTCTTGTTGCTGCAAGCCTACCTGTTCCTTGAGGAAGGAAGTGAGTATAGCAACTCCCTGGGGTAATGACGCTGGTGCTCCATATTTTTCCCATGCCATCACCAAGAGCAGTTGATTGGCCACAAAGTTATTGGAGTCTTTCAACATCTTTTTGATGACCTCCAACAACGTCAGCGGGGAAAAATACTCCAAGATCAATTGACTTCCTTTGGGTAATTTCCTGAAATCATTTTTCTCTTTAAATATAGCTCCATATTGGGAGAAAATAGCTTGAGCCAATTCCCCTGTATTAACGGTTCCAGCTCGTGCGTCCTTCGCCACATTGAAAAACTGATAACCTACAGGTAGTCGTCGAACACGTTTGCGTACATGGGAGGTGAGAGGTGTATTGCTTTTGGCACTGACGACTCGTCTTCCCTTTTTGACATACACCGCCGCAGTATTAAAGTTTGAAGGCAGCGCGCCCAGAGGAGCATCGAAGTAATGCAGTGTATTTTGGCGACCATCAAACTCCAAATCCTCCACAAAATTTGTGGAGTCTAGGATTAATCGATTGAGAGGAGACTTAAAAATCCCTTTATCCCTCAAGATTACCGCAATCTTGTGCCAATCTGTTGAGGATAAAGCAGGATCACCAAATCCTTCTAGAATGAGGTTGCGTCGCTGATCTATGTGAATTTTAGTACGAAAATGATAATTCTCCCCCAAAGCTTCTAAGGCAGCTACAGCCGTAATCAGCTTTAAACTGGAAGCGGGAATATAACTTCCCGAGCCCAGGAGGTAGTCTGGATTCGTTGCTTTACCTACGGCAACACCACCTTTTTCGAGCAACCCTTGTAATTTCTTTTGAAAGAGACCTATTTTAAAATTGCTGAGGACCTTTATTTTCACCCATGCTTCATTACTTTGGGCAAAGCCATCACTCATTTTAAGACTGAACGTGTCTTCTCCCACAAATTGGGGATCTGGGAAGTAAGTTAACTGGCCTTGCTTTTGCACCAACCGACCGTGAAGTGGAGGTGTCAATAGGAGAATAGAAAGTGCCTGTTGTTCTTTATCCGTTGCTTTGAGAGCGATGAGAGCAGGCTGCCCCTCTGTAATACTGATTTCCTGAGATTCCAAAGTCGGAGCATCATTGACAGGGAATATCTCAATCCTAACCTTAGCCTGACGACTAATCACCAAGCCATCATCAGCGACAAAAGAAAACTCATCCTCACCAAAGAAATCTTTTCGGGGAATATATTTTAAATTAGGGGGCGTGCCCTCAAGGACCCCATGAGTAGGCCAAGAGGTAATGTGGATCTTTGCCGGATCTTGATCTGGATCCTCAAAGGACAAGCTCAAGGCAATGGACTCATCTTCAAGAACCTGAAGGGATTGAGCGCTAACTATGGGAGGGTCATTAACCGGTGAAATCCATAAATCCACCTTACCTACTTCACTTTTTCGTTGCCCTAGCGTTGCGTAAAAAGTGAAGTAATCCTGTCCGTTGAAATTAGGTGCTGGTATGTAATGGTAGTATTGACCTGATCTTTCTAGTTTCCCCTGCTGCGGATAATCTTTGATGGTAAAGACCACCGCCTCATCACTCTCCTGTTGAGTGGCGAGTTTAATCTTGATCTTCCGATCTTCTTTAATGATCAGATTTTGTTCCACCACCACGAGTGGCTGCAGGTATCCATATATAAAACGCCCGCTTACCAGGAATAAGAGGATCACTAATGAGGCGCCTAGATTTTTCTTCATTGCTATTTTCTACACTTGAATTCGAGAGTGAATCCATTAAAAACGGTGACTATGATGCCATCATAAAAAAATATAAATAGTTATCTATTCCACTTTCCCTGAGGCTTGTAACTCAAACAGAGGATTATAAACTTGATTCGTATCCATCGCACTGGATTGTCCGAAGGCCTCCTCACCACCAAAGATATAGATTCTTTTGTTGTAAACATTCATACTATGGATATCAAGTGGAGTCGGTAAGGGCGTTCCCATTTTCCAGGAATCCTTCTGAGGATCATATGCCTCCACCTCTCTCCTTCCGGTTCCTTTTATAAAACTGAATCCGCCAATTACATAAATTTTGTTATAAAGTACAGCGCTTCTGGTGTAATAGCGAGGGCTCGGCATGGGGGCCTTATTTGTCCAGATATCAGTCACAGGATCATATTCTTGCACCAAACTTTCCGTTCCCCTGCCACCAATCAAGTAGAATTTATCTGCAACCAGACTGCCCGTATGGCGAAAACGTCCAACAGGCATATCAGATTTTTTTTCCCAAGTATCAGTGAGAGGATCATAAACCTCTACCTTCTTCACACCACCCTTGCCACCAAAGGTGTAAAACTTACCATTGTACATATTGCCACTAAAATTAAAACGGGGCGTTGGCATGGCACTGGCTTTTGTCCAGGAATCAAACTGGGGATCATAAACCTCCACTGTGGCGATACCATCGGGGAACTCTTTATTATGACCTCCAACCACATAAATTTTGTCTTGATAGACAAAACTACGGTGATGATTTCTGGCAATTTTCAAAGGGGCTTTAGGAGTCCAACTATCCCTTTTCAGATCATAGGCATCAACCGAATCAAGGAAATCCACATTCCAACCACCAATAATATAAGCATATTTCTGAACGATATTACTGGAATGCCCTCCTTTAGCCATGGGCAGATTAGCTTTCCTGACGTAGGGGAAATCCACTTTAATATCTACCGTATCTGTATTGCTTTCAATACCATCACTAACAGTAACAGACACTATATATTCCCCTTCTTTATCGGGAGTTAGCGTGGGGCTAACTGTATTTTGATCCACTAGTTCGACATTACTGTACTCGGGCTTAGAAAGGATTTGCCAACGATAGGTTTCAATTCGTTTTCCATTTGGATTCCCTGAAGCATCCAGAAAATCCTGCTCTGTCAGATATGCTTGGAGGTCCTCTGCAGGCATATCGGGATCTCTACTTTTAGAGGCATCTAACGTTATTTTTGTATTTGGTTGTATAAACGCATTGATTCCCGCATTGGCGATGGGCGCTTTATTCAGTAAGTTCAATTTGACAATCTGCTCCACAAACCCCGATTCAGGAACAAAGACCTTAATTTTCCGCTTGCCAAAGGTTTCCTTTTCCACTTCCAAACGATAAGAGCCACTGTCCAGCTCAATTTCACTATTACCCGTCCTATCTTTAGCCACTTTGGCCAGAGCATACCCCTTTGCGTTCGACACCCAATAGGTTTTCTCTTTTTCCGGACTGATCAGGGTGATCTTTGCCCCTTTGACGGGCACTCCTTGTGAACTGACCTTGATAACAAGAGATCCCTTAGAAAAAATGGGGTTTTCATCAATCATAATTAGGGGCATAGAAGTCAGGCTCACTGCCATAATCGCGACAGCTTGCATCTGACCGGGTTTAGCTCTTTTTTTTATTCTTTTACCCTCTACTCTCATACCCTTTACTTACTTGATAATTTTTAAAACATTCCAACCAGTTAAAACCATATATGTTTTCAACTGACTATAAAAAGTATCCGTCACTTTTGTTGATAGCAATCCAACGCTCGGGACGACATAGGAGAACTTCCAATTCTGGAGTTACTAAACATTCTTGAGAACCTGGTTAGCAGTGATTATCAGGCTGGCCTATTAAAAGGCTCAATAGTTGTAAATTACTACAACTAACTAAAAGAATTATTCATCTAAGAGCCCATTTTCAACATTCATTGACATGCTGGCCGATCTGAATTTTTCACGATTCAGGATGTCTAGTATTTTTACCCAGATTTGGGCTTTAATTACCGCTTTTTTCCCATAATCATCAATACTATAAAGGATGATATATCTTGCGGACCAATGGGTAAAATCAGCAAATTTAACTGCCGGATCCATC
>NVSR01000017.1 GCA_002401295.1 SAR324 cluster bacterium | reverse complement strand
ATTAGAGCGATCATTGATGAAGCTAACACTCAGTTTCAAATAATTGTTGGGGGAATTGATGAGAATTTTATTATAAGCTTAACACCAGATCACTTTAATGGATTAGAAAATTTGGGGAACGCTCTTTATGCTCTTGCAATGTGCGCAGAGAATGAGGATAAAATTAGTTTACTGGAGCAGGCGAGTGAAAAAATTGAGAGAATATTACGTATCAAACCTGATTATCAAAAGGCCTACCAGCTCTTAGCAGTAATTTTCATCAATTTTGTCACTCAAAGTGAGGAAGGGCAAAAAATAATTCACCTGGAAAGGTTAATAGAACATTATAAGTCTGCTCAAAAGAATGGAGTACAAACATTTGAAATATACAGTGGCTGGGCCTATGCTCTGATTCTTCTTTCTTACTTAAAAGAGAACCCGGAAAAAAGTACTATTTTATTTGAAGCTTTAGAAAAAGCACAAAAGGCTAATCAATTACAAGCTGGAGCAGGAGATTACAATATCGCCTGTGTATATTCTTTGCTCAATGAAAAAGAAAAAGCTCTGAATCATCTGAAAGCTGCAATAAAATTTCAGTCTGAATATCAAGAAAGAGCCAAAGACGATGATGATTTAAAAAATCTGAAAGATACACCGGAATTTCACAAGCTAATGGCTTAAGTTATTCCAAGTTTTGAGTAAAATAGTGGAGCGTCGGAGACGCTTCGCTTACTCCGACCTCGATTAATAGATTGATTAATGCCTCTGTTCATCTCATGGCCGTTGGCTGACGAGAGTTGCAAGGAAGCTGTGGATAATATCTTCGTATTGCCATGAATGGAAGGTGATTTCCTTCTAGACCTATTAAAAACGATTCAAAAGTAAGTTTTTGGTTTTAAAAGAGTTCTAAATAAAATTGCAATCAAAATCTTTCCCGAACGTCTTCCCCACATAAGCTTCTGAACTGTTCCGAGTTCATCACGTTCCTAACAGCTCCAATGGGCAATGAAATGTAGTCACTGATCCCCTCCTCACGGTGGCTACATTTCTGCTCATGGCTGGTGATAACTCCTGAAAATTTACCTTATAGTTCCTTTATTTCAACTGCATGCACTTAAATGTCAAGAAAGTCACTACTTTAGTAATAATCTCACTAAAGTAGTGAAACTCAATAACTCTTGAACTTCATTGTCAGGAAATCCTGTCTTCAATAAGATCCCTCCAGTCTGAGTCTCCGCAAGTTTTGGATCGCATGGATTGATCCTGCTTAAGGCCTTGAAAGAGAAGGCTTTCTTTTTTACTAATTTTAACGTAGAAAGGAAGTTTGGTTTTATTTCGGCTGAGTTCTGGGTGGTGTTGTATCGCTCTTCAAAAAAAAGGGGAATTGATGGAAAAGAAGGAGTTACAAGAACTATTGAATAAAAGCTGGATGACCCATGATGCTATGTGGTTTCAGCATTGTTTGGAGGAGTGTGGCATTGAAACAACAAACCGTATTAATAAAGCAGCCATTCATTCCGCCGCCGCAGTGGAGATCAAGAGGTTCCAGCAAGCCTTTGCTATTGAAACCATAGAAAGCTTTGATGATTTGAAATGCCTCCTTAAGAAATCTTTTGAGATGATCAAAGTAGATTTTATGGATTTTGAAATTGCCTTTCCCACCAAGAATACTCTGCGTTGGTATATTCATCAGTGTTTTGCCTATGAAGGCATCAAGCGAACCAAGGTGATTGAACAATACCAATGTGGGATTTTTGAGAGGCTGGTAGGCTGGTTGCAAGGATTAGGTGTCCAATATCAGATGGCTCCAGTGCGAAGTGGTTGCATGATGCGCCAGGAAGGATATTGTTTTCGTGAATTTGAATTCAATTTTTAGTCATTCTACGGATAGCAAATGAGGGATTGGAAAAGCTCTTGTCTGCTGAATACTATCTCAAAAAAAAGATTGACAGTTTTTCAGCTGCTCCTTAAAGCTAAGCACTTAAACATTTTATAAACATATTCTATTCGAGAGAAAATCATGTTCTTCATTCTTCTTATGCTCAAACAAAAATCTGTCAAACCTGTGTTGAAACAGGCGTATTGTGAACGACGGGATAGGTTGCGGCGATAGAATGATTTTTGTTTTTTGATCTTCTTTGGAAAGCCCCTGTGAACCTCTTCCGGTTCACAGGGGCTTTTTTTTTGTCTTCAGTTTGGGGTTTACAATCATCAACTTAAGTTAATCAGGAGATATTACCGATCATCACGCCTTTTTTGGATGAAGAGGTCGATTTTGAGTCCTATGAAACTCTACTGTGAAGCTGCCTGTATAAAGGGGGTTCCGGTGTGATCCCTAGGAACGATACCTGGTCCCTCCATGTTATAAATACCTACTTTCAAAAAATCAAAGAGTATTTACTGGGAAGCCTGTTGATTGGTTTGGGTGTACGCCTTGGCTTAACTGAAAGGTAGCCTGGGAGATTGCTGTGATAATTTAGGCACGAGCATTGCTTTTTCGACAGGCTAAAAGATCGATCACAATGAAGTCCAGACTAAATAGTAAAAAGAAACCAGTAATAATAGAGGAATGATGTCGGAACAAGAATTGATTTCATACGGAATCGCTGCAGTTGGTGGCCTGATGGCTTTGGGGGCTACTTACCAGTTGCTGCGTAAGGGATTTATAATCTGGGTCTTACTATTGATTATCGGGGTGACAGGAGTGAACTGGGGGCTATCCCAAAAAGGAGATCTCGATAGTTTCCTGGAGGAACTCAGCCCGGGAAATTTGACACGCTTTTCCAGTGAAAAGTTAAAAGAAGCTTGTGAGAATATTTCCAGCCAACTCAAATAGCTCTCTCCTCTTATCCCCATTACATTAAAACTTATTGACAAATTTTAGTCCGAACCATAAAGCTAAGCACTCAAAGAATTTAAAAACTAATTTTATTTTAGAGAAAATCATGTCCTTCATCCTTACTGCCCTTAAACGCAAATCTGTCAAACCTGTGGTCAAACAGGTGAATTACAAGCGGAGGCACAGGTTGCGGCAGTAGAAGGATTTTCTTTTTTTGATCTTCTTTAAAAAGCCCCTGTGAACCTCTTCCGGTTCACAGGGGCTTTTTTTTTGTCTTCAGTTTGGGTTCGGCAATAATCACTTAATGTAATCAGGAGAAAAAATGTCTGTTTCCGGCGTACTGTTACCGATCATTACCCCTTTTCGAAATGAAGAGGTTGATTTTGAGTCCTATGAAACCTTACTTCGAAGTTACTTGAGTAAGGGGATTTCCGGTGTGATCCCTCTGGGAACTACAGGAGAAGTCTCTACATTATCAGACTCGGAAATTGAAAAAATTATCGAGACAACTGTAGAGGTAGTCGATGGTAAATTGCCAATTTACGTGGGTTTCGGCGGCAATAATACACGCAAACAAGTTGCCGGTTTGAGACGGTTGGAGCAGTACCCCATCGCCGGAATTTTATCAGCCTGTCCTTATTACAACAGGCCTAGCCAAGAAGGCTTATACCAGCATTTTTTAGGGCTTTCTGAGAATACGGACCTGGATATAATTCTTTACAACATCCCCTATCGGACGGGAGTGAACCTGCAGAATGAAACCCTTTTTCGCTTGGCGGAACTGAAGAATATTGTGGCGATCAAAGATTCCTCCGGTGACTTCAAGCAATCATTGGAGTTGCTGCTACAAAAGCCTGATGGTTTCTCCGTGCTGACGGGTGAAGATCAATTATTTTATACCACCTTAGTGCATGGAGGAGATGGTGGTATCATGGCCTCCGCTCATCTGCGGACAGAAGAGTTTGTCGAGGTTTACCGATTGGCACGGCAGAATGATCATCAAGCAGCCCTGGCAAAATGGCGGCAGATCGAAAGAATGATCCCCCAACTGTTTCAAGAGCCGAATCCCGGGCCGATCAAACAAATTTTAGCTAACCAGGGGCGGATATCCCGCTCGGAAGTTCGGCTGCCTCTGACAAATATCAGCAGTGCTTTACAAGAAAATTTAGAGATTCAGGAATCACTGTTCTCAGGAGTTTGACCATGCCGACTCTACAAACAATTTTTATTTTTATGGGGGTTTCCATTGTCGCTAATATGACACCTGGCCCTTCCATGTTGTATGTACTTTCTCAAAGCTTAGGGAGAGGGAAAAGGGTTGTTTTCTCGCAAAAAGAGGCAAACTCACGCTCGGAAGCCTGTTAATTGGTTTGGGTGTACGTCTTGGCTTAACTGAAAGGTAACAATCTATTTGGAGAAAAGTTATGTTCGCAAAAAGAATCGAACGTTTGAGCAGTTCTTTAGTACGGGAAATCCTTGAAATCGCGCAAAATCCGGAAATTATCTCCTTTGCGGGGGGATTACCGGCCAAGGAGGCTATGCCGGAGTTTGATCTGCGGGATATTCCAGAGCAGTTGCGGCAGTACGGAGTCTCAGAAGGCGAAGAGTTCCTGCGAGTGGAAATTGCGGAGTACGTTACGCGACAGGGGCGGCCATGTTCTGCAGATCAAATTTTGATCACCTCCGGGTCTCAACAAGCAATTGATCTGGTATCCAAGTTGTTCCTGGATGAAGGTAGCAAAGTCTTGCTGGAATCACCTACTTATTTGGCGGCGATTCAATCATTTCGATTATTTGGAGCGGAGTTTCAGGATTTGACACTCAGTCCAACCGGCATTGATCCTGAGCAGCTGAGGCAATGTTTATTACGGGATCAATACTCCTTTGCTTATTTGATCCCTAGTTTTCAGAATCCGGCGGGTACATGTTATTCATCAGAGTGTCGGCAAGAGGTAGCAGCCCTGCTGGAAGAGTTCAAGGTGCCTTTGATTGAAGATGATCCCTACCGGGAGTTGGTCTATGAAAAGGTGGATCGCAAGCCGATTGTCTCTGAATTGCAGAATAATGAATGGGTCTATATGGGGAGTTTTTCCAAAACGGGAATTCCCGGTTTTAGAATCGGCTATTTGGTGGCTTCACCGCAGTTATATACCCCCCTCTTCCGACTGAAGCAGGCGACAGACTTGCACAGCAATCGGATCGGACAATATTGGGCAGCTAACTTTTTATCTGGAGAAGGCTTTGAAAAACATCTGGAGAAATTAAGGCAGTACTACAAGGTGAAACGGGATGTCATGCATGATAGTTTAAACCGCCATTTTCGAGGCATTGCTGCTTGGGATTTACCCCTGGGAGGACTTTTCTTTTGGGTTCGTTTGAAAGCAGATATTGATACTATGCCGCTTTTGCAGCAGGCACTAGAACGAAAAGTCGCCTTCATGCCCGGAACTCCATTTTTTGCGAATCCTATGAAACGCTGTAACATGATGCGACTCAATTTTAGTCATGCTACTACAGAGCAGATTGAACAGGGCATTTCTATTCTTGCGGAAGTCGTCAAGGCAGGGATGGATTAATACCTGCTCCTTTTGTTTTAATATGTGGTGCCTAAATGTCGGGCGCAGGTAAGGGGAGTAGCTAGAACTTATTAATGAGTTTAATGAGCTCTAAAAGATACGGTAACTGAGTTTTATTTGGCAAACTCGACTGGTTGATGTTACATTTTCCTATTCATATTTAACAGACTCCTACAGCTGGAGAGACAGGGTTAATCGATCAATCAAGAGGTTTTATGTCTGGAACTGAGTGGATTTGGATAGGAATATCAGTCTTTTTTGTAGTTTGGATATTGATTGATATTACTCAGAAAAAACACACTGTGATTAGAAATTTTCCGATCATAGGACATTTGCGTTATTTGCTGGTAACCATTGGTCCCGAGTTAAGGCAGTATATCGTTTCAGGAAACGATGAAGAAAGACCCTTCAGCCGGGATCAGAGGAGATGGATCATGTCCTCTGCTGAGGGGAAAAATAATTACTTTGGTTTTGGTACGGACAACGATCTGGAACATGAAGCCAATTATCTAATCATTAAGCACTCTTCCTTTCCTCTTTATGAGCCGGTGCAGGGTGACAAAGATTATGACTCAGCTTATCGGATTCCCTGTGCGAAAGTTTTGGGAGCAGCTCAAGGGCGGGTGAAAGCTTTTCGACCCCAGTCGATTGTAAATATATCGGCCATGAGTTTTGGTTCTCTTAGCGGCCATGCTATTGAGGCTTTAAACCGAGGGGCTAAAATGGCAGGTTGTCTCCACAATACCGGTGAAGGGGGCATTTCCAAACATCATCTTCATGGTGGAGACCTCATCTGGCAAATAGGTACCGCGCACTTTGGGTGCCGGGATGAGCAAGGCAAGTTTGATCTGCAAAAACTAGTGGAAAGAGTCCAAAGCACCCCTGTTAAAGCCATTGAAATTAAGCTCAGTCAGGGAGCTAAACCATCTAAGGGTGGAATTTTACCCGCAGCTAAGATTACTAGGGAAATTGCGGAAATTCGAGGAATCCCCATGGGGGTTGACTGCATCAGTCCTTCCAGTCATGGCGAGTTTCATGATGCTGATAGCCTTTTGGATTTTGTTGAGAAAATTGCAGACGCCACAGGAGTTCCAGTTGGGATCAAATCAGCTGTTGGAGAACTTAAATTTTGGGAAGACTTAAGCCATCTGATGGACACCACTGGCCGTGGTGTTGATTTCATTACATTGGATGGAGGTGAAGGGGGGACCGGGGCCGCCCCCTTAGTCTTTGCGGATTATGTCTCTCTGCCTTTTGTGTTGGGCATGAGTCGAGTTTATCGAATTTTCGCAGAAAGAGGAATCACTGATGACATTGTTTTTATTGGCTCCGGCCGACTTGGTTTTCCCGACCGCTCTCTCATCGGATTCGCACTAGGTTGTGACCTCATCAATGTTGCAAGGGAAGCTATGTTATCCATAGGATGTATCCAGGCTCAAAAATGTGAAACCGGACATTGTCCAACGGGAGTCACTACGCAAAACTGGTGGTTGGTTCGAGGGCTGGATCCTGATATAAAATCTCCATGGTTAACAAATTATCTGATTACACTCAGAAAGGAACTTCTCCAGCTGAGTCGAGCTTGTGGTATTTTACACCCCTCACTGATCAGTCACGATCACTTAGAACTGCTGGATGGGAATTATGGTAGTCGAGAAATCCAAGAGATTTTTAATTATCAAGAGGATTGGGGATTCCCTTCGGCGAAGGATCAGGAAAAAATTTGTGAGATCATGTCCTATAGGAACATTAAGGCCTGAGCAGGGGAATTCGGTTCTTTCCTGATTTCAGGTTGACTCCCATAGAAGCTCCCCTTATTCCCACGGAATCTTTGCAGAAACGTGGGAACAAAATATGGAAAAGATCCCTCGTTCATGCGGGTCGCAATTCAGTGTTGGGATGATTCACTGGATTGATAATTCTGAGAAAATACCTTGAAAAAGGTTAATCTTCCCTAATTTGGAGTGGTGTAGGTAACGTCCATATTATAGGTGCCTGCCGCATAACCACGAACCATCACAAAGGCTTCTGTCGTACCAGCAGGGACATCCAAGGAGCAAGTTTCATTGGATGAGCCGGAATAAGGACGGCAGTTGTAACTGGAGGTGGTTGGAGCAGATCCAAATTTCACATATAGATCCAGATCCCCAGTTCCTGTCATGACCGCCTTAAAAACTGTTCCAGAAACAACAGAGAAAGAATCCAGATTTTGGATTTCTCCCCTTGCTAAGCTTCCAGTGAATGCCTGAGTCACAAGGGTTCCTGTGCCAGGATTACTCGTGCTGCAATCCAATGCTTCGTTACCGATGGTGTATCCATTAGCTGCTTCATAGAGGCAGGCGCTACCATCCTTATCCTTGCTGGTCAACGTTAAGGACCAGTCTCCGGTTCCGTTACACTGAGGATAGTGCATGACTGAACTCGAATCGTAGTTAGTCAGCCCTCGCCAATTATTGTCCTCAAAACAAGTTCCCGATTCAGGACGGGTATGTTCATGCCGAAAACCAACGGTGTGTCCCAGTTCATGACGGAGGATTCCAACCAATTGGAGAGTTCCATTGGGATCAACAGTAAAAGAACTATCGTCGATTAATACATTCCTGGTAGAACGGCTCTGATCGGGAAAGAAAGCTCTGGCTAGATACTGGCCCCCCGAATTGACGGGATTGACATCAAAGACAACATTATTATTACTGCTGGTACAACTTGCGTCCTGAGATGATTCATAAATAAAATCAAGTTGAGAAACCAATTCCCAAGCTGCTGTCGCACTCGCCATATCAGCGACTACTTTTGCTTTGTTGGAGCCAAAATTATTGCTAATGCAATAGGTCAAATTTTGTTTTTGCTGGCTGTCCCAGACGGCATCCACTCCATTGACCTGATGCACAATTAACGGGGTATCTGCCTGTATTGGCTGAGCTGCCGTGATACCATTATCCGCGTAAACAGGTGCGATATAAGTGTCGTAAAACTCCTTTAATTTTTTTTCATTTTCTACAGGAGTATCACCATTGACCACATACACCCCATCAGCACCACGGTAGGCTTGGCTTTCAAAGTTCTCAAAAGTGCTGTAATTTTCGGTTTGAGCACTTCCCTGGTTATCATCGGATGATTCCTTACAACTAACTGCTAATAAAACTAGAGAGCTGGCAATTAAGCAGACTGTCAGGTTTTTTAATCTGTTTTTCCTGTCGATCATAATATAATCCTATATTCTGGTTTGACAAAAATAAACTGAATGGAATGGAATGGAATAAAAACAAACAATATCACAAAGATAAAAAGTGAATTTGAACCATATTTAAGAAATAAACGTGTAGCTGCATCTTATTGAATCAACATGTATATCAGACAATAATGTATAAAAGCCTGATCTTCATCCTTACAGTCCAGCGGTGCTAATTTTCTACAGAGACTATTCTACTATAACTCCGCCATGATTTAGGCCTGTTAGCAGTCAAACAAAATTAAACTAAAGCAACTTATTCTATCTATTTTCTAAATATTTATATCCTTCAAAATCAATAATTTAGATTGTGATTTTGGTTGCTCGCCGTAAATGCTGAATGGGCTCAATCTTAAAAAGTACGGCGATGCTCAATAAATACTTGTTTACTGATTTTCACTAAGTTTTAACTTAAAAGTAGTAAAAATAGACAAGTGAATGACTATAGCATTTTTATAAAAAATGTAAAATATTTTTTATAAAAATTATAATCTAGTATAAATATTTGATTATAAAGCATATCAGGGGGAAGGACATCTTCTGCACAGGGGGTGATGATACTTTATTTTCTCCGACATCTCAAAGGCTACCTGTGTAGATACGACTTAAATCGAGAGTTGTAAGTTCCAGTATATCATTCCTAGCATTGAATGATGGATAACAAGAGCAACAAATAGTCATTGTAATCATGTACTTATATTGTATTTTTCTTTGGTTAAAATGACAAATTCTCACTCATTATTACAATGAACCGCAAGAACTTACAACTTTCACTTTCCTAAGTAATGAGAAAAAAGCCTGAATAGGCATAAAAGGATAGATTTTTAGGGCCTGATTGTTTATTTTTTGCAATCTTCTATTTGATTCTTCCGCCCTGCTAACCCTTCTTTCGCACAGTGCAAGGTAGTTTATGATGAAATATCAACATAGTTTTTATGACCAATCAGCTTGTTCTTTATTGCCTGGAAAAATTGTCTGTGTGGGCAGGAACTATTTGGATCACATCAAGGAATTGAATAATCCCGTGCCCAGTGAGCCGATTCTGTTTATAAAACCGAGTACCTCTTTACAGAGTATTTCTGATGAAATACTGGTTCCAGACTACAGCAACAATTGCCACCATGAGGTAGAGTTGTCGGTTTTGATCGGACAAGAACTTTGCCGTGCCACAGTTGAAGAAGTCGAACCAGCGATTGTTGGTTATGGCATCGCTTTGGATTTGACACTGAGAGACGTACAGGAAAAACTAAAGGCCCAAGGAAAACCTTGGGAACGTGCCAAAGCTTTTGATGGTTCTTGCCCTCTTTCCCCTTTTGTTAGTAAAGAGGTTTTCCCGGATCCTCAAGACATAGAGTTGGAGTTGAAGGTGAATGGCGAATCTCGTCAGCAGGGAAATTCCCAGTTGATGATGACAAAAGTCTTGGATTTGATCGCGCACATCTCTCAGTTTTTCACTTTACTGCCGGGAGATGTGGTTTTGACGGGAACTCCTGCCGGTGTCAGTCGCCTGCAGTCGGGAGATCAAGTAGAGTTGATTTTAGGCAAAAAATATCAGTATCAAACAGTCGTAAAATAAAAAATGAGTAAAGCTCTTGTAATTTTTTCTGGTGGACAGGATTCCACCACTTGCCTGGGATGGGCAAAAAATCGATATGACAGTGTGCAGGCAATCACCTTCGCTTATGGACAAACCCATACTGTGGAAGTAGAGCAAGCCAAAAAAATTGCCGCAATGATGGATGTACCTTTACAGGTGGTTCATTTGGACTTTTTTGGTGATCTGGTAAACAGTGCTTTGATTAGTGGTGGAGATGTAAATGCTCCTCATGTGGACAATGAGGCCTTACCGGCTTCTTATGTACCCAACCGCAATGCTTTGTTTATTCTGGTGGCTCATGCCTTCTCACAAAAAATTAAGGCGGATACCCTGATAGGTGGTATGTGCCAGACCGACTACAGTGGTTATCCTGATTGTCGTGAAGATTTTATCAACACACTGAAACAAGCCCTGAACATGGGTTCGGAGCAAAACATCAAAGTGGAAACACCGTTGATGTTTCTTAACAAAGCCGAAACTTTTGAGTTGGCCAGAAAAGAAGGCGTACTGGACTTGGTACTGCAGCATTCTCACACCTGTTACAATGGTGACCCCAATATGAATGAATGGGGACGAGGTTGTGGTGATTGTCCAGCCTGTGGTTTACGAGAAAAAGGATATTATGAATTTAAAGAACAATTTGGAGTATAAAAAATGGCAGTAGCAGAAGGTAAAATCTTTGAATTTGTTGGCCCGGAAGCAATCCGTGCTGATTTCCTGGAGACTTTTGAGTTTGATAGTCCCAACCAATATATCGAAACTAAGACCAATGAATTTGGTGCGGTTTGTCCTTTTAGTGGCTTACCTGACTTCGGTGAATTGATCATTGAGTACTACCCTGAAGGTGGGAAGTGTATCGAGCTAAAATCACTAAAGTATTATGTGATTAGTTATCGTAATGTGGGCCTGTTTCAAGAAGGCGTCACCAAGCGAATCTACGAAGACATGAAGGCAGTTTTAGAAACTTCTCGCATCAAGGTAACCACGATTTATCAACCCCGTGGTGGTTTCTACACTACTTGCGTGGAAGGTCAGCTTTAATCAGCTGGCAGGGGTTTGTAGGATGGCGCAAAGGCTGCGCCGTGCCCATCTGTTATAGGTCTCCGTTGATGGCGATGGGCCCTAAAAAGAAGACTTACCTGTCAAAACCCTAAATTTCACTTCACCATTCAACACTCCTTGTTCGGTATTCGATATTATTTTGAATGTCGAATATCGAAGGATTGCTTTCATTTCCAAGCTACTAATTGGGAGTGAATGAAAGATATTAAATGGAGAGCCATAACTATTTTTTATGGGCATTTTTATAAATAGAGACCTGTAACAGATGGGCACGGCGGAGCCTTTGCACCATCCTACAGAACCCGGCAAACCAAGACTGACTGAGTACCGCCAACCGATAACCGGTTAACCAAACTTTTCAAATATTAAACCCTCGACTGAGCATGATGATAAAATTTTATAATACACTGACGAATCAAAAAGAGGAATTTAAGCCAATCGAAGCAGGTAAGGTGAAAATCTATACTTGTGGCGTGACGGTTTATGATCGGTGTCATTTGGGACATGCTCGGGGAGGGATTAATTTTGATGTACTTTGTCGTTTCTTGCGGGCCTCCGGTTACGAGGTGACTTACGCCAAGAATTACACGGACATTGATGACAAAATCATCGATCGTGCCAACGAACGAGGCATGTCGACGAAGGAGTTGGCGGAAGAAAATATCAGGATTCATGACGAGGACATGGCTTCCGTAGGCATTAATCCACCGGATATTGCTCCGAAAGCTACGGAACATATTCCTGAGATCATTGAAATGATTGAAAGCCTGATTGCCAAAGAGTTCGCCTATGCAGTTGATGGCAACGTCTTCTTTCGAGTCCGTCGCTTCGATGAATACGGCAAGCTGAGTGGAAAGAATATTGATGATCTGATTTCCGGTAGCCGTGTTGAAGTGGATAAAAGGAAAGAAGATGCCTTAGACTTTGCCCTCTGGAAAGCCTCCAAAGCAGGAGAGCCGGCTTGGGAAAGTCCTTGGGGAGAGGGGCGTCCGGGATGGCACATCGAATGTTCTGCCATGAGTAAAAAATACCTGGGAGAAACATTTGATATTCATGCGGGTGGCAGTGATTTGGTTTTCCCACATCATGAAAATGAGATTGCTCAATCTGAATGTACTCATGCCAAGCCTTATGTGAACTATTGGTTGCACAACGGCATGGTCAATATTGAGCATCAGAAAATGTCCAAGTCTCTGGGGAATTTTGCGACGATTGCTGATTTGGTAAAGAAGTTTCATCCCGAATTGATTCGTTTCTTTGTGCTCTCTTCACAATATCGACAGCCTGTAGATTTCAGTGAGAAGTCTGTAGAGAGCAGTGTTGAAGGCCTGGACCGCATCTATGGAGCTTTAGAAAAATTTGAGCTGAAGTACGGTCGAGAAAAAGCCTTAGCTTTACCTGGTGGCCACAGTCAGATTGCGAATCATCAGCATCATTTCATGGAAGCCATGGCTGATGACCTGAATACACCCCAGGCGCTTGCGATCCTCTTTGAACTCACCAAGATGTTGAACCTGGTGCAGGAAGATGAAGAACGTGCTGCAGTGATCTACAAAGTCTTGATTGAGTTGGGAGAAATGTTGGGCTTATTCCAAGTTCCAGCCGTGGACTGGTTCAAGACACCTCGCATTCGACATGAGGGTGATGATGCTTTATCTGATGCTGATATTGATGCTTTAATCGCAGCACGTAAAGAAGCACGAGCAGCTAAAGACTGGGCTCGGGCTGATGAAGTTCGGGACCAATTAGCAGATGCTTCCATCCAGATTGAAGACCGGGATGGTCAAACTTACTGGAAGAGGAAATAAGCAAAATGGCACAAGAAACATTGCTTTACGGCATCACTCCGGTGATGCAGTGCCTGCTGCACAAAAACAGGCAAATCAAGCGACTCTGGGTGAATGAGAAATCCTCCTCACCTCGTGTCAAAGAGATCTTGCAGGAAGCTAAGAAGCGCAATATTTCCATTGAAAAGGTGGATTCTCACAAGTTAGGGAACTTGGTGAACACGAAGTTGCATCAGAATGTGGTGCTCTCTTGTGGCGAGTTAGATACTTATGATTTGGATGAATTTCTAGAGAAAATTGCGGAGCAGCCCAAGAAGTTACTGATTGCTTTAGATCAAGTGGAAGATCCACAGAATCTGGGTGCTATCCTGAGAACTGCGGCTTTTTTAGGAGCCAGCGGTTTGATTACTCTGACCAAACATTCAGCTCCCTTGACGGCGGCGGTTTCCAAGAGCTCTGCCGGAGCTATGGAATACTTCCCTATCATTCAGGTCGGGAACCTATCGGAATGCCTGCAGAAATTAAAAAGGGAAGGTTTCCTGGTTGCGGGTGCTTCATCGGATAACTCCGTAGATTACCGGGAATGTCCTCTCACTGATTACATGGTTTTGGTCATGGGCAGCGAAGGCCAAGGATTGCGTAAATTAACCCAGAAGCGTTGTGACTATCAGGTTCACATTCCAGGTAACAAGGAAACTGAGTCCTTAAATGTCAGTGCGGCCTCAGCCATCTTGATCCAACATCTTGTATCTAAACAATAATGTGGGATGGGCAGAGCTTGCCCATCAAAAGTCGAGAAGCATGGGAGTAAGGAGTTTGTTGACTTCCAACTCCCCAAGTCTTGAGTTCTGAATCTAAGAGGTGAGAATATGAAAAAGAAGATCCTACTGGTGAACGGCCCCAATCTCAATCTTTTGGGACAAAGGGAACCGGGAATTTATGGTAGTAAAAATTTGAAGGATATTGAGGCTGATCTGCTTCTATTCTTTGAAAAACAGGGCTTCGAGCTGCATTGCTACCAGTCCAACCATGAAGGAAAAATCATTGACTTTATCCATGATCAACAGGATGCTGACTACCTGATTATCAATCCGGGAGGCTTGACTCATACCTCTGTGGCACTCAGGGATGCCCTGTCGGGCACCAAAATCCCTTTTATTGAGGTTCACATTTCGAACATTCATGCCAGAGAAGAATTCCGCCATCACTCCTTCTTATCCGCGATTGCGCAGGGTACGATTGTCGGCTGTGGCGTATACGGGTATAATCTAGCAGCTGAACTGATTAAACAGCGCTTGGCGAATTGATCCCCAAGAAACCCGGCATCGAAACACCCCTTTAAAAGTAAAAATCCGTGTTACCAAAAATTACGAATCTGACCGAAGAAGAACTGCAGGGTTGGCTTGCTGAAAATAACATCAAACCCTTTCGTGCCAAACAATTGTACCAATGGATCTATCACCATAAGGTGACAGACTGGGAACAAATGACCAATCTGGCGAAGAGTTTCCGGCAGAAGCTGGCGCAGAGTTTTTCTTTGGAACGCCTTACCATCGTGAATCATGTAACAGCTCCTGATGGAACCATTAAGTTCCTGCAGAAACTGGATGATGGACGTCATATCGAGACGGTTGTACTGCGGCATGGTGATCATGATACGGTCTGTATTTCCACACAGGTCGGCTGTGCTATGAACTGTCAGTTTTGTTTGACGGCAACCATGGGATTGATCCGTCACCTGACACCCAGTGAGATCGTGGAGCAAGTATTGAATGCTTCCACTTTCCTGCCTGAAGGAAGGAAAGTACGCAACATCGTTTATATGGGAATGGGCGAGCCCTTCCATAATTATGATAATACCATGAAGTCCCTGACGATTCTCTTGAATGAAAATGGGATGAATTATTCCTGGAGACGAATCACAGTCTCCACTAGTGGCTTGGTTCCTGAGATTCGCAAGTTTGGTCAGGAAAAGGTGGCGAAAGCTAATTTGGCGATCTCCCTCAATGGAGTGACCCAAGAGGCGCGGAAAAAGCTGATGCCTATCAGCAAGCGCTATTCTTTGGAGGAGTTGATTGACTCCTGTAAGGATTTTCCCGTGGAAGCCAGGAAACGCATTACTTTTGAGTATATCCTCTTGGAAGGGGTGACTGATTCCATTGAGTCGGCCAAAAAATTGGTTAGCCTGCTGCATGGTGTGAAGTCAAAGGTCAACCTGATTCCCTTCAATGAGCACCCGGACTTGGCGTTCAAAACTCCAAGCGATGCGAAAATTAAACAGTTTCAACAATATCTATTGGATCACGGAATTTTAGCAACCATGCGAGTTTCCAGAGGTCGGGGAATTACAGCTGCGTGCGGTCAATTGGCGGTCAAAGAGACAAAGAAAAATGAATCAAAGAAAACTAGTTAAATCAGAAGTTAGCAGGGAAGAAGCCCTGGAATGTGTACGAAAATTAATCCAGTACATTGGTGATGATCCTGAGCGGGAAGGCCTGTTAGATACGCCGGAACGAGTGATCAGTTCTTATGATGAATTGTTTTCCGGTTATCACCTGGATGCGCATCAGATTCTCCAGAAAACCTTCCCCACAAGCTCCAAAGAGATGGTCGTGCTTTCCAATATCGAGATTTACTCGACTTGTGAGCATCACATGATCCCTTTTGTGGGCAAGTGTCATATCGCCTATATACCCAATGAGCGTGTGATTGGTCTGAGCAAGTTGGCTCGTATGATGGAAGTCTTTTCCCGTCGCCTGCAAATCCAGGAAGAGCTGACCTTAGAGATTGCGGAGACACTCAATGATCACGTCCATGCTTTTGGTGTGGCTGTCATGATTGAAGCCAAGCACATGTGTATGTCCGCGCGAGGTATCAACAAGCAGCACTCTGTGATGACAACCACTGCCATGCTGGGTCGTTTCCAAGAAGACCGTGAACTCAAAAATGACTTCTTCCGTCTGGTAGACAAGCAGTCCGCTGGAATGCATTAGAACTCCCCCCCTTTTGTCTCCTGTAGGTTGGAGCATGTAATAATCTCCAACCTTACTACTCCTGATCTTATTCGTTACTGGAAGGGGCCGCTTTGGCCAAGACCCTTGCTTCTATACACATCATTGTCCGTACCGAACTAAATGAATTGCAGTCAAAGCTCGTTGACCTGTATCCTGGGTTCATATAGCTTCATCCATGGAAGTAATGGGTGTATTGATTGAAAAATATGGAGCTGAGTATGTTCTCTGATTAATTTTATGATGCTGTACTCAATGGATAAGACGATGACGAAAATATATTTGGAATATGAGAAAAAATATGAAGGCATGGTTAAGAGTAAAATCTTAGAACTCTACAAGAATACTTCAGCCAGAATTTTCCTATTTGGATCTCGTGCCAGAGGAGATTACAAACGAGAGTCGGATTATGACATTGGAATTGAATCTATTGATTATCAGACTTTTCGAAAACTAAGTCTCAAGTTTGAGGATTATTGGGAGGAAAGTATTATCCCCTCTACAGTTGATTTTGTTTTCTTTGAAAGGACAAATCCTGATTTTAAAAGAGAAGCCAAAAAGGATAGAGTAATATGGAAGGCCGGTTAAAATATAAAGTTCAACAATTCAAAGATGCTCTATTGAACTTTGAGGAATCCTTATCCATTAATTTGGATGAATATCCGACAATTGTGATTGATACTCTAAAAAGTGGTAGAATTCAGAAGTTTGAGTTTTGTACTGAGCTGCTATGGAAAACACTGAAAGTATATCTGTGGGAAATCAACGGAATCGACTCTAAAAGCCCTAAAATGGTAATCAAAGACTATTATAAATTGGGTCTCCTTTCTACACCAGAATATGAACAGGTCATGGAAATTATAAATGACAGAAATAAACTCAGTCATATTTATGGCAAAGAACAATTTGAAGAAATCTATCAACGAGTTATTAAGGTACTCCCCTTATTTTTTAAAGTTCGAGATGTTTTAGAAGCCCTTTAAATCCTTTACCTGAAAATAGAAGCTTTATTTGAAAATCTTGAAAGGGATCCCATACTTCTCATGTTTGTCATTGTTCTAGGGGCAAGGTGGGGACATGCTGTTTGTGGAAATCTATCTGAAATCTAAAAAGTTAAAAAACAAGGTAGAGCCCCCTGCTGACGTACACTTTTTATCCCGTATGGAAAGAAGCCTGCAATGATTTTTTTGCATCATGTCTCGATCTCTATGATCAAAAATCAGGCTCCGTTTGTGTGCTGAAAAATGATGTTGAAATAGAAATTTCTCTTGCAGAGGTAGAGGTAGATGATTTAGGCGTAGTACGCCTTGGTGATATTATTCCTGTGGATGGGTCAATCAGCTCAGGCAATGTGATGATAGATCAAAAAAAAGTAACTGGGGAATCGCAACTGCTAGATAAGATAGAAGGAGATAAGGTTCTGGCCTCAACAGCAGTGATCTCGGGGAGAGCAATGGGCCGATAAAGGTGCACTCCCCATGATGCTCCTTGCCGCTGTGACCTGATTCCTGGTGAGTCCAACCGCAGCTATTTTAAAATTCCTTAATAATTCAACTAATAGTGAGAGTTTAGTCGATGATAGCAACCATTAAAATTACTGATTTAAGGCTGAGGACAATTACTGGAATAGAAGACTGGGAACGGAAGGCAAAGCAGGATGTCATTATCAATATGGAAATGGATTATGATGCCAAATTGAGTGCTCAGAATGATAGTATTGACCATGGGGTGAATTACAAGACGATTACTAAAAAAGTGATCAAATTGGTAGAAGAGTCAAACTATCAGCTTTTGGAAACTCTAGTCACGGAGATCTTAAAGATCATGAGAGAAAATCCATTGGTCAAAAGAGCTTGGGTTAAAGTGGATAAACCCTTTGCCCTCCGTTTTAGTGATTCCGTATCCCTACAAATGACTTCAGGGGAGTAGGATGAATATTGCTATTGTTGATGTGGGGACCAACATCAATCCTCAGGAAAATGTGAACATTGCCAAGGACATTCTTTCGAAAGAACACCAATTGTTAGAAGCCTCCTCAGTAGTGCGGACCAAGCCCATTGGAAATACCCATCAGCCTGATTTCCTAAATTGTGCTTTGAAGATTGCAACGGAACTCAATCGAGAAGAATTCTGCCAAGCCTTAAAAAGTATTGAAACCACCATGGGCCGGGTAAAAAGCGAGGACAAGTTTGGTCCCAGGCTGATCGATTTAGATCTTCTCGTATGGAACAAAAAAGTGGTCCATCAAGATTATTATGATCGGGGTTTTGTCCAAAAATATGTCTCTGAAATCGAACAGGATTTACAACATTAAACCCAATGCTTGCCCCAGAATTTTGGCAATGCTTACGGAGTGTTTTTCATGCGTAAAAATGCGGTTTTCATCACAGGTGGTGCTCAGCGGATTGGAAAAGGGCTGGTCCTAGGACTGGTTGCCAAGGGTTTTCCCATTATTCTCCATTATTGGCAGTCAGAGGAGAAGGCCCAGGAACTCGCCCAAGAAATTCAAAGTCAGGGAGGGCAATGTACCCTGTTTCAAGCAGATTTCAGTGATTCCTTTCAACTGGAAAGGCGCTTAAAGGAATCTTTTCCTTCTTTACCACCCTGTTCGACTCTGATCAACAATGCTTCCATTTTCGAAGCTGCTCCCTTTTTGGAAACGGATGCTCAGTTATTGAATCAACATTTCCAGGTTAATTTCACGGCACCCTTTTTGTTGACTCAAGCCTTTGCCCGACATTGTTCTGGAAAAGGGAGTGTGATTAATCTAATCGACACCCGAGTCCATCGAATAGATCAAGAATACTTTGCCTACACCTTGAGTAAAAAATTACTCTTTGATCTCACAAAAATGGCGGCTAGTTCTTTAGCTCCTGAAATTCGGGTGAATGGTATTTGCCCGGGCTTGATTCTTCCGCCAAAATCCAAAGATATTTCTTACCTGGAAGAGAAAAGCCAAAAAATTCCTCTCCGAACTCATGGAAGCATTGAGGATATTTTCCAAGCTGTTGAGTTTTTCATGAATAATTCTTTTGTCACCGGGGAATGCCTCTGCTTAGATGGTGGGGAACATCTGGGGCCATCTTAAAAAACATTTAGAAAAAAGTAGTGTTGGTCCATCTACCAATTATACAAAGAGAATGAATCCATCAAACAAAGAAAAATGAATCAAAGAAATCTAGTTAAGTCAGTAGTTAGCAGGGAAGAAGCCCTGGAGTGTGTACGAAAGTTAATCCAGTACATTGGTGATGATCCTGATCGTGAGGGCTTGCTGGATACACCGGAGCGGGTGGTCCGTTCTTATGACGAGTTGTTTTCCGGTTATCATCTGGATCCTCATCAGATTCTGCAGAAAACCTTCCCCACTGCCTCCAAAGAGATGGTGGTGCTTTCTAATATTGAGATATATTCGACTTGTGAGCATCACATGATCCCCTTTGTAGGTAAGTGCCATATTGCCTATTTACCCAATGATCGTGTGATTGGTCTGAGCAAATTGGCCCGTATGATGGAAGTTTTTTCTCGTCGTCTGCAGATCCAGGAAGAGCTGACCCTAGAGATTGCGAAGACACTCAATGAGCATGTCCATGCTTTTGGTGTAGCTGTGATGATCGAAGCCAAGCACATGTGCATGTCCGCCCGAGGCGTGAATAAGCAGCATTCTGTGATGACAACCACCGCGATGCTAGGTCGCTTCCAAGAAGACCGCGAACTCAAAAATGACTTCTTCCGTCTGGTAGACAAGCAGTCCGCTAGAATGCACTAGAATTCCCTCCTCTTTGTCTCCTATAGGTTGGGCTGTGTAACTCCCCAACCTATCAGTGTTTGATTAAAGTACTCCTTTTATCCTCTTTCCTATTATCCCAATTCACGGCACTTATAGCCCTCGGTTTACCGTTAATCTCCCGATCTGTCCCATTGGTCATCGAACTTGTTCCATTCAGCGATTTGCCCTTTCCCATAAAATTTTTTCCTGGCAAAGATGACTTCTAGTTTGATTTTTATATTTGATTAGGCAGTATATTTAGCTACTCTACAGCAAGTACTCACCTGAATTTATTTCATATATCTGACTTTATTCTTAATATAAGGGTTTTAGTGATCAGAAAATACACCAACTACTTTTGTGAACGGCTACTCTCCATTTTTGGTGGAATGTTACTGATATTTCTCTTGCTGGGGACAGAGCAAGGTTATGCCGAAGAATGGCAATATAAAGTCACTTTGGATTTGATCACTACGGAAAAAATAGAACTTTCACAGACAACGTTAGACTCTTATGAAGATGATCCGGAGACTGTAGAAAAAATAGTACCTTTTCCTAATATTAAAGCCGAGTTGAAAGATAGTGAGTCGGAAAGTATGTGGTATTGGGGCAATGTCGGTCCCAAGATGAATGCCGGTCGCAAACAAGATACGGGGATTGGCCGCTTTCACCTTGATCTCAAGCTGGGCTTACCGCTGCAGCAAGATCAGTGGCAAAATCCTTTTCTCCTGGGTGAGTCGCGGAAGAAAACAGGGCTGATAACCTCAGAACAAAAACTGGTATATTCTTCAGGAAAACACTTTGGGGTTGTTTTTGGTATCCAACAAACCCTGCTCCATTACCAAAAGGATACAACGCCTGAGCTAAACTCTGATTTGGGGCGTAATGGAGCTCGCTTGATACGAGAAGCCGGACTCAACTTGGCAATACTAAGGTTTGCTTTTTTAGACATTGAAACAAATGTCAAAGGGGAAGCTGATAGCAACCAGGGAACAGGAGTACGCGCTATGTTAGCCATTCCTTTGAATGGAAAAAAACTGTTGTTGATCTTCAGGGGGCAACGGGAAGAGTTGGAATATAATAAAATCCACCCTATCTTTCAAACCATCAGAGAGGATCAAATAGAGCTCCTCATAGCTCGCTTACAGGCTGATTTTAATTCTTTCTTACTGATTGTCACCAGAATTCATCACAAAGTAGAGAGCAATATCCCTTTCTTCAATCAGGAAATGAATATGCTCAGCTTGGGCATTCAATTGAAGTTTTAAATTGAGTCAATGGGGAAATATGATTTCCTATTCATGGCTCTAGTAAATACAATGGGGATATTCGTTGTATTTTTTCTATAAATTCATTTTGGGGGGGCTCCAGAGACTTTAAACTCTATGAGTTCCTTTTTGTATTTGTGCGACTGAGAAAGTAGAAAGTCCTTTACCTGGAGTTAACGGTGTATAGAAAAGCAGTAGTAAAAAAAATCATCAGCTTAATTTTTATACTTTTATGGGTTCCGTTGCTCGCATTGGCAGCTCCCAAGAAAATACAAATAGCAGTCCTGGCAGATGGTCCTAATTGGGAAAATGAACTCATTCTCAAAGCCCTGAAAAATGAGCTTTCCATATTAACCGGAGCTGAGTTTGAAATTAAATTCCCTGCTAATTTAAATATGTCAGGAGACTACAATCTCAAACAGATCAAAGCCTCGGCCAAACAGTTAGCCAACCACTCGCAAGCAGATTTGATCATTGCCTTAGGTCATCAATCTGCATTGACTTTAGCCAAGCTTGAACCACTTAAAAAACCAGTGCTTGCCATCGGTATTTTATTCCCAGGGGAATTTGGAGTGTTGGCTGCGGGAAATCTACGTCCACTCAATCCTAATTGGACGACTACTTACGACCCTTCAATTGGTTCCTCCATTACCTTTACGGCTAAAAAACTTCTCAATTTAAAGAAAGTAGCTGTTATTTGCACCACTTTCTTATGTGGTTCCGCCAGTGAAGAAGCAGTCATCAGAACAGAGGGAATAGGGAAACTTACCATCAAATCACCAGGTGCCCAAGTCAGAGCTTTGCCCAACCGGACCAGCCCTGTTTTGAAGGATGTGAGTGATGGATTGACTCTCCCCATTTTGGAACTGACTGAGCAATGGGTAAGGGTTCCACAGGGTTGGATACAAAAGAAAATGGTAAATTTGCAGCTCCAACAAGGGGTGACAAAGGTACGGATCGCCAAAAATATCCCTGAAATAATCAGCAGCCAGGCAGCCCATGGGGATCTGGAAGTAGAATTTTTTCACCTCTCTCCTGAAAAGCAAGACTACAGTCGACAGTTAGAAAAACTGGAGGCGGATTTAGCCTTTGTCCTTGATCTTGCTTCTTTAAGTGAACAACAAGAGACTAAAGTTTACGATCTTTTGAAACAGAACAAAGTCCCCAGCCTGACTTTTGATGGCTCTCATGGAATCCGTATGGGAGCTATGCTCTCACTGAATGAACAGGACTATCAGAGCATGGGTCGAGGATTCGCCCTCAAAATTATTAGCATTCTTAGTGGTATCAAGCCAAATGAGCTCTCCATTGTAGATGAGTGGAAAATTAATTTGACCTTTAATATCGATACGGCCAGAGCCATTGATTTTGATATCCCCGTCGAGTTACTCTATGAGGCAGAGTGGTATACTGCGGGAAATCAAGAACTTTATACTCTGGAAGAAGCCGTAACAAGGGCTTTGAAATACAATTATTCTTACCAGGCTACCCAATTTGCACTCACTGGAGCGGAGCAGCAAACCCGTGTTGTGGAAAGTGGTTATCGTCCTCAAATCGCATCCAGCCTCTCCTACAGTCAAACCAACAAGACCCGGGCAGATGTGGCATCCAGCCCACGACAGGAAACCAAAGTGGAGGTAACCCTTTCTCAAAACCTCTGGGATCCAGAGCTGGATGTGAAAGTCAATCAAGCGGAACTGGGTGTTTCCGTAGCGGAAAATCAACAGATTTTAGAGCAGGTAAACCTGGAAGAAGCCGTTACCTTAGCTTATCTGAATGTTCTCCAAAGTTTTGAGGTCATTCGGGCTCGCAAGCAGCATCTGCAATCCTTTCGCAAACTACGAGAGATCGCTCAACTGAGGTATAACCTGCAGGAAACCAGCAAAAGCGATGTATTGCGAGTAAGCATTGATTATAAAAATGCCCTCATCCAAATGACCACTGCCATTGAGGTACTGAATCAAGCCAAAGTTAACTTTAACAGCCTTCTGCAATTCCCCAAGGCCAGGGAGGCTTTCCTGGATCCCGGATTGTTCACGGAAAAAGCTTTCCAGGAAAATAAGAATATTCTGGAACAATATAAAACAGTGAAACAAATCGAAGCACTACAGATCTTTTTGACTCAAAAAACTTGGGAAAATGCTCCGGAACTCACGTTAAGTGAGCAGCAACTGGAGCAACTACTGCTGGAACAACAACGCATTGAAAGTCAGTTTTCACCAAAATTTCAAGCGGGTGCCTCTGTCTTTCGTCAGTTGAATAGCACACACCGTGATTTTACAGCAGCTCAGGAAGAAGCTTACGACGACATCTATCAAGCGGGTTGGGGGATGAAACTCACCCTCAGCGTTCCCTTGTATAGTGGCGGCAGTCGTTATCGACAATTAGATAAAATTAAATCTCAGATCCGAGAGCAAACCGCTTACAAGGAACAATTGAAATCTGATTTGGCAAGAAAATCGCGTCTTGTCCAATTCAAGCATTTCAGTAATCAAGGGCGATTACAGACGTTCTTACAGATGATAGACGATGCCCATGAAAATCTATCTCTGGGAGAAGAATCTTACATTCAGGGTACGATTCCCATCATGGATTTGTTGGACCTGCAAGGCAGCGTAATTCTTACAGAGATTAATGCCATTAATTCTAGGTATCAGTATCATGAATCTCTGGTGCAACTCTTGCGGACGATTGGCAAACTTCACTTCTTGATTGAAGGAGATGATTCACCAGAATCCTTAGAGTTCCGTCAAGAGCTTCGAGAGCAAGTGATGCTTCACGATGAAGAATAGGAAAAATACGAGTCTACAGGTTGAGATGACAGGAAAATTGATTTTTTACATACTTTTGGAGTCAGGAAAAGGAGTGTTCTCATGATTAATATATTGAAATTGTTATTTTTGGTTTCAAGTTTTTTCCTGTTTGCTTGTGAGAAAGAGCAAGCGCCTGTTGAGAAAAAAGAGATCATTCGCCCGGTAAAGGTTCAAAAAATTCAGTTGAGTGGTTCTGAATCGAGTTTGAACCAATTCAGTGGAAAGGCTCGGCATATCCGGGAGTCCCTGCTTAGCTTTCGAGTTTCCGGGGTTTTGACAGAGTTAAAATATAAGGTAGGCCAGCAGGTTAATGTGCGGAGTTTGGGCGCTGCGCTGGACCAAAGAGACTTCAAAACCAATGTCCGAGGGCTCATCAATCAACTGCAAAGCGCTCAAGCCCAATTAGCGCAAATGCGGAAAGGGGCTCGTCCTGAGGACCTCCGGATCATAGAGAGTAAGCTGAAAAGCGCTCAAGCTGCCAAGCGAAGTACGGAAGCTGCGGTCTCCGGTGCTCTCACTGCTAGGGAAACAGCACGATCTGATTTCCAGCGAATTACTCAGCTCTACGCCAAGCGAGCTGCTTCCAAAAGCCAGTTAGATCGCTCCAAAGTAGCCATGGCGCAACAGGAAACTCTGCACAAACAGTCCCTCACCCAACTGGAACAGGCAGGGCAGAATATTACCACAGCTGAGAAAGAGTTAGAAAAAGCAAAAGCCGGCGCCAGGGAAGAAGATATCCTGGCTCAGGAGGCCAATACACGCTCCTTGAATGAAAAGGTGATTCAGGCCAAGGCATCTTTGGCGGATACTCAACTTTTGATTCCTTTTAGTGGCATTATTTCACGGAAAAATGTTTCTAATTTTGAGCAGATTACAGCAGGGCAACCTATTTATAACCTGATTGATATCAGTAAAATTGAGGTTCAGATTAGCCTACCGGAAACATTGATCAGTTATATTGCCAAGGGACAACCAGTGAAGATTAATTTCCTCAACTTCCCCAGCCGTCAATATGAAGGACGTATTAACAAGATTGGCGTGACAGCGGACCAACAAACCTTGACCTATCCCGTATTTATCGAAGTCGAGAATCGTGATAACAAGATTCTGCCGGGCATGACAGCTCAAGTGAATCTACAGACCAGTCCCACAGAAACATCCTATCCATCCATCCCCCTGCATGCGGTGATTCAAAACAAGGTGACCCAGGCCAAATATGTCTGGCTCTACAGTCCTGACTCGGGAACTGTCACCAAGCAGGTTGTACAGATCGGAAGTTTTCAAAATGACCGTGTGGAAATTATTGAAGGGCTGAACAATGGGGATCTCCTGATTGTAGCCGGTGTTCATAAAATTAGAGAGGGCATGAAAGTCCGACTCCTTAAACAATAGTGAGGCCATGACTGAGTACTCTTTAAAAAATAAGGGAGTAATTTTTTTCTTTTACTTCCTGATCATACTTTTAGGGGTGGGCTCTATCGTTTCCATTCCCAAACAAGAGAGCCCTAATTTTCCCAGTTGGAATGCGGTGATTGTCACCCGCTTTCCAGGAGCTTCACCACTGAAAGTGGAAGAACTAATCTCTGAAAAAATTGAAGAGAAAATGGGGGAAATCACGGAGCTGAATGAAATCAAGTCTACCTCCCAGAGTGGTGTCTCCTATGTCTTCCTGGCTATTGAGGAGAGCATTGAGGAGGTCAAACCCATTTGGGATACTGTCAGAGAGAAGCTGGGTGAAGTGCAAGGTCAACTGCCTCAAGGTTCCGGCACCCCTTTTTTGAATAGTGATTTTGGAAAAACCAAATCAATCGTTTTAGCCATTACAGGTGATGGTTTTAACAATCGGGATTTGGTCGAAATCGCGAAGGACTTGAAAAAAGATATGGGGCAGATTGAATATGTGTCCCGAATCGACCTGGAAGGAGAACAACAGGAACAGATTATCCTGGAAGGCTCCAATGTCAAACTGAGTAATTTGGGTATTTCCATCCCTATGATTCAGCAAATCCTGGTAGAGCAAAATCTTTTGACACCGGGAGGTGAGATTAAAGTGGGGCCGCAAAGCATCCGCATCCAACCTACTGGTGAATTCCAAACATTGGAAGATATTAAAAATACGGTGATTACCATACCGGGCAGTTCCAATACCTTTCTGCTTTCTGATTTGTTCAGGGTGACCAAAAAGTTTATCAACCCGCCAACATTTGAAATGAGATACATGGGGCAAGATGCTGTTGCCCTGGTTGTAGAAATGCAAGATGGTGGGCAAATTCTGGAGTTGGGAGATAACATCAAAGCCTTCCTGAAAAGCAAAGAAGAGCAAGCTTACCTGGGAATTGAGTTCCACATCCTCAATTTTCAACCCAAATGGGTCCAGAAAAAGATTAATGAGTTTACTACCAACCTTTGGCAGGCCATTGCCCTGGTAGCTTTAGTGATGATTTTGATGTTGGGATGGCGAGAAGGACTCATTATTAGCGCCTTGATCCCTCTTACCTTTGTGATCACAATTGTGGTGATGAATTTTGTGAATATCCCTTTGCACCAGATCTCAATCGCGGCTTTGATCATCGCACTAGGTATGTTGGTGGACAATGGGATTGTGATGACGGAATCCATCTCCAATTATGTCAAAGAAGGGCTCTCTACCAGTGAAGCCTCGATTAAAACCTCCAAGGAGTTGGCTTTTCCCCTCTTGACGGCCACTGCTACTACAGTCGCAGCTTTTCTACCCATTGCCTTAGCTGAATCGGCAGTTGGTATTTTTACAAGAAGTATTACTTACGTGGTGGGTATTGTCTTGCTCTCCTCCTTTTTTGTGGCCATGACGATGATCCCTGTTTTGTGTGACTACTTGCTGGTTCACCCCAAAGTAGAAGGAGAGCCAAAAGAAAAGAAAATAGGCTGGGCCGGGAAGTTTTATATAAGCTTGATGCAAAAAACACTGCGTTTTCGTTATTTGACGATCATGATTGCGGTAGGAATTTTTATCGGTGTGTTGCAATTGACTGGATTTCTGAAATTTACTTTCTTTCCCGCTTCTGATCGCCAGCAATTTGTGGTTGATTTTTACTTACCCGAAGGCACGGATTATCGAGAAACCAGGCGGCAAGTCTTGCTGGCAGAATCCCATATCCTGGAAGAGTTTCAAGATTCCATTCAGAATATGGCCATTTATATCGGAAAAGGAGGGCCACGCTTTTATAGCTCTGTGAGTGGTGAGCAACAGACTCCGAATTACGCACAGATAGTTATTAACAATCATACCCTGGACCAGACTCATCAGATGATTCCCCTTTTGCGGGAGTATCTTGCGGGAAACTTTCCTGATGTGCAGGCGATTGTGAAGACCTTGGATTCCGGCCCCCCAGTTGGAGCTCCGATTCAGATTCAGGTTTATGGCAAGGAGTTGGATCAACTCTATCAGTATGCGCAGGAAGTGACTTCTGCTCTGGAAAGTATTTCCGGAACCCGGGATGTGAGGGATGACTGGGGAGCTCAAATTCCTAAAATTAGCATCCAGATCAACCAGGATCAAGCAAGGCGCGTGGGTGTGAGTACTAAAGACATCTCTGAAACCCTGGCTCGTAATTTTACAGGTAGCAAGATGACGGACTTCCGACAGGGAGACCGTTCGCTACCTATTACCTTGCGCTCCACTGAAGCGGAAAGATCGAGTTTAAAATCCTTGCAGGCGATTAACTTGCAAACTGCTCAAGGAACTTCCGTACCCTTATTGCAAGTGGCAAAGATTGGTTTGCAATGGGAAGCTGGTAAGATCAAACATCTCAACCGTCGACGAACAATTACCATCAAAGCTTACCTGACAGGCACGAAAACAGCCTCTCAGGTTTTGAGTGAAACCCAAAAAATGGTGGAATCGATTGAATTTCCGGTTGGTTACGGAGTCAATTTCAGTGGAGAGAGTGAGAAAAGCAGCAAGGCCAATAAAAGTTTGGGTGAAAAAGTTCCTATTGCTGTTGCCATTCTGGTGATGATTCTAGTGGCTCAGTTCTCAAATGTTCGTAAAATGTTAATCATTCTAATGACAATCCCTTTATCCTTCATCGGTATCATCATCGGTTTGATATTAACTGGCTATGCTTTTGGTTTTATGGCTTTTTTAGGTGTGATTAGCTTGTCAGGAATTGTAGTAAACAACGCTATCTTGCTGCTGGAACAGATTGAGGTGGACATTCAGGCCGGTAAGCCAGCTGTCGAAGCAATCATCACCGCCGGGCAACGTCGAGCCTTTCCTATCATCCTCACGACGATTACTACGGTTGGAGGCCTTGTTCCTCTAGCAATCAGTGGTGAGTTTTGGGGACCCCTGGCCATGACAATTACCGGGGGATTGTTGGTTTCGACCACACTTACCTTAGTCGTCATTCCTGTTTTGTACGCGATTCTCTTCGGTATCAAAATAACTGATACCACTACCTGATTGACTCCCCTGCTTCCCATACTCCTGTGTGGGAAGACAAAATAGAAGCTCTGACTCTTAGTAGGAATTCTTCATATCAGTGCTATCCTCTCATGGTAACGAATTCTTCCGAGCCTGTTGGATGAATTGCGACAACGCTGTCAAAGTCAGCTTTGGTTGCACCCATCTTCATGGCGACACCGAAGCCCTGGATTATCTCATCGACAGTATAACCAATGCCGTGCAGGCCAACCACTTTCTCGTTTGGGCCGGCACAGACCAGTTTCATCTTGCATGGCTGGCGGTGTGCGGTCACTGCGGTGTACATCGCGGTGAAGCCCGATTGGTACACTTTCACGTTT
>NVSR01000016.1:16173-29856 GCA_002401295.1 SAR324 cluster bacterium | reverse complement strand
CAAGTTAGGATCCTCAGGGAACCAGCAAACTATTCTCAATAGCAATTTCTAGGGAGTTTTCATGTTCAATCGATTGGTGAAGAAAAAAACGCTAACCGGTCTGGCCAAAACCTGTGGTTGAGCGGCTAAGATCAGTCCGACAGGTCTGTCGGAAATTTTAAAAGATCTGAATCCCCCCAAAGATAAAAATCTGTTGGTGGGATTCGACACTGCTGATGATGCTGGTGTTTATAAATTAAGTCCTGAGATCGCAATGATCAACACAGTGGATTTTATCACTCCACCCGTGGATGATCCTCACTGGTTTGGTCTCATTGCGGCGGCCAACTCGATTTCCGACATTTATTCAATGGGAGGAAAGCCCGTTACCGCCCTCAATATCGTCATGTTTCCATCAAAGCAATTGCCTCTCGAAATTTTGAAAGAGATCCTGCGCGGTGCTCATGAAAAGGTAATCGAAGCTGGAGCCTGTTTAGTTGGAGGCCACACCATTGAAGATGAGGAGCCAAAATTCGGCCTTTCCGTCAGTGGCACGGTGCATCCGGATCGAGTGATTACGAATGCGGGTAGTCAAGTAGGGGATGTCTTAATATTGACCAAACCCCTGGGTTCAGGTGTTCTTTTTAACGCAGCTCGTGCGGGTAAACTCCCTCTTTCCTTATTGGAAGAAGATTTACTGCCCTCTCTGGCCGCGCTCAATGGTGCCGCTATGGAAGAGGCTCTGCAATTTGACTTGCATGCCTGCACGGACATTACGGGATTTGGAATCATCGGCCATATCCTGGAAGTGGCGGCGGGCAGTCGAACTAGAATTCGCCTGCCTTATTCTTCATTACCCTTTTATGCAGAAGCTGAGGCTATGTATAAAAAAGGAGTCAGCACTCTGAGCAATGAAGCGAACCGTAGACTCAGTCATAATCAATTACAGCTGAAACTTTCTCTATCAACGCAAGCGGAAGAGCTGCTTTTTGATCCCCAGACTTCGGGTGGTTTATTATTTTCTCTTCCCGCTTCCCAGGGGCAAGAGTTGCTTGATAAACTGCACCAAAGAGGTATCACCTCAGCAACTATCATCGGGGAAGTCATTCCAGGAGAGATAGGGATTGAGGTAGTCTAACTACTCTTGTCAGCACAGGGGGAACCATGAGTGACTATCCCGCCAGATATTGGCACCAACTGGACTCAGGTAAAATTCAATGCGACCTTTGTCCTCGCAATTGCAAACTCAAAGAAGATCAACGTGGTATCTGCTTTGTGCGCAAACGTGAGGGAGATCATATGGTCTTGACAACTTACGGTCGCAGCAGTGGTTTTTGTGTGGATCCCGTAGAGAAAAAGCCGCTCAATCACTTTTACCCGGGAACCCCCGTTCTTTCCTTTGGCACCGCCGGGTGCAACTTATGCTGTAAATTCTGTCAGAACTGGGACATTAGCAAATCTAAAGATATAGATCGACTCACTGACCAAGCCTCACCGGAAGACATCGCTTTTGCTGCCCAACGGGAAGGCTGCACCAGTATTGCCGTCACTTACAATGACCCGGTGATCTTTCTGGAGTATGTGAAAGATGTGGCGGAGGCTTGCCATCGTCGAGGTATTAAAGTCATCGCCGTGTCCGCTGGTTATATCAATCCCGAGCCTCGCGTAGAATTCTACTCCTTTGTCGATGCCGTCAACATAGACCTCAAAGGATTCACGGAAAAATTTTATAAAACCTTGGCCAGTGCCCACCTGGAACCCGTCCTGGATACACTGCGTTATATCCGTCATGAAACGGATGTCTGGCTGGAGATAACCACTTTATTGATCCCTGATGAAAATGATGGCCCTGAAGAGGTAACCCGCCTCTCCGAATGGGTCGCCCGCGAACTAGGTCCCGAAACTCCTCTCCATTTCTCAGCCTTCCATCCCGATTACAAGATGATGGACAAGCCTCCTACTCCTTTAAAAACTCTAATCCGGGCCAGGAATATTGCAATGGAAGTAGGGCTAAAATATGTGTATACAGGTAATGTTCATTATACTCCGGGAGATACCACCTTCTGTGCCCATTGTGGAGAAACCTTAATTATACGGGATTGGTACAATATCAATGGATACTACCTGACACCAAAAGGGGCCTGCCCTTCCTGTGGGCAGAAAGCAGTTGGATGTTATGAGGCAGAACCCGGAAATTGGGGAGCCCACCGTAAACCCATCCAGATCGGTACTTTTTGGTAAGTAGAAGCAAAGATCGAGTTGCACTTGCAAAGCCGAACCAACGTAGTTATGTTGAGCAGTTGGGACATAGGATTCCCCTATTTTTTTTAGACTTATTGCTATTTTTGCTCAAAAATCATCAGTTCGTAGAGGTGAAAGATCTTCCCCGGAAGTCATTCAGATTCATCAAATATAAATATCAGGTAATACTATGAATGAAGAGTTAGATTTAGATTTGGCCTCAGACTTTGTGATTGAATCCAAAGAAAACCTCAGTATTGCCGAAGAAGATTTTCTCACCATGGAGCAACAAGGTAGTGAAGTCGATATTGAATTGGTGAATCGTACCTTCCGCTGTGTGCATTCCATCAAAGGGGGTGCTGGTTTCCTCGGGCTCAATAATATCGGTAGCTTGGCCCACGTGATGGAAACCTTAATGGATCAATTGCGTAAAGGGCAACGATTGCCTGATCAAAAGACGATTAATCTGCTCCTGGAAGGTATCGATCTTCTCAATGCTATGTTTGATGACGTCGGCGAAAGTAATTCCTTTGATATCCAACAAGTGCGACAGCAAATTATCGATCTCTCAGAAATTGGAGTTAAGGGCAGTAGTGCCCCACAAGCATCTACCTCTGGCAGCAGCCCCCAACAGGCAAGCAAAGCGAATGAAGAGGTAATGGATACGAAACATTTTGTATCTGAAGCAAAGATCAATCTCCGTATTGTTGAAGAATGTTTGTCGGCTTTTGAACAGGATGATGTAGCAGGTATCGCTTGGCTTGGCGCTTCCCTGGACTCATTAAATACCATTGCTCAAAGGAATGTTTCTGCCGAATACTCAGCTCTAATCACTCTAACTAAAAACCTGCAGACCTTATTGAGTGGACTTTTGGATCAAAGCATTTCCTCCAATCAAGAGATAGTGGAGGTCTTTGGCACTACTTTGGAGTTGCTGCAGGTGATGTTGTCCGACCCGGGAATGTCCCAATCTGATAGCTACCTCAATACATCTAAAAAACTATGCCAGATTATAGGGCTAGATAAACAAGCTGTATCGGAACAGTCTTCATTGGTCCCTTCCACTCCAACAGTTCACGTCAAGAGAGATGAATTACAGGAGACAAATTCAACGGATGTCGCTGCGGAGCGAGTCATTCATCCTCAAAGAAGTCAGGAGAAGAAAAAGCAAGAGAAAAAGCAAACACAGGCTACCGCCTCAAATGAGACCATCCGTGTCAAAGTTTCATTACTCAATCACCTGATCTCCTTGGCTGGTGAAATGGTGCTAGTGCGTAATCAACAATTACAGCTAGGGGATGTACCGGATCCGAGTAAGTTACGCGCCAATACACAACGTTTGGATATCGTCACCACGGAACTACAAGAATGCGTCATGCAAACCCGAATGCAACCCGTCGGGATTCTCTTTAATAAATTCAACCGGATTGTCCGTGATTTAGGGAACAAGCTGGGTAAGGAAATTCATTTGGAGATTGCAGGCAGTGAGGTCGAACTGGATAGAACTATCTTAGAAGTCCTCTCTGATCCCCTCACCCATATGATTCGTAATTCATGCGATCATGGGTTGGAAACTCCCGAGATGAGACGACTGAACGGCAAACCTGAAGTAGGACAGCTGAATCTGCGCGCTTGGCACGAAGGCGGACAAATTCACATTGAAGTTCGTGATGACGGACGAGGCATCGATACGGAAATTGTAAAAAAATCAGTTTTGAAAAAAGGCCTCAAAACAGAAGAGGAACTATCCACGATGACAGAAAAGGAGCTGCTGCACCTCATCATCCTGCCTGGCTTTTCTACCGTTGAAAAAGTGAGCGATGTCTCCGGACGTGGTGTGGGCATGGATGTAGTACGCTCAAATATCGAAAGAATAGGTGGCAGCCTGGATCTAGACTCCGCCAAAGGTGAAGGGACAGCAGTACGCCTCAGGTTACCTTTGACGTTGGCTATTATCCCTTGTTTAGTCGTCCGTATGGATGAGCATAGCTACGCTATTCCGCGGGTGAATGTGGAAGAACTGGTCACTCTCTATAATCATGATGTCAGTGAAAAAATTGAGTTAGCTCATGGCAAAGAAATCTACAGACTTCGAGAGCGCTTATTGCCCCTTCTGCGCTTGGGAGAGATTTTAGACCAACCAACTCCCTTTTTAACTCAAGACCATGCACGAGTCTCTACAAAATACAAAGAACAACAAAAGCAGAAGTTAAAAGAATTTGAAGAGCGGAGAAAACTCTCCAAATGGGGGGATGAGAAGTTCCGACAAAATATCACCTTCGCTGTCTTGAGAGCTGGTGCCATCCAATACGGTCTGATCATTGACGAAGTACTGGGTACTGAGGAAATTGTGGTTAAGTCCATGCACCCCTATCTGAGGGATTTACGCTGCTATGCCGGTTCCACTGTCATGGGTGATGGCAGAGTCGCCCAGATTTTGGATGTCATGGGTATCGCCCTGCATGGTAATATCAAACCAGAGCGAACAGACACTCTGATAGACACGGAACAGAAACAGGCAGAGGATGCTACGCAAAGCATTCTACTCTTTCATTCTGGTGTTAAAGAGCAATTCGGAATCTCACTCAACATGGTGCAACGAATTGAACGCATCGATATGAGTAAAGTGGAAGAAGTGGGAGAACAAAAGTTTATCACCATCGAGAATATGTCTTATCGGCTTCTGTTCTTGGAGAATTACCTCGATGTCTCACCCTTTGATCATGAACAGGACACCTTTCTGTTGATTCCCAAGGTTTCCAAGAATATTGGTATTGTCATCTCCAAGATTGAAGATAGTTTGGAATATGAAATTGAATTGAGTAAAGATAGCGTGCACCAGCCTGGACTTTTAGGCAGCACCTTAGTCAAAGGTCGCATGACACTATTCCTTGATGTTTACCAATTAACAGACTTGGCCGACCCCAATTTCACGCAGCAACAGCAACTGGTCTCCACTGATGGGAGGAAGAAAAGGATCCTGCTGGTGGAAGATATCTCCTTCTTCCGGATGTTAGTGACGGGTTATTTGGAATCTGCCGGTTATGAGGTGGTCTCCGCAGAAAACGGCAAAGAGGCCATACAAAAATTTCAAAAGCAAGAGTTTGACCTGATCGTTTCTGACCTGGAAATGCCAGTGATGAATGGCTTTGAGTTCATCCGGGCTATCAGAAATGTACTGAACAACCAAAAAATCACCGCCCTGGCACTCACATCTTTAGATGGCAGTGAGGATAAAGAACTCGCTTATCAGGCTGGTTTCAATGCTTATGAGGTGAAAATTGATAAGGATCAACTGCTCTCCGCAGTGAATCAACTCTTCGATGCCATGTAACGGCTCCGCTCACAACCGGCCTCAGGGCCGGTTTTCCCTTGCCCTGCTTGCAATCCCATAAGCGGTATGAAAGACTTCCCCAAGGAACGATTGATCCGTCTGCCCTACCCCCCTTAGTATTCATTCCACCTACAATAGCAATTTGATCACTATGGAAAAATTCATCGTCACCGGAGGCAAAAAACTTCAAGGAAGTATTACCCCAGCAGGGAATAAAAATGAGGCCTTACCCGTTTTGGCTGCCGTTTTATTGAGTGAAGAACCCATTACGATTCACAACCTGCCCAATATTGGGGACATCAATCAGATGAAGTCTATTCTAGAGGGATTAGGGGTTACGATTACTTATAAGGGGAAAAGCAGTTATCAATTTGACGCTTCCAATCTATTGTCCCACCAGCCGGATCAAGCTTTATCTGAAGCGATTCGAGGCTCATTTTTGTTGGTGGTTCCCCTTTTGTCTCGTTTGCAAAAGGCTAAGATTTTTCTGCCCGGTGGTGACTCCATTGGACGGCGCCGGCTGGATACTCACCTCATCGCCCTGCAACAAATGGGTGTGAAACTCGAACAGGATAATGTTTCCTTCACTGCCATTTGTGAACGTTTTCAAGGAACCGATATTCTGTTGGATGAAGCCAGTGTCATGGCTACGGAAAATATTGTCATGGCCGCTGCCATGGCACAAGGTACGACAACCCTCTACAATGCCGCTTGTGAACCCCATGTCCAGGGCCTATGCCGGATGTTGAATTCCATGGGCGCAAAGATCAGCGGTATTGGCAGTAATCTGCTGACTATTGAAGGAGTAGAATCTCTGCATGGTACGGAGCATCGTATCCAGGCGGACCATACTGAAGTGGGTTCCCTCATAGGTTTGGCTGCCGTCACGCATAGTGAGATCACGATTAAAAATGCCGATGTCCATAACATGGGACCGATTTTACCCAGCTTCCGACGCTTGGGGGTTCACGTAGAGATTCAGGGCAATGACCTGTTCATCTCCTCAAAGCAAGATCTGATTATACAAAGTGATGTGGATAAAGCGATTCCTAAGATTGATGACGCTCCCTGGCCAGGATTTCCTGCGGATCTAACCAGTATTATGACAGTGGTTGCCACTCAATCTACGGGTACCGTCTTGATCTTTGAAAAACTCTTTGAAAGTCGCCTCTTTTGGGTGGATAAGTTGATTCGCATGGGAGCTAAAATTGTGCTCTGTGATCCCCATCGGGCAGTCATCAGCGGTCCGGCAAAGCTAAGAGGAACCACTTTATTCAGTCCTGATATTCGTGCGGGTATGTCCTTATTGATCGCGGCCCTTTGTGCGGAAGGAACGAGTGAAATCCAAAATATACACCAGATCGACCGAGGTTACGAACGCATTGACGAACGTCTCAATCAACTCGGTGCCGATATTCAGAGAGTATAAGTATGTTATTCGTTACTTTTGAAGGGATTGATGCCTGCGGCAAAACCACCCAGATTGATAAATTATATGAAAAACTTTGTGGTGAAGGCTATGAGGTCATCGTCACCAAGCAACCCGGTGGCAGTAAAATAGGGCAACAGATCCGCAAAATTTTACTAGATCCGGAAAATAAAGAGTTGGTTTCGAATGCAGAACTATTGCTCTATATGGCAGATCGCGTGCAACATATTCAGGAAATCATTCTACCAGCCCTGGCACAAAATAAAATTGTGCTCTGCGACCGTTATCATGATGCTACAGTCGCTTATCAGGGTGCAGGACGGCAATTAGACCTTACTTGGCTGGCTACACTGGAACGAGATGTAGTACGTACGCCGGATCTGACCTTCTGGTTTGATCTTTCCCTGGAGGAATCTCAGAGGCGCTTACAACATCGTAACCGGACCCAAGGTTTGGAAAACTGTAGGATTGAACGAGAGAAGTCCGACTTTTTTGAGCGAGTGGTTCGAGGTTACCGGGAATTATATCAAAAGAACCCTGAGCGTATGCAACGAATCGATGCGGAAGGAGACATTGCTTCCATCCATCAAAAGGTTGTTAACATTTTGATGCGTCGGCTGAACAGCTCAGCTACAGGATAGCATGGAATTTCTCAATATCGCCGGACATGTTTCCGTGATTCACCATCTGCAATCGGCCTTCCAAAACAACCGTATTCCTTCAGCCTATCTTTTTACGGGCCTGGAAGGAATCGGCAAAGCTACCTTGGCCAAAGCGTTCGTCCAAATGTTGAACTGTGACACTCACAACAACTGCCACCAGTGTGATAGCTGCCGCATGGTTGAGCGAGATGGACACCCGGATTTTATCACCATTGAGCCAGATGGTAAGTTCATCAAGATCAAACAGATTCAAACATTGATCAAGCAGTTAGCCCTCAAACCGGTTTACGCGAAGAAACGGGTTGTCCTCCTGGAAAACGTTCATCAGATGAATGTGGAGTCAGCCAACTGCTTTCTAAAAATTCTGGAGGAGCCACCTCTGGATACACTGCTTATTTTATTAACAACGGATGCGAATCTACTACTAGAGACCATTGTATCACGGGTGCAAAAAGTACAGTTCGCCCCTTTGAGTGAAGGGCATCTACTGTCTATTCTGCAGCAGCAATACGAGTTGAAAGCGGAAGATTTGGCCTTTGTGATGAATTATGCCCATGGCAGAATACGATCGGATTGGATTCGTAAGCTTAGTCAGCTGCTCAATATGCGAACACAGGTCAGAGAAATACTAGGCAGCCTGGTTACTGAACGGATGGTCGACCATGTCACCTTACTGGAACAATGGAATAAACAGGATCTGGGAGCCTATTTCCTCGAATTCTGTACTAGCTGGTTGCGAGATTGGATCTGGTGGTTGGAAGAGAAACCCCATCGCCTCATTAATTCTGACTTGTTGGAAGACTTTGCCACTCTCCCCCCAAAAGTAACCATAGAGCAGTTGCATTGGGCCTTTGATCTAACTATAGAAACAGAGTTAGCAATCAAAGCTCAAGCAGGAAAACAACTCGCTCTGGAAGGTTTGATTATTCAAATCAAACAAATTTTCTCAGGAAAGATAGTCGTTTAGAGATCAACCATGGTAAATTTTCGTCTTTTTATCCTTCTGCTCAGCCTTTGCTTCATCACAGTCCCCCTGCAAGCTCAGGAAAAGCAGGAGCTGTTCAGTCAAGCCCAGGCTACATTCAACCAGGGTGTATCCCAACAGGATGCACAAAAAAGAAGGACCATGCTCAAAGCAGCCGGGCAGTTTTTGTCACTGGTTCAAGATCAAGGCATTGATAATGGGTATCTCTATTATAACATTGGGAATGCTTATTATGAGGCGGGAGAAAAAGGACAAGCGATTTTGTACTACCGCAAAGCTGAGCGCTTAATACCAGGCTACAATGACTTGCAGTACAATTTGACCCGAGTCCGTGAGGATTTACATTTACCGCAAACAGGGCAAACCTGGTGGAGCAGCCTCGTCAAAGGGATGTTTTTCTGGCACTTTATGTTGGATTATTCCACTAGAAGCATTGCCTTTATGCTTACTTTCACTCTATTTTGGCTGCTCTTAATTGTTTCTATCTTTTATCGAAATATCTTTTTGATTGTGGGACAGAGTTTAACCTTGCTGGCAGTCCTCAGCCTTGGCACCTCTTACTTTTGGAGTGGATATCAGCTACATAGGGTACAATCAGGGGTCATCACGACACAGGAAGCACAGTCTTATAAGGGCCCCGGCTTTAGCTATGAAGAGTTTTTTGAGCAACCCTTGCCCGGTGGCACAGAGTTCCGCCTCCTGGACCAGCAAGGCAGCTGGTGGAAAGTAAAACTGAAGAGTGGTGAAGAGCTCTGGCTGCAAGAGCAGAGCTCCTCGGTCATCTAAAAGGCTGTCTGCAAATAGACATACTTGATCCACTGGCTGAAAAACTCATTTCGATGAGATCTCCAACAATTTGAGGGATCTTCCACATTAAAATTAGCGGGATCCTCCACATCTGTTCTTCCCTTAGCACGATCCCGCAGGGTTTCCTCTACCAGTCGTCCGGAATTATACTCCGGATGCCCAAGATGCATCAAATAACGGTCATCCGTGCTTTCCATAATGGTGTAACCGGCATCAGCATTGTGAGCCAGTAATCTGACCTCTCCCCGATCTCTGGCTGCTTCCAAATTTTCATCAGTATAACCAGCGTGCCTGCTTTGGGGGCACTGGAAATAATCATCCAGATCCCCAGTGATGGGATGGTTGCGATCTAGATTTTTTGTCCGAAAGACACCAAAAAGTTTGGTCTCAAAGATAGTTTTTTCAATACCAAGCATATGGGCCAAGGCCATAGCTCCCCAACAAATCCCCAGAGTTGAAGAAATATTTTTCCTGGCATACTTCAGGACTCGTTCAATTTCAGGCCAATATTTGATATCACTAAAACGCAGACCTTCCACGGGGGCTCCTGTTAAAATCAATCCATCCAGGTGATTCGGATAAATCGCGTCTTCAAAGCTGACATAGGAATCCTCCATATGCTTCTGACTAGAACTCTTATAACCATGTGTATCCAACTTGATCCAAACCGGGTCAATCTGAAGAATTGATTTCCCCATAGGGTACAAGAGATTGAATTCATAACTTTCCACGTTGGGCATCACATTCATGATGCCAATACGTAAGGGGCGGATATCCTGTCGCAGCGCCGCTTCCTTATGAATACAAGTAATATTATTGGCTTCTAAAGCTTTTTGAGCGTGATAATTTTCAGGCAATATAATCGTCATGGCACTCTTTTAGTTTCCGGATGATTTGGTTGTCCTGGTAAAAAATAGGGATCGCACAATAAGAAAAAGGCCTAGCAAGACCATAGGAATACTCAATAACTGGCCCATATTGAATTGCATTCCCACTTCAAAGGCCACTTGGTTCTCTTTGAAAAACTCAATAAAAAATCGATTACTAAAGATAGTGACCAGAAAAAGCCCTGCTATAAATCCGGGCTTTTTTTGTAAATTTGTTTGGGCATAAATAAATAATAACAGCAGAAAAACAAAAAAACTGGCCACTGATTCATACAGCTGTGCCGGATGTCGCGGCAAGGAATCAATCCGTTGGAACACAATGCCCCAGTCCCCGGCAGTGGGCTTGCCAATGATTTCCGAGTTAAAGAAGTTACCCAGGCGAATCAAAGCACCACTCAAGGCAACCACTACCGCCAACCGATCCAATACCCACAAATAGCTTTGTCCCGGTGTTTTACGCGTATAGAGATAAACCGCTGTAAATAAACCGATTCCAGCTCCATGACTGGCCAAACCGCCCTTCCATACTTTAAGAATTTCTAAGGGGTGGCTGAGATAGAACCCAGGTTCGTAAAAGAGGGTATGCCCCAAACGCGCACCAATTACAGTCCCTATAATCATATGCATTAACAAAGACTCTGCATATTTGATCGGTTTCTTTTCTCGACGAAAGACCCAATGCAAAAAATAGTTACCGAAAACAAAAGAAAGAGCAAAAAGCAGCCCATACCAACGAATACGTAACACTCCCCATTCGAGCAGATCCGGACTAACATTCCAGGTAATAATATCAAACATGAGTAAATTTGTGGCTAAACGTTAAGCAGAGGAGAACTAAAAAGGTTTGGACACAAAATTATAAGTTCCCAGAATTTCACAACTGATACCCAGATTTTGTATATCTTTCAAGCAGGTAGCGCTACGATGATTGTTATAAAAATCAATAAAAAAACCGTAACTCCAGGGAGTCCTTCTGGAAGGACGAGATTCCAATCGACAGATGTTAATCCCATATACATGAAACTCTCTCAGAATTTCAAATAAAATCGAATGTCGATCTTCATCGGTTTCAATGAAAACCGATGTTTTTTCCTGGGTGAAGTCGGGGAAATAGTTAGCCGGCTTTTTCTGAATTACCACAAATCGAGTAATATTCTGCTGATAATCCTGAATATCGTCAGCCAGGATGATGTCCCGGTATTCCTCTCGGCTATGGGCCGCAGGCTGTGGAATAATCGCCGCAACAGCTTCTTCAGGCTTTTCCAGAAACATTTCACCCGAATGGATGTTAGAATTAGAAAAGATTACATCCGCATGTTTGAGATTACTAGAGGTAAATAGGCCCGTCTGATTAAAAGCCACCGCATGGCTGTAATATTGTTTAACCTCAGCCAAAGGTACGTTAGAAATCAAACTATAATGCACTTTAAGACGCAATTCATTCGTAATCACCACATCCAGTTCCGTCAGGCTATCCTGAGCTGGTCCCACAATACCTGAGGTCGAATTCTCGATGGGAATCACTCCTAAAGCAGTGGCATCATCTTGCACGGCTTGGGTGATTTCCGGTAGAGTTGTGGTGTATTCAATGTTGGATATTTTATCACCCGCTACTAAACTGGCAGCGCTGTTGCTAAAAGTACCCTTAGGTCCCAGGGTAATCACTTTATTGCAATTTCTTGGGTAGACCAGATTCATGTTTGCAGGGGAATTCATATCGCTAAATAATCCGCTAAAAATAAGATAGTAAAAGCACCAGAGGCCGATGGACTCACCGAAAATTTTCTACATGTGTTGACATTAATATGCTGCAAAAAAGCCGGTGTTGACTCAATAGGAGGATGAAAGATTGGTGGCCCAAAGTATGGGACATTCCCTTCAAGGCGTCTAGTGCTGATCTGAGTTCTTTTATTACCGACCCTGAGGTACTCTCAGTCCCTCCCCTTTGTTGCCAAAAAGCGAACCTCATAGTAGCCTTCCTTCGAGATAGGTCGGAACAAACTCCGGCCTTCCTCCCGTTTCCCAAAGTTTTCATTCAAACAATCAGCGGTTCCAGCTTTTTTAATTTCAAGAATTCATGAGCCGTTAAAGTAAGGGGTAAATACTTGAACAAAAAAAGGCATGAAATTATTCTCCAGCTGAAAGAGTTAATCGCAAGCAAGATGTATTCTCCCGGTAGCAAATTACCCGCAGAGCGTGAATTAGCGAGTATGCTAGGGGTCAGCCGATCTCTTTTACGGGAAGCGATTGTGACCCTGGAAGCCTGGGGATATCTTGAACTTCGAGAGCGCCAAGGAATTTTCATCGTGACCCCCACCATCCAGGACTTCAAAGAGAACATGCAATTTATGCCCTTTTGGCATGATGATCTTTTACCCCAGGTCATGGAAATGCGAAGGATTCTCAATATAGCTGCGGCAGGTTTGGCTGCTCAACGCCGAACAGAGCAAGATCTGGCGAAACTCCGAGAATGTATCGAAAGACTGGAATCCGGACCTCGAAACTCAGAACAGGAAAAGAAAGAAAGTGCCGACTGGGAAATGGTTTTTCATAACTTGATCATCGAAGCGGCTCATAACACAATCATGTCCCGAGTCAATGAAGGTCTATACTCAATTATTGAGAGAAATCAGACCCTTTATAGTGTGCTTTTTATGGCCAGCGAAGAGTGGTTTGAAAATGAGAACTGGTTTGATATCATTGTTACTCAACATAAAAGTCTGCTCCAAGCGATTGAACAAAAGGACATTGAAAAAGCAACGCTGCTCATGACTCAACACCATGAGGATTCCAGCAAAAAAATAGAGACACTGGAACAAAAAGGGGCCATCCAAGGCACTCAGGACTGACCTCTCCCCCCCTCTATTATTCCCTTTTTCTGCCTCCCCAGTCTCATTGTGGGAGCAGTCTAGGGAATTGTCTCCATTCCACTTCAAGAAGAATCCCTCCCTAAAAAAGTTTACTCCTGATGCTTGACAGACTGTATTTTTTCTCTATTCTTAGGTCACATTCCTGGTCTTACCATTGGTCTGACCAGTAATGTATACGGGTACCTTCAATAAAAACTGAGGGTAAGTAGTTGGTCTCAGATATTTTTCAGCTGATTGATAGCTGATGAAGCAACCTGATTGTAAAAAGATTTGTTAAATTTTTTGACCAAGGATCGAAAATAAAGAAGTGGCTAAGCCTGACAGTAACCATGTTCTGAGGTGATGAAATCTCTAGCTCGTGAAGGCATGACCATGGTAGTCGTGACTCATGAAATGGGCTTCGCCAGGGAGGTTGCCGATAAGGTGATCATGATGGACGCCGGCCAAATTCTAGAGGTTGGAGATCCCGAGCATTTTTTCACCAATCCA
>NVSR01000016.1:0-16168 GCA_002401295.1 SAR324 cluster bacterium | reverse complement strand
TGAAAGAACCCAGGCCTTCCTTTCTCAAATTCTCTAAGGAGCCAACATCCCTTTATCCTTCCCACATTYCGGTGTGGGAAAGCAGATCAACTATTTTACTATTGTGAGTTTTGAAGGAGTTAAACCATGAATCCATCCGCAACATTAACACCACCATTCACCAGCAAGGAAGTACAGGACCTTGTTCGGCAACACTATGGAATCCAGGGAACGATTGAAGACTATCCAAGTTACATTGATCGAAACTTTCTGTTGAGAAGTGATACTGGTGAAAAGTATGTGGTAAAATTGGCCAATCAGAATGAGGATTCATCAACCCTCGATTTTCAAAACAAGGCAATGGAGCACTTAGCAGCCCACATGGACCCGTCTGCATGGCCAGGAGTTTGTACCAGCTTGGAAGGAAAGCAGATTCATCAGGTTACCTCTAATGAAGGCTCCAGTTATTTACTTCGTGTATTGACCTTTGTACCTGGAACTTGCTTGGCTGATATATCCCCCCAAACTCCAGAACTACTACAAAACATCGGTCACTTTTTGGGGGAAACGGATCGAGCTTTTGTCGGATTTTCTCACCCTGCATCCTCTCGTTACCTACAGTGGGATTTAAAAAATGCGAGTGATATCAAACAATATTTACCGCATATCAAGAATCCGGAAAAAAGAGGCCTTGTCGAGTTCTTGCTGCAAAAATATGAAAGCGAAATCAAACCTCTGTTACCAGCGCTTCGTTGCAGTGTGATTCATAATGATGGCAACGATTACAACTTACTCATGGGCGGTCAAGATTCCCAAAATAAAGTCGTAGGCTTGATCGACTTTGGGGATATAGTCCATACGCAACTCATCAATGAGCTGGCTGTAGCACTGCCTTACCTCATGTTTGGAAAAGAGGATCCTTTATCTGCCGCCGCTCAGGTAATTAGTGGCTATCATCAGGAGTTCCCACTAAAGGAAGAAGAGATTCGAGTTCTTTTTTACTTGATCTGCATGCGTCTTTGTACTTCCGTCTGCATGTCAGCCCACCAGAAATCCCTGGAACCGGACAACGAATATTTGCTGGTCTCAGAAAAACCAGCCTGGCAGCTACTGGAAATGTTGGTTGAAACCAACCCTAATCTGGTATATCGAATTTTTAAAGACGCCTGCGGTATGTATACAAACTCTTCCGGCATTCCCGAATTGAATCACAAAGAGATTCTGGAAGCCAGGCAATCACATTTGAACCGTGCACTCAGCGTCTCCTATGAGCAACCTCTCAAGATTGTTCGCGGCAGCATGCAATACCTTTATGATGAATGTGGAACGGCCTACCTGGATTTGGTGAACAACGTCTGCCATGTGGGACATTGTCATCCCCGAGTCGTCAGAGCCGCTCAGGACCAGATCTCCCGTTTGAATACGAATACCCGTTATCTTCACGACAACATTGTAGAGTATGCGAAACGATTGACGGCGACCCTGCCCGATCCCTTAAACGTATGTTTTTTAGTCTGTACAGGCAGTGAAGCCAATGATCTGGCTCTTCGTCTGGCTCGAACCCATACCGGGAATTACGATGCTTTAGTCGTAGATGGTGCTTATCACGGAAATCTCTCCTCCCTGATTGACCTGAGTCCTTACAAATTTGATGGTCCGGGTGGTCAAGGAACTCCAATACACACTCATAAGGTCACCATGCCCGACCCGTATCGGGGAAAATATAAGGCTGATGACCCAAAGGCAGGAGAAAAATACGCGGCAGAGCTGCAGGATACCATTGAAGAAGTTCAAGAAGGTGGAAGAAATATCGCAGCTTTTTTCTGTGAGTCCCTTCTGGGTTGTGGAGGTCAGATCGTTTTACCCGATAACTACATGAAGGAGGCCTTCCATCATGTACGAGAAGCCGGCGGTCTTTGTATTGCTGATGAAGTACAGGTAGGATTCGGACGAGTAGGAGAAGCATTTTGGGGATTTCAAACCCAGGATGTGATTCCCGATATCGTCACCTTCGGCAAACCTATCGGGAACGGCCATCCCATGGCGGCGGTAGTGACAACAGCTGAAATTGCGGCTTCCTTTAACAATGGAATGGAGTACTTTAATACTTTCGGAGGTAATCCCGTCTCCTGTGCCATCGGTTTGGCCGTTTTAGATGTGATTGAGAGCGAAGGCTTGCAGCAAAATGCTCTTGAAGTGGGCAATAGAATGAAGCAAGGTTTGGAAGAACTGAAGAAGAAACATCCTATCATCGGTGATGTCCGGGGAATGGGCTTGTTCCTGGGTGTGGAACTGGTCTTGGACCGACAAACTCTGGAACCCGCCGCCCAACAAGCATCCTGGATCGCAGAGAGGATGAAGGAACGTCAGATCCTGATCAGTACCGACGGCCCTCTGCACAATGTTCTGAAAATCAAGCCACCCATTGTGTGCAATATGGAAAATGCCGATTCCCTGATATGCAACCTGGATCAAGTGCTGAGTGATCCTGCTTTAATGGCTTTATCTGTACATTCAGCTTGACAACCCATATTTATCCTTTACTCTTAAGTTTCATTCTTGGTCTTACCACTGGTAGGACCAGAAAAAAACTAGCAATGCCTTTAATCAAATTTAGGTTAATCGCAAATATCACTCCCCTTTAATTATTAGAGGTAATCATGGATTTTCTGAAAAACATAGGTATTGAAAAAATCAACTCGGGAATCACCACTGGTACCGAATGGCTAGAAGGACAGGGACCTGTCACCAGCTCATACTCTCCGGCAGATGGACAGTTAATTGCCCAGGTCCGCAATGCCACTTGGGATGATTATGAAACTGTAATGGTAAAAGCGCAGAAAGCCTTTACTACCTGGAAAATGGTACCAGCTCCAGAGCGGGGAGATATTGTTCGTCAGATCTCCAATGCCTTGAGAGAATCAAAAGAGGATTTGGGGAAACTCGTTGCCTACGAAACCGGTAAAATCTACCAGGAAGGTTTGGGTGAAGTGCAGGAAATGATCGATATTTGTGATTTTGCCGTCGGGCTTTCTCGACAATTGTATGGCCTGACCATGCATTCCGAAAGACCCCAGCATCGTTTGTATGAGCAGTATCATCCCATTGGAGTGGTAGGCGTCATCTCCGCCTTCAATTTTCCCGTAGCAGTTTGGGCTTGGAATGCCATGTTAGCGGCGGTTTGTGGAGATGTAATTATTTGGAAACCAAGCTCCAAAACACCACTTTGTGCGATTGCAGTCCAGAAGATCATTCAAAAAGTTCTGAAAGATAATGACTTGCCTGAAGGGATCTTCAACCTTGTGATTGGGAAATCTGCGGATATCGGAGATAACTTCTTAAAGGATAAACGGGTACCCCTGATTTCAGCCACAGGCTCGACCAGAGTAGGCAAAAGAGTGGGTGCGATTGTTGGAGAAAGGCTAGGACGCAGCCTGCTGGAACTTGGTGGCAATAATGCCATTGTGATCACTGAAAACGCCGACCTGAAACTAGCTATTCCAGCGATTGTATTCGGTGCGGTCGGAACCTGTGGACAGCGGTGCACCAGTACTCGACGCTTGATCATCAAAGATTCGATTTATGACGAAGTCAAAGAGAAGTTGCTGGCCGCTTATGAGCAAGTCAGTAAAAGAATAGGCAACCCCTTGGATGAAAAGACTTTGATTGGCCCCATGATTGATCTGGATGCAGTCAATACTTATCAGGCTGCTCTGGAAAGTGTGAAGCAACAGGGTGGAAAGGTGATCTTTGGAGGAGAAGTATTAGAAGGACACGAGTCAAACTGCTATGTGCAGCCAGCTATTGCCGAAGTGGAGAATCATTTCCAAATTGTACAGGACGAAACCTTCGCTCCCCTACTTTACCTGATCAAATATTCTGAATTCGATGAAGCCCTCAAACTGCACAACGATGTGCCTCAAGGACTCTCTTCAGCTATTTTTACCCTGAATATGCGTGAAGCTGAACAGTTCCTTTCCCACGTAGGATCAGACTGCGGCATTGCCAATGTCAACATTGGAACTTCCGGAGCAGAAATCGGAGGAGCCTTTGGCGGGGAAAAAGAAACAGGTGGCGGTCGTGAATCCGGCTCTGATGCCTGGAAAGTCTACATGAGACGACAGACCAATACTATAAACTGGGGAACAGAGCTCCCTTTGGCCCAGGGAATCAAATTTGATTTTTAAGGGGTTCCCCTAAAATCAAGTCCTACCTGCTCTTGACGGATAATCTCGATAGAGTTCATTCGTCGTTTGCAGCAGGGGTTCCGATGTTTTCTCCCAGCCATAGAGAAAGCCGAAAGTTTTCATTATTTTGTTGAAAAATCAGTCAAAACGTTCCGGACGGAAGGGTGCTAAGTCTATAACCGGTGTTTCATTCATAATAATCTGTGAGACAATTTTACCCGTGATCAGACTGTGAGTCATACCCAGCATATCATGACCGGTAGCCAGGATCAGATTATCAAAAGATTTGCTTCGCCCGATTAAAGGTAAGGTATCAGGCGTATTAGGACGCAGGCCACTCCAGATTTCAATAAGATCCAAATCTTCCATACCAGACAGATAGCTGCTGACTGCCCGCCGAGTAGCAGCGATTCGACGGCGATTGATCGATAAATCGTAACCGTTCAGCTCCAAAGTACTGCTGAAGCGCAATCTGTCACCCATTGGTGTGACGGCTACTTTGTCATCTGCTAAGTCCAGGGAAAAACCCGGACAAGAATCCGGACGTTTCACGGTAATGCTGTAGCCTTTTGCCGGTTGGATAGGTATTTTTAATCCCAAGTCCCGACCGACAATCGGAGACCAGGCACCAGCCGCCAAAACAACTTGATCAGGATACAAATCACCCCGGGTGGTAATTACCTTTGAAATCCGTTGCCCTTTAGTCTCAAAACCGATCACCTCTGTTTTCGTTTTTAGAATCCCTCCCTGCTCTTCAACCAGACGGGCTAGACTATGGACAAACCGATCGGGCGTTACATGGACATATTCCGAATAGTAAATCCCTCCAACAACGGCCGAAGTTAAATTAGGCTCCTTTTCTCGCACTGCGGTTTTGTCCAATATTTGCGAGTTGATACCGTATTCTTGTAAAAACCGGGCCGTTTCGATGCCTTCCTCAAAATGAGCACTATCCTTATATAAAACTAATCGGCCTTTTCTATCATGATCGCATTCTATATGGTGACTACTCATTAACTCGTCAAACAAGCCACTACCGACCTCCTTCATTCTCTTGAGCACAGAGAGCGTTTTTAGCATCGGCTTTTTTCGACAAGCGGCACCAAATTGAATGAGCCAGCGCAGTAAGTCGAGGTCAAGTCGTGGTTTAATGGAAAACGGACTGTCCGCATCAGCCAACCAACGCAATCCCTGTTTCACTGCCCCAGGGGCAGCCATGGGAATGAAGTTTTCACAGGAAATCAGACCGGCGTTACCATGAGATGCGCCGGAACAAATGGTGTTTTTTTCCAGTAAAGTTACGGCGAGGTTTTGTTTTTTCAGATAATAGGCTGTACTGATTCCAATTACCCCGCCTCCTATGACAACAATTTCGTCCTGATTCTTCATTAAGCTTTTTTTCCTGAGATCAATCCTTCCAGAGAAAGAAGTTTATATAATTCAAATAAATCAATGAGTTAGTATCTTACTCAAGAATTCTTTGGTTCTTTCATTTTTAGGATTTTCAAAAAATTCTTTAGAAGGTGCAATTTCAATTAAGGCTCCATCTTCCATAAATGCGACACGATGGGCCACTTCTTTAGCAAATCCCATTTCATGGGTAACGACGATCATGGTCATCCCATCTTTTGCTAAGTCACGTACTACATCTAAAACCTCAGATATCATTTCAGGATCCAATGCTGAGGTGGGTTCATCAAACAACATGATTTTAGGGTTCATGCATAACCCCCTGGCGATTGCCACACGTTGCTGCTGCCCCCCGGAAAGCTGAATCGGATAAGAATCCGCTTTATCGCTCAATCCGACTCTATTTAGCATTTTCTGACCTAATTGTTCTGCCTCTGCCTTCTTCATTCCACGCACTTTGACGGGAGCGATGGTTATATTTTCAAGAGCCGTCATATGAGGATAGAGGTTGAATTGTTGAAATATAAATCCTACTTCGGCTCTTAGATTGGTCATATTGGTTTTCTTATTATGGACCTCTATATTATCAACGATTAACTCACCTCCTTGAATCTCCTCCAGGCGATTAATACATCGAATCAGAGTACTTTTCCCCGAACCGCTGGGACCACAGATCACCAAGACCTCTCCAGTTTCTACTGTCAGATTAATGTCTTTTAAAGCGTGATAGTCCCCATACCATTTATTGACATCTGAAAACATTATCATTTTATCGCTCCTCTACTAATAAATTATTTTTTTGCCCCATACTTTTTGCACTGTTTTTCTTTGCAGGCGTTAGATTGCCCATTCTTTTTTCCAGGTAGCCCGATAGTAAGATTAAGGGATAACAAATGATGAAATATAAGATCCCTACCAAACCAAACACCATGAGTCCTTCCGGAACTCGTTGCACCGTCAACCAGCCTACTCTTGTAATATCAACCAGTCCGATTGCCGATACGATGGATGAGTCTTTGATCAAAAGTACATACTGTCCGACCAATGGTGGTAAAATAGTGCGCATTGCTTGAGGAAGATTGATATAACGCAGCTGTTGAAACTTCGTAAAACCCGAAGCGGCTGCGGCTTCTTTTTGCCCCTCTGGAACCGCTTTCAGACCACCACTAACGATTTCACAGATAAAACAGGCCGACATATTGGATAATGCAATAACGGCTGCCGGGAAAGCGTCTAGATTGATTCCTGCTTCGGGAAGAATAAAAAATATGATAAATATCTGTATTAAAAAAGGCGTACCACGTATCAGGTCTACCCAAAGACCGATTAGAATGTGAAAAAAGCCTCTCTTACCGGAGCGAATAATTCCAAAACAAAATCCAATGATGGTTCCTGCTATTAAACTTAAACCAGATACACTGATGGTCACCCAAACTCCTTTTAGAAAAAAAGGCAGGGTATTCATCAGCTTTAAAAAATAAAATTCCCACATTTTTTCCTTCGGGTTAACCTGTGTAAATCAACTTTTTCTGACTCCATATTGAAAAGCCTTTCAATAGATAAAAGATGATCAAGTAGAATACGGCAGTTGTCAGAAAAGCTTCAGCTGGCATAAATCGTTCTGAAGTAAATGTTTGCCCGGCACGAGTCAGTTCCATGATTGAAATCAGGGACAATAGTGAGGAGTCTTTCACCAAAATAATAGCTTGTCCCAACATGGGAGGGACCGTAAGACCTAATGCTTGGGGCATGATGATATAACGCATCCGCTGATAATACGTCATACCCGAAGCAATGCCCGCTTCGGTTTGTCCAGGTGGTATCGACTGGACACCGGCGCGGATTATTTCAGCCAAATAAGCTCCACTGTTCAGGGAAAGCACCAAAATACCCGTGACCACTTCGGACAATAAAATACCTAAAGAGGGCAAACCGAAATAGAAGAAATATAACTGGACCAATAATGGTGTCGAACGCATGCTTTCAATATAAATAATAGCGATGCGAGCACTTAATTTGGACTGAGAAATGCGCATGATACAAGCCAGAATCCCAATAATCAGGGCTCCTAACAAAGCAGCCAAGGATAGCCAGATCGTATATAGAAACCCCTCTTGAAACAATGGCAGGTACTCAATTATAACTCTGAAATTAAACGTTTCAAGCATGACGTCATCCTGATGGTTACTCCGATAATCCACTCCCTGATACAAAGAAGAGATTACCAGAGTTTCGATTTAACATTTCAGGTGATTAGACTGAAGATAAAAGCTTACTGGAATTAAACGGTCAAACTCAACCTCACAAATATTTGAGCTTAATCATGATCATTCTTCCAGTCTAAACTGTTAACCCAATAATCCAGGTTGGCATCCAACCGCCCGTCTAATTTGATGTGGAGGAAAAAGAGGTCCATCCATGACAATAAAGCGGGAGAGTCATAACGAACTGCATAAGCGAGAGGGGATTTATCGATTCGTTCAGGAATTATTTTAATGCTATTGGGAGGAAAATTTGAAACTTGCGCATAAACGGCAGAACTATCATTCACAGCGAAATCAGTACGTCCTTTCAGCACAGCATCAATCAAAAAAGGACCTCCCCCTTTGTATACTTTTTGCTTGGCGTTTGGAAAGGTCTCAGCAGCAACTTTTGTACCGGCTGATCCCAACAATGTCGCTACAGTAAGATTTTTAGCTGCTTTTAAATCAGCTAATGTTCGATAAGGGCTATCTTTTTTTGCAAAGGCAACATTGCCCGTATACATAAAAGGAGTGGTAAAAGCAATCTTCATTGCACGTGCCAGCGTAGGTGTCATATCGGCAGCCAGGATATCAGCCTTGCCTGATAAAAGAGCTGGAATCAAACCATCCCAGTCATAGTTCAGGAACTTGATTTTAACACCCATCTCTTTTGCCATCAAACGAGCCAATTCAACCGCACTACCTGTCCGCTCCCCCTTTCCATTCACAAAGCTAAAAGGAGGGCCCTGAGTTTGAGCTGCGACACGAAGCACACCTCGCTGCATAATATCTTCTAGAGTACTAGCCAGTACGGTACTTGTTACGCTTATGATCCAAAATAAGGAAAAGAAAACAGTAGCGAGTTTACGAGTCTTCATTTTTTAATCCTTCGGTTTACTCGAATTTATAAAAAACAGCTTTCCTTAAAATCGGAAAGCTTCTTAAGACGGGGAAAACGACTTTTTCCCCGGTAAGGGACCTGAATCGGTTTAGTCAGCCTTAACCGCTTCAGGTCATCCACTGTGAATGACTATAAATGTCTTATTCTTGATTACTGAGACGAAATTATTCTTGAGATTCCAGCAATGAGGATATGAGCGGAATTACCGTTGGGATATTTGTTTTGCGCATAGCTCTATTCGATGATAACGGGGCAATCCATAGAGCCTATAAGCTATGCGTTGATCTAATTGCTTTTTTTTTCACATTCCAGGGAGTAAACAGCATGGCATATGTAAAATGAATATGCTGCCTCATCAATTCACCTGCTTTTTCAGCATCATGTTCCGCAATAGCATCGACAATCTGAATATGCTGGTCCGGTGTATACTGCTCATCAATGGAAGTCGGTTGCGTATAATAATTATCGAAAAAGAAGATATAAATATTGGAACGCCAAAAAATATTTCGACAGTATTTTTCCAAATAGATATTACGACTCATTCTGGCGATTCCTAAATGGAAGTCCTCATTGGTCGTAGAATAATCTTCTTTATTATAAGTTACGAGTGCCTTTTTTTCTTTTTCAAGAATCGTTCTTAGCTCAATGATATCATCTTCTGTTGCATACATTGCCGCTGAAGTTGCGGTCAGTCCTTCGAGGTTCTCCCTAGCGAAAAAGACATGTTTAGCATCTTCAGAGGTGGGAACTGATATCAAACATCCCTTCTTTTTTCTCTTTTCCAAAAAACCTTCGCCCACCAACCTTCCCAAAGCATGACGGACAGGAGTCCTGCTCAATTTCAAAGTTTCCGCTAATTCAATCTCCAGTAAAAAATCACCTGGTTTAAATTTATTTTTTAAAATCAGTCGAATAATCGAACGATAAGCGAATTCTTCTAAGTTTTCTTTTGCCATGGATGTGAAAGGAGCGATTAAATTATTGAATGGCAGCTAGTCCGGCGTAAAAAATACATTAATGTATCCATTAAGATGAACAAAAATTAGGCCAGATTCGTAACATCGTCAAGAAAAAAACACTGTTCTATTTTACTCCATCAGAAAATAGAACTCATGACGCTTTTCGACATCCCGTAAAAGTAGGGGATAATTTTTTGAACAATGACATGCACGCCTTCCTCCTGATAACTTCAAGACAAAAACAGGTTGAACTATTGGTATTAAACAATATTTTTATAAATACTCTGAACTGGGGAACAGAACTCCCCTTAGCCCTGAAATCACTTTCTGCCTGCTCTCGACCGATAATCTCGACAGAGTTCAATGGTCGTTTGCAGCAGGGGATCCAATCTTTTCGTCCGATTGTAGGCCAGTCCGATTGTCTGATTTAATGATAAATCACTAATCGGCCGCAATACGATATCATCGGTCGCCCTAATCTCCTCCCAATTCGGCAAAATAGCCGCTCCCACCCCGGCACTGACCAAAGCTTGAGCATATTCTATGGTACGGATGTTTGCCCGTGTCTGAAAGGCTATCTGTAACTCCTTCATTGCGTCTTTGAGCTGATCAATCGCATCACAGGGAGCTCGATTAATAAAAGGTAGCTCATCCAGGTCACTCAATAGGATCTCCTTTTTGAAGCTCAGGGGATAGTTGCGGGGCAGAGCTAGCTGATAACGATCCTCCCAGATGGGTTCAAAAGCCTCTTTGATACTCACAGTGCTGGATGACACAATGCGAGCATCGCAGTTTTCCTCGGGATTAACCAATGTCAACTCCAGATTTGCAATCGCATTGACTAGCTCCTTTAACAGCAGGCTCATACGTTGTGCTCCCAGTGAACGCATCAGACCAAGGCAAAGAGGAACGGGTGCGGTTTTTTCATGAAATATTTTGAGAATCCCCTTAGCATCACCAGTCAGCTTCTTCGAAAGTGGGTAAAGTCGATCGGCCGCACTGGTGGGTGTCACCCCTCTGTGATGACGTATAAAAAGCTGTACATCCAGGCTTTGCTCCAACTGTTGAATTGCAGAGCTGATCGAAGGCTGAGAGATATGACTCTGCCGTGCTGCAGCGCTGACACTACGAGTCTCAAAGACCGTCTCAAAATATTTAAGTGCTCGTAAATCCATGGGTAATTCCTCCAATAGTGTCCTGAGGTTAATGGCGCTAACTTGAGGAAAATTCCCCCCTCTTGTCACCTCGAAACAGCAGAGCGACTGAGAGATCTTTCGTGCCCTTTGTAGTGTTTTTTGTAAAGAATAGTATCTCCTGCCAATACTCTATAAATCTTCCATAGATATCAATTGAATTCCTTGTAATCCCCAAATGAAAACCAGACTCTTTAGATATAGGTAAAAACTATGGAAGCTATCAGAATTTAATATTTTACAAATACGTGTACTAGTCATAAGTTAAGCACCATCAGATAAGGCTATGAAAACAAGCAATTATTTTAAAAACAATATTGAGAATGAGTCACAATGAATCTCACGACAGACCTACCTATGGATTCCTCTTCAAGTAAGGCTAAAACAGCAGCTCAAATACCATCAGTGCAGCAAATGATGGATCGATACAATTATTCCGATGATATCCGGAAAATCATTGAGGATGAGAAGCTTTTGCCAGTAGGCCTGCTGGCCAGACTACAGGCATCCTACCCCCAACACTCTGGATTAGTAGAAGCATCCCCCTTTCTTTTCAATGATCAGGAACGTTATTCAGGGCTGGTTGGTTTCAGGAAAGTTATCGAGATTTTAAAAGAGAATGCTATTGACCTGGGTTTCATCCCCGAGCGTGAGCTTTTCGTTGAAGTTTATCGTTTCCTGGCGACAAAACATGTACTCAATGCCATCAATTGGGACAGTTTTGCAGAGGATTCCCTCTTTCAACTGGTTTTCCCACAACCGGGAATGATCAATGAAAAAACAAGCAATGCCTACCTCAACTCCACATCTCCTGAAGAAAGAAAAAAAATTGTTGAGGATTATATGGAGCAAACCAATCCTCACGATGGCAACCAGCAGCTGAACAAGCCCTGGTTTAAGAATGATCAAGGTGAGATTGAGTTTCTGGATGGCAGTCAGCACAAATACCCCCAATGTCAGCTGGTTTTTGATAAGACCACTCAGAATTGTTTTGCCTTCTGCACCTACTGCTTCCGTCATGCACAGGTTCGAGGGGATGAGGATATGTTCATCCAACGGGAAATCAAGCAAATTCACGATTATTTGAAGATTCATACGGAAGTAACAGACCTACTGATTACAGGAGGGGACGGCGGTTATATGCCCGTAGACAGGCTAGAGCAATATGTGAGGCCACTGATTGAAGATCCTGCCCTGTTACATGTTAAAACGGTTCGTCTTGCCACGCGCTCCCTCACCTTCCAGCCTGAGATCATTCTGAGTAGTGAGTATGACAAGATGCTGGCACTCTTTGACAAACTCCATGAAAATGGTATTCAACTAGCTTGGATGGCTCACTTTTCCACTCCCAGAGAGCTCTTAAATCCCAGTACGATTGCTGCGATTCGACGACTTCAAGCCCACGGTGTGGTCGTGAGGAGTCAAAGCCCGATGATGAACCACATCAGTTTGTTTACGGACAAACAAGGCAATGTAGACATTGAGCGCTCCGCACAGAACTGGATCGATTTAGCAAATATCTTGAGTACTTTATTGATTGGTTTCCATTCTATGTACTGTGCGCGCCCCACGGGAGAGCACCATTACTACACGGCCCCACTCGCGGCAATGGAGAAGATTTTCAATAGAATTTATCGATCCCTGTCCTCCATCAATCGTCCTTCCAGACACCTTTCGATGACGTCTTCCGCTGGAAAAATCACCATTCTTGGGACAACCCTGGTGAATGGTGAAAAGGCCTTTGCTTTGAAGTTTGTCGAAGCCAGAAATATGGAGTGGATGGATAAGGTGTTCCTCGCAAAATACGATGAACAGGAAAATACGGTGGAACTGCTCAAGCCCTTTGATACGGATAAATATTTTTTCGAAGACGAATTAAAAGAGATTGAAGAATCCTTAGTCGCAGCACTGCAAAATCGATAATTTTCCTTCATAAGCTATTATTTCATAGGACTCAAACTGTTGAGGACCGAATTTCAGACTAGAAAAAAAGATGATAGATAAAAGAATAGAATCGGTAGCAGCGGCGGTCGCGGACATCAAGGATGGCGCAACCATTATGATTGGAGGTTTCGGTGAAGCCGGTAGTCCAATTGAGTTGATTCACGCCCTAATCGACCAAGGTGCCAAAAATTTAACTGTAATTAACAATAATACGGGCAGCGGTCATGTAGGACTCGCCGCACTCATTGAAAATGAGCAGGTCAGTAAGATGATCTGTTCATTCCCCCGAACTGCCAACTCTACGGTTTTTCCCGATTTATATCGCCGTGGAAAAATTGAGCTGGAGCTGGTTCCTCAGGGAACCCTGGCTGAACGGATTCGAGCTGGTGGTGCTGGAATTCCCGCTTTCTATACCCCTACTTCAGTCAATACTCCCTTGGCGGAAGGAAAAGAATCTCGAATTTTTGGCGACCGTACCTATGTGATGGAGTATGGCCTGACCGCTGATTTTGCGTTGATTAAGGCCGAACAAGCTGATCGATATGGTAATCTTATTTATAACAAAACAGCCCGGAACTTCGGTCCCATTATGTGTATGGCCGCGAACAGCACAATCGTTCAAGCCGGAAAAATAGTAGAAGTTGGAGCCATTGACCCGGAAACTGTAATCACACCTGGTATTTTTGTTAATCGCATCACCACCGTCAGCGATCCTGCCCTGGAGTCGAAACTGGTGAAAGAGGGAAGGAGCTATCCATGAATACTAAAACTGAAGCCCTGAAGGGCTGGACTCGTGAACAGATGGCTCAACGAGCAGCTCTGGACATCCCTGATGGAGCCTATGTCAATCTGGGCATTGGGATTCCCGAGATGGCGGCTCAATTCGTGCCCGCTGGTCGAGAAGTGATTTATCACACTGAGAATGGTCTGTTAGGCATGGGGCCCCCCCCTGCTGTCGGAGAAGAGATCACCGAACTAATCAACGCAGGAAAAAAATCGATCACGGCTATTCCCGGTGCGGCTTATTTTCATCATGCTGATAGCTTTGCCATGATTCGTGGTCAGCATATAGATATTTGCATCCTTGGGGCCATGCAAGTTTCCTGTGAAGGGGATTTAGCCAATTGGTCCACGGGAGCTGCTGATGCGATTCCCGCCGTTGGTGGAGCCATGGATTTGGTAGCTGGTGTCAAAACTATCTTTGTCATTACCCAGCATACGACAAAACATGGTGATCCAAAAATTGTCAAATCCTGTAGCTATCCCCTGACTGGAAAAGGGGTAGTGAGTCGCATTTTCACTAATCTGGCCGTGATTGATGTCACCCCGGAAGGCTTGGTATTAAAGGAACTGGCTCCAGGTATCAGCTTTGATTATGTTCAGGAGAGAACGGAAGCCCCTCTGATCTTAAAAGGAAACAAATGAAACAAGATCTTACGGTAGCCAATCAGAGCAAAGCCTCCAGTAAAGATCTTTTCCAACAAGCCTGTGAAGTATTACCCGGAGGTGTCAGCCGAAACACTATTTTTCGCCGGCCTCATCCCCACTATGCTGCAAAGGCAGAAGGCTGTTATGTCACAGATATTGAGGGGATACAGCGTATCGACTTCGCCAATAATATGGCATCCCTGATTCATGGTCATACTCATCCGGCAATCGTCCAGGCTGTCACGGAACAGTTGCAGCGTGGAACAGCCTTTACCATGGGTACTGAAGTGGAACTTCGTTATGCCCAACTATTGTGTGGAAGGGCACCTGGTTTTGAAAAAATACGCTTTGTCAATTCCGGTACGGAAGCCGTCATGGCAATGATCAAAGCCGCTCGTGCCTATACGGGAAAATCGAAAATAGCCAAGGTGGAAGGGGCCTATCACGGTAGTTACGATTTTGCTGAAGTCAGCCAGACTGCCAGCCCGGACAACTGGGGAGACCGCGATAAACCGGCTAGTGTACCCGTTGCTTACGGTACACCCGAATCCGTCCTGAATGATGTAGTCATTATCCCCTTTAACGATCCCACTCGTGCTCTTGCGATTTTGGATCAATATGCCGATGAGCTAGCTTGTATCATCATTGACCCACTACCTCACCGCGTCTGCCTCGCACCCGCTTCTGAAGAGTTTATCAAAGCACTCTACCTCTGGACTCGGAAGAACGACTCCCTGCTGGTTTTCGATGAAGTCATCACCTTCCGCAACTATTATGGCGGATCCCAGGAAAATTACAGTGTTCGGCCAGATCTGACATCCATGGGTAAAATCATCGGTGGTGGTTTTCCCGCAGGAGCCTTGGCTGGTCGTACTGATGTGATGAAGGTATTGGACCCCTCAGAGGGGAAAATGTTGTTGCCCCATTCCGGCACCTTCTCTGCCAATCCAATCACCATGACGGCAGGACTAATAGCCATGGAACTCTTTGATCAGTCCGCTGTAACTCAATTGAATCACTTGGCCGATAAAGCCCGACAACAGATTGAGCAGGCAATTAAAATTGCGGATATTCCTGCCTGTGTCACGGGAGCGGGATCCATGTTCCGTATTCATTTGAAAGCGGAAGCTCCTCAAAATTATCGGGAAGCCTACATGGATACAAAAACATCCGGATTGATCAAGACCCTGATTGATTACCTCTACGATGAAGGCTGCATGATGATCAATACTTGTACAGCCACACTTTCTACTGCTATGACGGTAAAAGAGATCGATCACCTCAGTGAGGCGATGCTGAAAGGGTTCAAAAAGATCAAACCACTTCTATAACAGGCACCTCCACTTTCATGAATCAAGACTCTAAAATTAACCAGGAAAAAAATGACCGATGTATTTATCTGCGACTCTGTTCGCACACCGGTAGGCCGCTACGGTGGCTCTCTCTCTTCTGTAAGAGCCGATGATCTAGCCGCAGTGCCCCTGAGAGCTTTGATGGAACGCAACAAAGGCATTGATTGGGAGGCTGTAGATGACGTTATTTTGGGCTGTGCTAATCAAGCAGGCGAGGACAACCGCAATGTCGCGCGTATGTCCCTACTGCTAGCAGGCCTGCCTCAGACTGTACCTGGTAGTACAGTCAACCGACTCTGCGGTTCTGGTATGAATGCTCTGGGTACGGCAGCTCGTGCGATTAAAGCTGACGAAGCGGACCTCATGATTGCTGGTGGAGTGGAAAGTATGTCACGCGCCCCTTTTGTCATGGGTAAAGCGACCTCTGCCTTCTCCCGTTCCACTGAAATGTTCGATACCACCATGGGCTGGAGATTTATCAACAAGCTGATGGCAGAGCAATATGGGACCGATGCGATGCCCCAAACGGCAGAAAACTTAGCCAAACAATTTGGGATTAGCCGTGAGGATCA
>NVSR01000015.1 GCA_002401295.1 SAR324 cluster bacterium | reverse complement strand
TAAATGCGATCCAATAAACCCGGCTCCACCGGTAATTAAAACTCTCATTAGAATCCTTTGCCTCGTTTTAGTCGTTGAGAAGCACCCTGTACATTTTGTCTATGCTGTCCACCAAGGCGGTGACACTATAATTTTGTACAACATATGTTTTTGCTTGATTTATGATCTGTGTGTTGTCGTTAACTAACAAGCTTTCATAGGCATTGACCAAGCCTTTAAGGTCACCACTAGGAATTAATATCCCTCGTTCGTTGTTAATAATTAGATCAGGTACTCCACCCACATTAGTTGAGACTACGGGTATGCCACAGGCAAAGGCTTCTAATATGGAAACAGGTGTACCTTCATTGAGGGAGGTTAAAACCAAAAAATCGATGCCACCGTAAAAATAGGAAGGGTTTGATTGATTCCCGGCAAAAATCAGATTATCAATCCCAAGATCGTGAGTCTGTTTCTTCAATCCAGCCACTAAATCAGGCTCACCATCTCCAATGATTACAAAAACAGTTTTTTTACTGGTATGAATTCGATTGAAATCAGCGATTGATTGGAGAAAAAGCGTATGATTTTTAATGGGGGCAATTCTTCCTACAATGCCAAAAATTTTTTGATCTTCAGCAATTTTGAAATCTTTACGAAATGAATTCCGCTGTAGTGAATTAGCAAAGCTGGTATCAATTCCCAGTTTGACTATCTGATGGTTGGCAGGATGTCCGACTTTGTACGTCTCTAGTATCTCTTTGTATTGTTGCTCAGAAATGGTGATGATTTTATCAGAAAATCTTCCCAGAATTCTTTCAATCAACAAAAATAATCTTTCTTTGGGTCTCGAAAAATAACCTTGGAAAGTATGCCCATGAAATGTGTGGATGATCTTAATTTTCCTTTGATGGGTTATGTTGTAGGTAATTGCTGCTATTCTCCCCAAAAAACCCGCTTTGGATGTATGCGTATGAACAATATTTGGCTTAATTTTTTGAATTAATTTATAAATTTCAAAAAGACACCGTAAGTCATCTTTGATGGATATACTTCTGGCCATGGATTTAAGCTTGACCATGCGCACTCCCATTTCTCGAGCAAAAAACTCCATATCGCTCTCATTTTCTTCCACTTCCCCGTAAACCAAAGTATTTTCCCAGCCTTTTTGATCCAGGCCTGATGAAAGCCAAGATACATGTTTTGCTGGCCCACCAACATTCAATCGGGCTATAACTCGAAGGACTTTCATCTCTTTGATCATCGACTAATTGTATGAGTTATATTTATTTTTTATATGTAAAAACAAGTATTTAGTGAATTATGGTTCATTAGTTTTGATTGTTGATGTGCTCTCAAAATTCAATATTTCAGTCTCATGAGCAACTTTATCAGGTTATCACGCCCTTTATGCTGTTGCCACTATCATATGGTTTGAATTCTGAGCCCTATTCCGGCTCGAAGAAGTCCGGGAATCGAATAAAGGACTAAGGGGAGTAATAAAAGAGCGCTGTCCTGTCTTGCCAGGAAAGTGAGGGTCACAGCGATGGAAAAACCAAAAAAAGGTTAAACTTTGGAACTCTTTCTCTGTTTTAAAACGGTAAGCAAAATAGTAACAAATGGCCCATCCGAACATGACCAGCACTGTTTCCATTCCGGAGTAAAGTACATAAAAACTCCAGCCGAAAACCCCGAACAATAGAGCCGAGACTCCACCCGCTAAATCGCTCTTGGTAACGAGTTTGATCAGAGCAGACCAGGCAATGGCGTTTGCGACCCCCATGAATACCCAAGCTTTGAATGAGCAAAGCTCTGGATGAGATGCTATCCGCTCCCCAGTAAAAGGGGATATGCATTAGCAGCCATAAGGGGTGATATCCATTTGTTGGTACCAGTAAATTATAGGTTGATCCCAGCCCCTGGGAAATATTAAAGGCCACCCGAGCGTAAACCAGGGAGTCTGCTATTACAAAGCGAGGAATAAATTCGTCGATTGGAGTGGAGATCATAAAAACGGCTAAACCGAAGAGAATTCCCCAGCTCAACGCCGTAACAGGAGATTGAAAAATCAGAACCTTTAATCGAGTTATCGGGGATAATTTGCCTAGGGTCATGAATTTTAGCTGGAGTATTTTGATGTTTTTGTAAAATTAGTAAATCAATCAGCAACTTGATTTTCTACCTAGAATGGCTTTTCTGTATGTGGACTCATATTTTTCAGTGATTACAGAAAGAGAATATAATTGCTCAATTCGTTTTCTTGCCCTGGTTCCTAGTATGAGTTTTTGTTCTTTTGTCAGGGAGGCCATTTCCAGTAGTGCATTTGTCATCAAAGCCTTTTCTTTCGGTGGAACTACGATTCCTGTATCACCGACGATATTAGCGGAATCCCCCACATCTGTAACGATGCATGGAACAGCACAGGCCATAGCTTCTCCGACAACATTGGGAAAACCTTCACTATGAGAGCATAGAACTGAGAAATCTAAGGCAGCGGTAATCCTGGGAATATCTGATCTCTGATCCAAAAGAAAAAAATTATCACGGACATTCGATTGGTTAAGCCATTTTACTAATATTTTATTCTGTGGTGATATGTCGGTTCCACATAATAAAAAGTAAGCATTCGGGTAGATTTCTATAACCCTCTTAGAAGCCCGAATTAAATTTTCATGATCTTTATAACGATCAAACCTGCTGACCATTCCAAAGAGAATATCGCCTTCAGCAATGTTTAGCTCAGTACGGATTTTTTTGCGAGATCCCTGATCTGGTTTGAATTGATTCAAATCAAATCCATTGGGAATAACGATCATATTTTTTGATCGATATCCGAATTCGACATGCGCCTTTAAAGTCGATTCGGAACAACAAATGATATTTGCCGGTGTTCCTGATAATTTTGCGCAGACTTTTGCCAAAAAACGAGTTTTTGGTTTAAGAAATCCTGGCGTTAATAAGCTCTGACGAAGCCCCCAAATAACAGGCGTTTTTTGTAAAAAGTAAGAGGCTAAGCTGTTGATCAAGTCAGCATGGTACATCCAACTCTGGATAAGGTTTGGTTTAAGCTGGCGAAGAAGTTTTACCAACTTCCAAAAATCTCTAAAATGGAAGGAACGACTACTCATGCCCAAAGTGTGAACCTCCGCACCTGCTTCTTTCAGTAATGGTCCGAGCTCTCCTTCATCTGAGAGGGAGATGATGTGAAAATGAAATTGCTCCTTTGCAACGGATTGGGTCAGTTTGGTCAGCATCATTTCCGCCCCACCTGGATTTAATCCGGCAATAATGTGGACGATTTTAAATTGTTCCATTCTGATTCAAATCATTTTTTTTATACCCAATCACACACCAGTATGGAGTTCCTGAAGAAACTTCGATTTTCTCCAAACCTGCCCTTGTCATCATTTCTATAATTTGCTTTTTCGTGAATCTTTTCTCCAACTTGGTACCGAATCGATCCAGAGCATCTGTCTTCATCGTATAGAAGGATGTGTCTCGATAAAAGGACAAGGGAAAATTCATGACATTGAAGCCTACTTTTTCAAGCACTAAGGACGTACGAGCAATAGGGAAATAGACTGCCGATGCGATGACTCTGCAAACAGCTGCCCTCATAGGGAAGGGCATTTGGGACACAGCTCGTCTGATAAAATCCGAACCCTTCCAAATTGCTTTGAACCATAAAGGTTTATTGTCGAATGCGTAATAGATGTAAATTAGAAAGGGGGCACCTGGTTTTAGCTTGGAAACGCAAGATTGGATTCCAGCGGAAGTGTTCGGCATGTGATGTAGAACTCCCAGCGAGTAGCCAAAGTCCATTGAATTGTCTTCAAGGGGAATAGCGTCAACGGAGGCATGATAAAAAATGCAGTTATCAGATTCTGCAAGATTCGTTCGGGCCACTTCCAGAGCTTTGTTGCTAGCGTCGATACAATTTAGCTTACCAACACGTGGAGCAACCTGCTTGGCCCACCTGCCACTGCCGCAGCCTAGATCAAATCCCACAGCATTGATTGGCAATTTGTCCCAATTGAAAACTTTGAAATATTTTTCAAAATGCTCTTGTAGCTCTTTTTCGTCGAGTTCATTTTGAGTAAACCTAGCCCACTCCTCCCCAAAACCTTCCACCGTTTCATAATCGATATTCTTCATTTGTTAGTGCCAGGGGAAAAACTTAAATACTGTGCTTGCTGCAAAAAAGATCTCTCCAGTTTGCAAGAATGAGGGATCTTGTTACCTAATTAACTCGAAAGACCTTGATGTTGGAGCCATGATTGGAACATGAGAGTATTCCAGAGGAAGTAATGCCGGTTTCTAGATCCGATCAAATGCTCCTTCCATGCTTTTCGGATAGGGGTTGGGTTGAAAAATCCGTCTCGAATGAGTCTGTTTTCAGATAAAAGTTCTTCTGCCCATTCTTTGAGCGGTCCCCTTAACCATTGATCAATGGGAACGGCAAATCCTTGTTTGGGACGCTCGATCATTTTGCGAGGTACATACTGATAGAGCACCTCTCGGAGTATCCACTTACCCACACCATCTTTTTTTTTCCAATGTAACGGGATGCTCCAGGCAAATTCTACGAGCTCATGATCCAAAAAAGGGACTCTGGTTTCTAAACTAACAGCCATTGCTGATCGATCGACTTTCACCAGGATATCATCGGGCATATAGTTGAGCATATCGATAAACATCATCTTGAGGGTCGTATCAATAATCCCACAATCCTTTTGATTACTAATGTACCGGACAGTTGGTTCTCGACCATTCAAGACTACCGAGGCCGGATCGAACCACAATGAAAGAAGACGATGGCACAAGGTATCATGGTCTTTTGCATCCAGGAGGGCAGCTAGCTTATGAATTTTTTCACCGAAACCTGACCGAGATTTTAATAGGGGGAGTCGGTTCGCTAGATTTGTCCAGACTCCAGGTGGGATCGAAGTGATTCCCGCGGCACAGAGTGATCGGATCCCTCTGGGGACATGTTTAATTCCATTCCATATGTTGTTTCCCCAAATATATCGATTATATCCGCAAAAAAGTTCATCCCCACCGTCTCCGGATAGGCTGACTGTTACTTTTTGCTTTGCCAAAGCAGAGACTAACAACATGGGGATTTGAGAACTATCCGCAAAAGGTTCGGCAAAGGTAGCAGGTAGTTGGTGGATTACCCCCTGAGCTTCGCTTGGGGTAACATAAAGCTCAGTATGATCTGTTCCCAGATGAGATGCGATCTTCTTTGCGAATAGAGCTTCATCATATCCTTTTTCATTAAAACCGATGGTGAATGTTTTAACCGGCCTATCACACTGGTCCTGCATCAACGCCACAATTGTTGAAGAATCAATGCCTCCCGATAAAAAAGCCCCTAAAGGAACATCAGAGATCATTTGCCTTTTAATCGTCCTCCTCAACCGAAGGTCCAGGTCTTTTACTAACTCAGATGCTGTTTGGGGATTTGGATTTTTGATTCCATGCATTGCCACGGATTGAAGATCCCAAAATGGAACTGGAATTGCTTCTTTATCTCCTGAGGAACTTAGAGTTAAAATTGTTCCCGGAGTCAACTTCTTAATGCCTTTATAGATCGAGTATGGTGTAGGCACATAACTGTATCTCAAAAATAGGGTCAGGGAATCACGGTCTATTTCACCAATCCATGCAGGGTGTGTTTGTAAAGCGCTCAGTTCGGAACCAAATAACAGGGTTTCTTTTACCCATCCATAATAAAGTGGTTTTTCTCCCAACCGGTCTCGCACTAAATGCAGCCGCTTTTCAAGATCATCCCATAGTGCAAAAGCAAACATTCCAGCGAATTTGGCCACAGAACCCTCTAGTCCCCAAATTTGAATTGCGGTTAAAAGTACCTCTGTATCTGAGCAGCCTCTCCATTGAATCTTCGAATCATGAGCATTGATCTCCTCCCTGATCTCCTCAAAATTATAGATTTCTCCATTATAAGCGATTCTATACCTGCCGTCGGCTGAAAACATTGGCTGAGCACCCTGGTTGCTGAGATCGATGATGGAGAGGCGTCGATGGGCCAGGCCGATCTTGTCTGTTTCGGAATACCAGATCCCTTGTTGATCGGGACCTCGATGAACAATAGCGTCAACCATTCTTCCTAAAAGGCTGCGCTCATCTCCGATTTCAGGCCCCCATAAGCCAGTTAATCCGCACATAAGCACTCATCTTGAGTTTCTGTTTTCCAAAATTGCATCTGTGGGAACCCGTGTTATGCCAACTGAATTAAATTTTCGAATAAATCGTAGTAGCTTTTAAGAATAGTCCTTTTAGCATGGCGCTCATGAATCATACGAAACATTATTTCCTCACTCCAATCTGTATGTTGACCCCTTTGTATCGCCTGAGCTAATGCATTAATATTATGATCTTCAACGAGAATTCCATTCATTCCTTCTCTAATGATCTCGTTTATTCCACCGGGAACATCAAAGGCTATTGCTGGAGTCCCGCATAGATTGGCCTCCAGTATCACATTAGGATACCCCTCATATTTGGAAGTCACGATCAATGCGTCAGCCTTTTTCATGAATCGGTAAGGGTTTTTTTGAAACCCTAAAAAACTAACTCTTGATTCTATTCCTAATTGTCGAGTTCTTTTCTTTAAAGGCTCCTCTTGAGCGCCTATGCCCAGAATTGTTAATTTAACCTTTTTATCTGGTATTAACGAGAAGGAGTCTATGAGAAGATGGAAACGTTTTATTTTATTCAGTCGGCCGACGGCTAGGAGGTTGTACTCGTCTTTGTTCATTTCCGGGCATGGCAGGAGTGATTTTTTTTTGATTTCATCGACTTCAACCGGGTTGTAATTGACTTCGATTTGATTGGCTGAAATCCCAAAGTTTTCCACTAAATCGGCCTTCATAAATTGAGACTGACAAATAATACGATCAATACTTGGATAAAGCTGACGATAAAGAAAATTTTGAATGGCTGGTATTCGAAAAACTTGGTTTCCAATGCTTGGAATGCTGCTTTCCCTGGCAATGTGTTTTATTTTTCGAGGGGTAAAGAAGGAGCATATTGTGACACATAAGTTGAGACTGCCGATTGTAGAAAAAACGATATCAGGCTGTTCTGAACGAAGCCATTTTACCAATTTGGGAAACATATAGCGAATCTGTGTGCATTTGAAATCGACTACATCAATATCTGAACGTAAGCTTTCAAGGAAAAAACCTTTTTTTTGCATGAGGAGTAGACATATCTTATATTTTTTACGATCAATATTATTCATGATCGTCACCATTACCCTTTCTGAACCTCCCCCTTCCAGAGTCATCATTATGAAACAGATGTGGTGTCTTTTTTCTTGCATGTCTAATTCCGAATAAGGGTATGCTCTCCGAGGCTGCGCTTTAAGGTTGATTTACAGCTATCGTAATAACCGATAAAAAATGCCAGGGATAAGAGTAATAATTCTTGTGGCCCCCTGTAAATGAAAGTTCCATAGTGAAAATCAATCAAAACGGAGGCTAAGGTCAGGGCTAGGCAAATTCCTATAGGACGGAAATATTCAAATTTCAGGAAAAAAGAAATATATTTAATGAAGTGTATTCCTATGAAAATAATCATTAGAAACCAGCCCATGCCGAAGGCGATGGGGTATCCTAAAATTCGAGCTTCCGTGTAGCTGGTTGACCTGAATAGTGTTGTATCATCAAAGGGAATGACCTGACTTCCCAGGATGATTGAGGGATCATCAAACTGATAATACTCAGCAACTCTCAAAAAACTATGTGCCATTTCAGCTAGATCACTCCTGCCGGTGTTATTGTTTACTCTGATAACATAATCTTCGTAGACCAGTCTTATCAGGTCCCAAAATATAGTCGTTGCCAGTATAAAAATTATTCCAATAATTGCTGATGTGATGAATCTGTGGATATAACTTTTAGACAGCCCACTCGTCAAAACAATTAAGAGTAAAATTGAGATCAGGCTTGTTTTTATAAATAGAAAAATCAGTGAAATAAAAGTAAGTACTAATAATAAGTAACCCTTTACAGGCCTTATTTTAATTGCATCTGATTTGAATTTGTATCGAAATAACAGGAGCGGAAAGAGGACGGCAAAAATCAGATTTAGGGTCAATCCAGCAGGATGCCGATACAGAAGGATCGAACGTACAAGCTTCACATCATAATTGAGAACAAGGTGGGGTTTCATCCATGGTATAGATGTATGAGGGATGTCCAAAACAAAAATCCACACATATTCCGCTATGATGTAAGCGACAAAAAACCAAGCAGTAATATAAAAACACTGCAGTAATCTGTAGTTTTTTTCGATCGAATCCCGGGTGTAAAATCGAGCAGCAAAATATGTACTCAAAGGTAAAAAATTATGAATGAAGTATTGGACCATAGGGGTTGTTGATCGGGCGAAAATACCGATTACACTACTTACAACCCCATACAAAAACATAAGAATAAACCAATAATCTATGGGGACTAGCTTAAACCTACGCAATCTGAATGGAAAAAACAGGAAATAAAAAGTAAAAATGAAAGCTGGGAGTAAAAGCCACAAAAAGCTATCAAATATTAAACGTAATGGCAGGTAAAAGAGTGCAATGAATATGTGTAAATAAACGATGCCAAGCTCTACCGTAGAGTGCCTCATCCCTACTATCTCCTGACCAGTAATACTCCTCGAACGGATCCGATATCGCAAATGAAACGTATTGCATCATCTTCCGGCATGTCGTAGTAAAAACCCCGTGTTAAGCCATCTGTAGGAATCGTGTGGGCAGGGGTGTAGCCGTTTTCCTTAAACTTAGCTCTGGGTAGTTCATCAGAAATGATGATTTTTGGATAATATCCCTTCTCAAACATTTTGGTTAACACATCCCTCATACTATGCTCGGGATCTTTGTATTTTGGTTTGTGTGTTTCGAATAGTATGGAGGGATTGAATTCTGAATCATCCAAGGCATCTAACATTCCTCTAAAAACTTCTACTTCGAAGCCCTCAATATCCATTCGAATCAAATCGATTTTCTTCTTTCCTTTACAAAAATCCGGTACTGTCATGGTGGAAACTTCGATCATATTCAAGCCTTCGCTTCCGCCCTCTCCCAAACAAAATGTGTGCAAATTGGATTTATTGGAACCATACAGGCATTCAACACTTGTTTTATCGGAGCCGCCCATTTGATGCATTTCTACTCGATTCTCCATCTTGTTGAGTTTTATATTCTCTTTCAACATCGCAAAATTTGTTGGATGGGGCTCAATCGCGTAGACAAAACCTTTCGGTCCGACCAATTTACATTCCATCAATGCATAGTAGCCAATATTGGCTCCGAGATCCAACACAGTCATGCCTGGCTTTAGCACTTGTTCCAAAACATACTTGTGGTCCTCTTCTCGTGAGCCGAAAAACATAAGGGCTCGTGAAATACCTAAATCGTACAAATCTAATTTCATCCGATAATTATGGATGTCCTTTTCCCAGTATTGCTTTTTAGCGATATCACGATGCCAGTGAAAGATAAGTCTGTTTTTGGCGTACTTAAGCATTGCTGGGGTACCGTAGCGACCGCAGTGATCCACAAATTTTGAAATATTTTTTAACATGGTTGATCGTTCCAATGAATGAGTGAATGAATCAAACAGACAAAAAAGAATTTTGATCTTCTTACCTGAGTTTTGGTCTACAAATTGACACAAAGGTGAATGAACCTTTTGCAAAAATTATGATGACCTTCTTTCGTACAGGTGAGCTTTCTATAAAGAGACTGGCTGCTTTCTGCGATTCTTAATACTTCATTAGGGTTTTCATGGGCCCAACATGTTTTCTCGTAAAAATCGGATAAATCCCAGGAAAAGCCAATATATGTGATTTTATCTACAAAAAAGTTTGGCCAAGTCTCCATATGATCTGAATTTTGTTTTAATATGGCGGCACCGGCAATCATCACCTCAAAATCCCGGAGGGAAATTTCTCCCAATCCAAAGGGAGAAATGCACAGCCTGGACTGCTGCATCTCCGCGAAATATTCTTTCCTGGGTATCTTGTTTGTAGGGATCATTCCTTTCAAAATTTCCATGATTCTCAATCTTGGAGCGGCAGCTGTTTTTCTGGAATATTTGGCGCCAATTCGACAACTCAGGGGAATAGACCTCTGGGCTGACGGTGAATGCCAGCGATGATGATAAAAAACAGGCAAACGTAAGTAGGGGTAAAAATGTGAGGCAATGCCCCAATAGACTTCTCTTTGCCCATAGTTTGCCATGCCCGTATTCCAGCCAACATATAGTTTTTTTAGTTCTTTTTCTTCGGGGAAGTGATTCAAATGGGGAGGGCCGGGGTCCGTATCTTCAATATCGTACAATTGATGGTAATAGTCGCAAAAGATACGTGATGCGTAGTGTTTTTTTCGATAATCACTGCGCTTTTTTAGTAGTTGCCCTTTGAGATAACGGTCCACATAGGGCAAAACTTCAAAATGGGTGGTTCCGGTACTATCCGATATATCTGCCCATATCAAGGCTCCAGAGCGCTCCTTGGCTTCTTCCAAGAACTGAAATAATAACTTTCGCTGGCCGTTAGCCCACCATTTTTTTTCTCTCCCAGCTACCCAACTGCTAGTAATCAAGGTGTCGCAATCATAGAGAGCTGAGTTGATATCAGTAAAAAACTTTAAATTTACATTATAATCTCGCTGCAGCCTTTTCCGGTTGAAACGTAAGGGGAAGAGAAAAGCCAGTTCATTCCCCACTATTTTTAGATTAGAATGCAGAACATGAACGGTTTTCATTCTTTTTTATTCACGCTAATTGAGTAGTTTAGTCCATTCGGCCATGATGGCTTCTCTAGAAAATGTCGTTTGAACTTTTTGGGCCTCTTTTGCTAATTGTTTTCGTTTTGATGGATCTGCCATTAACTTGGCTGCCACTTGTTCAAGCTCATCAGAATTTCCTAAGGGAACGAGCATTCCGTTTTCTCCATTTCTTATCATATCCGCCGGACCCGAGGGGCAATCGAAACTCACAACTGGAAGCCCACAAGCCATGGCTTCCAGTAAAGCATTGGGGAATCCTTCGTATCGAGATGAAAATAGAAAGAGGTCAGACCGTTTTAATACTGTGGTTGGATTTTTCACAGACCCCGGGAAACGAATTTTCCCAACAGCCCCCAACTTTTTAACTTGATCTTCCAAATCCTTGCGAAGTGCTCCTTCCCCCAGTATAACCAGCTCCCAATCGGGAAATCGTAGTAACAATCGAGTGAATATCTTTATCAGTATGTCAAATCCCTTTTGATGGCTTAGGCTTCCCATGGCAGTGGCAAACCTCCCTGCAGGTAAAGGGATTTCTGGAGCTTCGTTCAGGCTGCTATCTGCCATTCCGATAGGATTGTGTATAATCGGTATTGATTTGTTATAACCGATAAACCAGTTCTTAATAGAATTCGTTTGCACGACTAAATGTCGGGCTCTGGGATACATTAATTTTCGAATATGAGACCAACCTCTGGGACTTTCTTTTTTCATGGCTGGGTGATTGCGTTCCGATACAATCACAGGGAATGAACTGAAGGCAGATGCTAGTAATACCATTATATTAGTAGCATATAAAAAGGAAATAACGACATCAGGATGAACCTTTCTAATCTCTGTTCTTAGTACGGCTATGCGCTGAAAATTTGCCCCCACAGCTTGGAAAAAATTTTCTGATTTTTTAAGTAAATTCAGTGGGTACCACTTGACCGTTGGGTTTAGTTGGTAAAAATGACTGGATCCATCATCAAGAGTTAGTAAGGTTACTTCATGCCCCGTTTGTGACCAATAATTTGCCATTTCTGATAAAACCCGTTCGGATCCACCGCAAGACAAAGAAGAAATAACCAGAACCAGTTTCATTTATCTCTTTTTTGTTAAAAGGCATTCGTTTTCATGAAAATCCGAGTTATCTTTTCCCTCCACTGTTTGAGGAATATATCCGATCTCTTCAATAATACTTGCAAGATCGTCCAGAGTTTTACCGAGGGCCTTTATATGAACAGGATGAACACTTAGAAATATCTTCGGATCGTGTTCTCTAAGGGTTTTTTTTGCTCCTTTCAAGACTTCTATCTCCGCACCTTCCACATCAATCTTAATAACATCGGGAATAATTTTCATATCCTGACAAAACTCATCCACCGAGATCTGCTTTTTTCGTGTCACTTTTATCGGGGTTTTACTGGTACATGCAATAGAATTCATTGGTGAAATTTGATCAGTATCTTCATAAAAATCAACTTGATCTAAGGAAATTGCTCCAACTAAATGAGGCAAGGGAATAATACTGTCTGCTTGATTCATGTGAATATGGTCTTGAAGTGTTTTGTAATTCACACTCGATGGTTCAAAGGCAAATATTCTTCCATCTTTGCTAAGCCGTTTGCTGATAGGGAGGGAATAGAGCCCGATATGGGCACCAATATCTAGAAAAATCTGCTTCCCATCGCATGCCTGAACACAAGAGGCATAGCCCTTATTATGTTGACCACCAAAATTTTCCCAGTTGCTAAAATAGAAGATGGGACTCATTCGAACTTCTCCCTGACCACCAATATTTACCTTGATACCCCTTCTTCCGAAAAGTAGCTTCAAGCCTGCCAAAACGACTGGTTTTACAGTTTTTCGCATAAATTCTGGATCTTTAAGGAAAGTTCTGGAAAATTCATTCACAACATAGGCTACTTTTGCCCTTGCTGTTTTCGGAACAGCCATTAAGGTCCTTCAAGTTTAAAATTGTTGTTTTAGCAATGATTTATGGTCCGCATCGAAGCAGCTAATTCAGTATATTCGTGTAGATGGCTTGCAACTTTGTAGCATACTCTGTGGAGTTGAATTTTTTTTGAACTTTTTTGATCGCGTTCTTCTTTAATCGTGTTGAAAGCTCCTCATCCGTAAGGATCCTTTGCATGGCATTTTTTAGTGCCTCCACATTGCCATAGGGAATGATCAGTCCATCGGTTTCGGATTCGATGATGTCTGATATTCCCCCGATATCAGATCCTATTACTGGAGTTCCAAGTGTCATCGCTTCAAGAAGCACTCGTCCAAAGGCCTCTTGACTTGACGGTAGTACCAAAAGATCTGCCTCAGCGATGAGGGAATAAGGTTTATCCTGATACCCCAAAAAGTATACACTCTCTTGAAGGTGTAGTTGTTCTGTTAACTCTTTTAAATGGTTTTCAAGTTGTCCGCTCCCGATCAAGTACAGTCTACATCGGGGCATTTCGTGGAGTAATAATGCAAAGGCTTCCAAGAAAAAGGGGAGCCCTTTACATTGGATAAGACGCCCTATAAATAGGATTTTTTTCCCTTCTTCAGATCGTTGTATCTGACTTTTTTGTTCTGCTTTCCAAGGTGCCGGTATGAAAATATTGTGAATCAAAGTGAGTTTTTCATGAGGTAACCCTTTACCTTGCCAGTGCTTTTTTATTTGTGATGAAATAGCTATATAGCTAATATTTACCTTCTTGAGATAATCTACTTTCCTCTTATTCAACATTTGGGAGTTGAAAGTTCTTAAGTGAGATACACATGGAAGGTCACACTTTTTGGCGAGTATAGTTCCCCAGAAATCTCTGGAGACCTGGTTGTTAAGATGCACTAAATCCACATTTTCCTGTGTCACTATTCTTTTTAGTTTTCTTATCGTACTAAAATGGAACAATGACTCCGTTAACAGGCTGAAGTTTGGAAAAATTCTTTGAAGGTTATGATAGATCTTATCTATCCATTGATAAGACCAGTTTTCATGGTTAGTTAAAACTGGATCAGAGATCTTTCGACAATCTATGCCGAGCTCTGTTAACTCTTGAATCAAAGGGGAATGATTTAAGAAGATGATAATTAATTTATACTTTTTCTTATCAAGTACCTGAACTGTCTGTCGAAGGCTCTGAAATGATCCTCCATATCCTGATGACCCGCTTTCAATAAATAAAATCGTCTTCAAAGCCATCTCCGAAATAAGTGGGGTCCACCATTTTCAGCCATCTGTCGATCGTAATCAGTGATAATAGTATATCTGAGTGACTTTTGAAGCCTCCGTAGTGGGTATCGATCACTTTTTGTAATTTCTTTTTGGAGATCAACTCCAGGGAGTTCAAATGTTCTGAGGTCGTTAATTGGTATACTTTATCTTTAACAGATTTCCACTTCTTAGTTGTCACATCTCGATTTGGCCAGGAGCGGTCCTCCGGTGCGGGAGGACCTTTCTCCTTAAAACCCAATTTGTACCAAAAGAGGGTATAAAAATGGAGCAAGCTACTTAATCGCGGTCCGGCGGAGGCGGGAATATTCAAGTTCGCATTTTTTAAGGTGCCCAATTTCGGATTCAGCTTTGCGAGGGCTTTTTTGAAGACCTCAGCATGGAGCCGATATTCGATGGGTAAGGAATAATAAAAATCAAGGAGTCGATTATCAAATGCGATTGTCCGTTCTTCTAAATTAGTGGAAATGCTTTGTAAGTTCAGTTTTGTATAATGTCTGGCTATATTATCTAGGACCAGCCAGTCCCAAATATCGTAGGCGTTTTCGCATCCCAGTTTTTTTCTTGCTTCAACTTCTACGGTTATGGAATCGTATAAGGAACTTTTTACTTGTTTCATTATTTTCGGCTGAAGCATTGTTCCTATATCGATAGATTTCAGCTTATACTTCAGTTCGTTTATTACAGCTGCCGCAATATCTTGGGTGATGTCCTTTGTATGATACATAAGAGTTTTTTTTCCTAAAAAAACAACTCTATAGGAAGGAAGGTATAAACCTTGGAAAAGATAGTCCATCCCATGGCCATGTAACATGACATCTACCTTACCAGCAATTTTATTGAGGCAGAAAAAGTGGGCATGATCATAGGTGTTCATAGCGTTTCCTAGCCAACTGGCTGAGTCACACATTTCTGAGTAAAACTCTTCACTCCGGGGAATAAAATGGTGAGGGAACGACATGATGGAGGCGGCTTTACTAGCAGTTCGGAATTCCCGATTTTTGAAATCACCTATGGTGAAGCAATCCAACTTTTTATCGGATGCAGCCAAAATGATTCTGGAATCTAAACCACCACTTAATAGCAACCCATATTTTCTATCATCTGAAGTATAATTCTGAAAGGACGATTTTAGCAGGAAAGCAAGTTCTTCGGCAGCGGCATCCATGGATCTGTAATTCTTCTCGAATGAGGGTGTCCAATATTTTGAAATTGAACAAATTCCACTCTCCTCAGAGTACTTGAGAATTGACGCCGACTGAAGAAATTTTGTCTTGTTATCATAGGTCTTATCACCAAATAACCGCTGAAAGTGTAAAAACTCAAAGAAAGCTTCTCGGTTCAAAGTTGCTTTTCCTTGCAAATTTAGAAATCTTGCGAGGGTGGAAAAAGAGATTGAAGCAAACAGAGAATTTTGATCGATGAAATAAAAAAAAGGCACAGACCCAAAACGATCACTGCACAACAGCAATGTTTTTTCCTTTATATAATAAAGGATTATGAGGAAAGAACCGTTCAACTCCTTGATTGAATCCTCATTAAGTTTTTGCTCACGAGCCAATTGATCAATATACTCCGGGTTGATTCTATCTCTAATGATAGGTGTTCCGATGATACACAACCGATAAGACTCTCCTTCATAGTATCGTATATTTGATCTAGCCGAGTTATAATTCAATGAAAAATGATGTTTCCTAACTGAACGTCCACCTATGAACTCAATATTATTCTCAGGTTTATTGCTGGAAATGCAGACGAATACATCACATAATTTGGCCTGCATGTCGCATCCTTGAATAATGTTGTCCATGTTATCATTAAATTTTGAGGATCATTCTTTTAATAAGGACGTTCTCCTTGGCGATCAATGAAAATCCTCATCCACGTTTCGAACATCATAAGTGTCATCAGTTGTTTACCATGATTTTCTTTTCCGGCAATATGTCTATCCACTGCTTTAGTCAAAGTTGCATAGTGGTAAATTCCTCTTTGTCGGGCGGTATCATCAGTTAATACTGACAAACGGTCTTTGAGGGGGCCATTCCGTAGCCACTGATCAAGGGGGAGTTTTAGGCCGTTTTTCCTTCGATACAGTATTGAGTTATCCAAATATGGTTCGGATAACTTTTTCAAAAGATACTTGGGAATATTATTTTTCAGTTTTAGTTTATTGGAGATTGGATTTACCATATCGAAAAGGCGGGGGTTGCAAAAAGGAACTCTGGATTCTACAGAAACCGCCATGGACATCTTATCTTGGCGATCCAGTAGAGATTCTAAATAGCATTTCTGGTCATGGGCTAACATTTTATCCACTGTATCTGTCAGTGCATCACCTGTTCTGTCTCTAAATCTAGTGTTTTCCTCCAGGTTATCTAGAAATGGTAGCATGGAGTCCTTGGACGTACTCAACTGTTTTTCTATGATTTTTTTTGAAAGCCTGCTCTTTAATCCTTTGAAGGGGCTAATGTTAGGCAAGAAATGCCCCTGTATTTTGAGCCGTTGAATAGTATTGGTTATCTGGTCTTTCTTACCCAGCATGTAGCGACTATAACCTCCAAATAGTTCATCTGCACCTTCACCTGTGAGAATGACTTTCGAGTTTTTAACTGAATGCTGACAAAGTAACATTAGAAAAATACAACCGAGATGAACAATTGGCACATCCATGTGCCATGCAGCCTTTTCTAAAGCCTCAGAAAAAGAGTTTGCTGTTAATCTGTAAGCATGGTGCTTCGTTCTATATCTTGTTGCTACAATATTTTGGAATTTTTCCTCATTACAGCCTTCATCATCTAAGGTGATTGAAAAGGTATCAAGGCGTTTGCATTCCACTTCGGATAGCACAGCGGTAATGAAGCTGGAATCGACACCGCCACTCAGCTGTATGTTATAGCCAACGTCACTTCTTGTGTGTAACTGTATGCTATCTTTCAATGCGCTTTCAATTTTTGGTAAAATGCCAATTTCTTGCACTCGACTTTTAACTTGGAGTTTTTCTGCAATATCGTAATATATTTCATCTTTTTTAAATTGACCCTGTTCGATCAGCCGATATGTACCAGCAGAAAGCTTATGAATTTCTTTAAAAGGAGTGTTGTTTCCGGCAACGTAACGGTAAATTAATTGTTCAAAAAGTGAGTCATAGTTGACTTTAAATCTGGTGACATGGCGTAGAGCCTTAATTTCACTGCTAAAATAAAAGAAATCATCATCCTCATAGGTATAAAGGGGTTTGATGCCTAAATGATCTCTAGCTATGAAAATCCGCCGTATCCTTTTCTCCACAATGATGAGAGAAAACATACCGGTGAATCTCTCGACGCATTTTTCCCCCCATCGAATATAGGACTGAAGCACAACTTCAGTATCAGAGCCAGATCGAAAAGCAACCCCTGCCTCCTCCAGTTCCAACCGAATTTCTTTAAAATTATAAACTTCCCCGTTGAAGACAATTACGTACTCCCCCGAGGAGTCGGGCATGGGTTGATGTCCCTGGTCGGACACATCCATAATGGATAACCGGCGAAAGGCAAGGCCACACCAATCAGACAGCCAGGTACCGGAGTCATCTGGTCCGCGATGTATTATTTCGCGGCTCATCGCTTTCAGAGATTCCTTAGATACGGGCTTGCCATTTTTTGAAATGATTGAAACAAAACCACACATATCACTCCAATCATAAATTTTAATTTTGAAAGAAGAAGGTCATCTAAAACTCATTGATTGATCCGAGGCGTATTTCCTTTTTTTCGTAGATAGGATTCTATCTCTTCAGCAACCAAAAAATGTCCGGTATCACTCATGTGCCCGTCCATTTCTAAATATGGATATTTTGAAAGGGGAACTTCATCTGACAGCTTTTCAACATAATCAACCATTCTTTTGGTCAGGTCTAAAAATGCAATGCTATTTTGGTCGGCAAATCGTTTAAAAGCTTCTATTTCTAATTTTTCCATATGTTTTTCTGGAGGCTCTTTTCCTGTAGCTTTTTTATAATAGACCTCTCCGCGATGAGGAAGATAAACAAATAAAACCTCCGCTCCGATGTCCCTGGACATCTCAATGATATTTTTAAAAGCCTGGAGAGCCGATAGCCACTCTTTAGATTCATTTTCAACCAATTCCATTAACTGAGGTCGGTTCCCAACTAAGTCAATTTGGTATGTATATTTTTTTAGTCTCGGATGAATCACTTCTGCTGCATCCTTAACTTTAAACTTGTTTTCTTCTATCTGTTTGAAAATAGTTCGCCTGGTTAATTCATAAAAAGCGGATGTAAATGTTCTAGCTTGAGCTTTAATTTCACGCAGGTGAGAAAACCTATTAATCGACTCAATTCCTCCAGTAAACTCTTTCTTCTTCTTGACCTGATCAATGTTAAAAAAGACACTCTCTCGCTCGAAAGTTGTCCCACAATAGCCAATAATCACATATTTTGGTTTTAAGTCTAATCCATGCTTTCTCAAACTACCTTCTAGCTGGATTGGTGCGTATCCTTGCACTCCAAGATTATAGGTAGGGAAGCCTTTTTGGGATAAAACAGCAGTCCAGGTCTTGTCGGTGGCTACACCCATGCCCTCGGTAAAACTGTCACCTATTGCCACATAGTCTATTTGCCTTCGTTCAGATATTTTAGTCGTATTTTTATATCCCTTATGATCGGTTTTCCACTGATAGACAAATTGATCTTTTGTCCCTCGCACTCCTTGAGAACGGATAACCGTATTAGGGGCAAACTTGACAAAAGGACTTTCATCAAGGTAGTTCACCATCTTTTCACGAGCTTTCCCTATATTCTCAGTGGCAATAAACATGCGGATCTGTGAAGGGATCAAATTGGGAGATACAAGTAAAATCCCTTCAAAGATGAGGAAAAAGAGAAGGATCATTGAAAGTGATAAATGACCATTTCCAAAGTACAAGAATAACCTTCCCGGAAGAAAGAACGCTACTGTCGAGAGCAGCGACAAACCCAGCAATGCTGCAACTCCTATAAAAAGTACTTTGCTAGGTGAGTCAAAATTCAGGAGATATAAAGTAAAGATGCTGATATTAAAAGCTGGAAATAGAGCAAAAAACTTTTTCTGTTTGTTTGGGGTTTTCATGTTTTATTAATTAGTCTAATTCATACTCTGATTTATAGTCGCCTTCTGACGGTGGAGGTTGAAGGCGTTTTTCAAATAAGAAGTCTCCCATTACAAGCCAATCCATTTCGGTGTTCATAAAGCACCGATAAGCATCTGATGGAGAACAAACAATCGGTTCACCACGCACATTAAAACTGGTATTGACCACAACTCCAATTCCACTTTTCTGCTTGAAAGCATTGATTAATTTCCAGAACCTTTCATTGGTTTTTTTACTAACACTTTGGATACGCGCAGAATAGTCGATGTGGGTAATTGAAGGAATATCTGATCTTAAATGATAGAGGCGATTGTACATTTCAAGTTCCTCGTAACCTTTAGGAACGGGCTTTCTTCTCTCCTCTTTGACTGGAGCTACCAAAAGCATGTAGGGAGAAGGGCAGTCCAAATCAAAAAAAATCTTCATGTCTTCTTCAAGTACGGCTGGGGCAAAAGGACGAAACCCTTCTCTATATTTAATCTTCAGATTGAGCTTTTTTTGCATATCCGGTCTTCTTGGATCACCCAAGATACTTCTATTTCCCAAAGCTCGAGGTCCAAATTCCATTCTTCCTTGAAACCAGCCTACTACATCTCCCTTAGCTAATATCCCACCGACTTTTTCCGAGAGATCATCAAAATCATCAAAATGTTTGTGAGGTGCTTCATGCCTTCTAATAACGGGCAAAATATCGGCAGATGAGAATTCGGGACCGAGGTATCCGCCTTTCATAAAGTCCCCTCCCTTTACAACTCTCAAATTTTTATTATTATACCATGCAGCCAGTCCTGCTCCCAGAGCTCCCCCCGCATCCCCAGCTGAAGGTTGAATCCAAAGGTTTTTGAAAAGCCCTGATTTGACTAACTTTCCATTTGCGACACAATTTAAAGCAACACCTCCTGCCATCACTAAATTTTCCGATCCTGTTAATTGCCTAGCTGTGGCTCCGAGCCGTATGACAATGTCCTCGGTAACCTGTTGAATCGCCATCGCCAAGTTCATATAAGGTTGTGACAATTCACTTTCTTTTTCACGTTTCGGAATACCGAACAAAGATTCCCATTTTTTGTTTCGGCACATAGTTAACCCTGTGGCAAAATTGAAATAGTCCATATTGAGAATCATTGAGCCGTCTTCCCTCAGATCAACCAGTTCATCAAGGATTAGTTTCTTCCACTTTTTGGTCTCATCGGCATTAACATTCCCATAAGGGGCTAACCCCATCAATTTGTACTCCCCGCTATTCACCTTAAATCCGCAATAATAGGTAAATGAGGAGTAAAGCAGCCCGAGGGAATGAGGAAAGCTCATTTCCCGAAGGATGGAAATTGAGTTGTTTTGACCGTAAGCAATCGTTGTGGTTGCCCATTCTCCCACACCATCAATTGTCAAAATAGCCGCAGATTTGAAGGGAGATGGGTAAAATGCACTGGCAGCATGAGACATATGGTGTTCTAGATATAATATTTTCACCTTTTTCTCAGCTCCAAGCGATTTTAGCTCGTCTCGTAATAACTTCTGCATAAAAAGTTTTTCTTTAATCCAAATCGGAATAGCAGACAAAAAACTATTAAGCCCTCGGGGAGCAAAGGCATGGTAGGTCTCTAATAATCGCTCGAATTTCAGGAAGGGCTTTTCATAAAAAGCAATTGTATCAATGTCATCTATCCTGTATCCCGTTTCCTTTAAAACGTACTCAATTGCATTTTTTGGGAAGGAGGAATCCTGCTTTTTACGAGTGAATCGTTCTTCTTGAGCTGCCGCAATAACTTCCCCGTTGATAATGATTGCTGCTGCACTATCATGATAAAATGCAGAAATTCCAAGAATAGATTTCATAAGGAATACCGCTAGAATAGAGTATAAATAAAGGGAGCAATTGCCGTTCCACTGGTCATTACCACCAACCCTCCGAAAAGCAAGAAGATCGTCATCAAGGGGAGAAGCCAGAATTTCTTACGTTCTGACAAAAAACCAAAAAAATCTTTTAAGAATTCCATTCCTAAGCCCTCTCTTATGAGAAAATATAAAACTATTCCATAATTTTGAATTATATCCGAATAGCAATAAAAAATAAGTTCAGTTGGAAAACCATCACTGGATTTATGAATTTAATAAGGTTTCCTTAACGAATTAAAATCTATTTTTGATTCCCTGATGGTAAAAACCGATTCAGTTCCATTTTTCCACTTTTTTAATTGCATTGAATCAGCCCCTCCAATCCTTCGAATCAGGCCCATAGGGGTAACAATCAGAAAAAAAATAAGTGATAGAAAAATATTTGAAACAACCGTCCCCATAATGTGGGAGATGCCAAACCAACATAAAGCAAAAGGTTTTAGTATGATTGGAAACGTCATTGTAATGAGTAAAAATAAGATGGCAAGAGGTATGGCTAGTGGATCTCCTTTGATGAAGTGAACTATCAGGAAGATTAAGACGAGTGCCATTCCAGAGTCCCTGCATTGCTCTTTGCTAATGCTCTTTTTATTTGTTGATCTTAGCATCCATACCTATTTAAAAAATTTAGTTTTAGACTGGGTATTTTATGAATGGGTAAATAGTGTAAAAATACTTTATATATTTGGATTCACAATGATTTAGTTGCTTAAAATTATTAAATATTTAGATAATGTATATATCTATTATTGAATGTGGGTCCCCTAGTCCATCATCAATGGTATGGACTAACAAAAAACCTTCCTCCTTGAATAGCTCTCTCCTCCTGGGAGTAACTTCTAAAATAAATCCTTCTCTCTGGTGTGAAATATAAGAACCTCTAATATTTTTAAGAACTTCCTTGTAAATCTCTACTGAGAAAGGTTGATAAAAGAAAAAAAGATTAGCAGCATAGGATATTTCATATTCTTGTGCAGGTTTATTGATGATTTCGTATGTACCTTTTAATTTCTTTTTTTCAAAATAACCAGCTACTTGTAGGTGGCATATGTTACATAGTTCTTCACTGATTTCTACTCCAATGACATGTTTTATATCTTTTACTGCAGCAGTTAATAAAACCCGTCCTTTGCCGCAGCCAAAATCGACAATTGTTGACTCAGAAAAATCTACTTTAGAATTAAGGAATTTCAATGCCCTACAAAGAGTATAGTAATTAGTAGGACGGTATCTGACTGAGTCCTTCTGCTTTGATAAAGGAATGCCCAGCTTATTAACCGGAACAATAGAAGACGTTTCAACGCCGTACATGGAATCAAAAATCAACTCGTAAGTWRGGCTCACCATTATCTTTACAGCCTTATTAAACGGAGCAGCCACCCCATTCCGTCTTATGGCTCCAATGATTTTTTTTGGATGAAAAAATGACTTTTTTTTATTGAGAGCAAGAATGACATTTTTCATATGATGAGCTTGGATATTTCATGAGTTGATGCCAATGCGGCCTGAAGGAAAAAATCATCCTCAACACCATTTAGTGCTACTATTTACAGTCAACTTTGACTAAGGAGTTCTTATTTCTCAATATCCTCCCATTTTAAAAGACGGGTGCAAGAAACATCCTGAAGCAAACGCTTACCAGTTACTTTAGGAACATCGGCCAAAGGAATGCCTCCTCCTGGCTTTTTTGCTATTAACATTGCCTCACTCAAGAGGGTGCCAACAGGAAGATCATTAACAAGACCAATACTCTTGGTGAATATTTTTCGTATTTCAGCCAGCTCATTTGCTTGCTGGTCCTTATCTACAGGGGAGCTATCCATTGTTGAAAAAGCATTCCGTCCATCACTCAAGAGGTGAAGCTGATCGGGGGTTAATGACGCGGGAACATCCGGTCCAAAAGCTTCTGTGTGTAAAGTAACATGTACCTCAACTATATCGACACCTTGGGCCATTGCCGCTAATGCTGGCCAAATTGTTCCTGAATGGTCTGATAATCCGCTCATACATTGATATTTTATCTTAATATTATCAATCAGATTGAGTCCTACATCTTCCAAAGGTGTAGGATATTTGGAAGTGCATTGAAAAATGACGAGGTCATTTCCCAAAGAGCGGATGTATTCGACCATCTGATCCATTTCTTGCCACCGGCTCATTCCTGTGCTCAAAAGGATTGGTTTCCCCGTTGCAGCCATTCTCTTGATGAGTTCCCAAGAACGAAATTCTCCAGATCCCACCTTCCAAGCTGGCATGCCAATTTTCGTCAGAAAGTCAACGGCCTCCAAACTGAAGGCTGAACTGAGAAAGAGCAACCCACGATCTTGGGCATGCTGGGCTAACCCTACCCATTGATCCTCTGTAAACTCCATTCTTTTCCAATACTCATAACGAGTTTGGTCTTGTTGGCTAAAACGAATACGAAAAGGTTCGTCCTCAGTCGACTCTGCCCTTGCTATATGAGTTTGGAACTTAATGGCATCAAACCCTGCACCCGCTACTACATCAACAAAAGTATGGGCAGCTCCTAATGAGCCATCATGAGCTTGGGCTACCTCAGCCATCAGCAGGGTTGGCAGCCTGGGACCAATAGGTTTGTCACCAATATAGATCATGAAAATTCTCCTTTTTTAACCTTCCAAGAATAACAGGTTAACGCCAGTTGATCTCCCACTGATATAGCGTTCTACTAAACCATCCTCTAAAGCTTTGTAGTACTCTATAAGAATATCCTCATTGAAGTCGGATTTTTTATAATATCGTTCTTCAGTGGCTTTCCATTGCGGTATTCGAGGTAGTTCTTGAGCAGCTGCCAGCAACGATAAACAATCCACTAAGGTTTTTACAGCTACTTCGATGACCTTACAACCAACTTTATGTACATCATCTCCCTTAGCAATCATGGGAGTAACATGAGCAATAATATCTCCCGTATCAATTCCAGCATCAATATGAAGCAGTGTAGCGCCAACATATTGCAGCTCGTTATTAATAAAAGGCCAAAAGTTTGTACCACTACCGCGATAATAGGGAGAGAGTCCCAAATGTAGATTGATGAACCTTCCCCGTGGGATTAAGGACAATAAAGGGTCTCTGATAATTGAGGCACCAAAAACTATGGCAATATCTGGGCTGAATGTGGAGATAATATCGTAGACGTAACCAGTATTTGCTTCTTTGTGCAAAATCGGTAATGTATTGTTATAAAAAAAATCATTTCCTGGAAAGTATTCAACTTCCATTTGATAACGCTTGCAGAAATGCTCAGCTATCAAGGTATTTTTTTTTGGGTTTGTTGCGACTCCAATGGAATCATTTTGCTTGCATTCGGAAATTACTAATACTTCATCAACATTTTTTGCTAATGAGTTAGCAAGATATTTATGCCTGATGGCATTACTGGTAAAAATAACAAGCTTCATCATTTACACCGCTTGACCCTGGATCATCTTTTGCAATATATGATCGATTCTTGTCACATTATCGGTGCTCATTGGCATATATCGTCCCAATTCCAAGGGGTTCGTATCTTGTGTATTTAATACTTTTTCAACTGTAAAAATTATATCATACGCAGATTGCATATCATCCAAATCCTTCGCTTTCAGGCAATCCTTTTGTCCTCCAAAAGGATAACTCATCGAATAGACTGGAATACCAAAAGTCTCTTCTAAATAAGACTTAGGGAAAATCATTTCCTTATAAAAGTCCCCTTTAGGGAGTTCACTCGCAGCTACAGAAAGGTGTGAATGGGAATGAGTTCCTATGCTGTGTCCCATCGCTATAACTTTTTGAATTTGTAGCTTACTTAGGTGCATTTCCTCCATTATTTTAGGAAAATCCCTGAGTAGATGTTCTCGATAAATATGAAGCAGGATTTTTCGGGTGTTAATATAGCCCAGTTTATATTTTGTAAAATACTTAATGGTTCTGATTACCTCCCAAGGATCATCAACTCCCCTGCGATAGGTGATATCAAATTTAGCTAAGGATAAGTTGTTTATTGCAATTGCATCTCGATATACCTTGAGAAATCCCTCCACCTTATAGATTGCAAGGCAATAGTGAATAATAGTCGGATTGGCTGGTAGCTTTTCCGACAAGATGCAACTCGGTACAAAGAAAAGTCCCTTGATTCCCTTTTCCGCTAAGATTTGGGCTGCCAAAAAATGGTCTGATAAACCATCATCAAAAGTGAATAAAAGACTAGGCTTGTCCATGTTGAAATTCTCTTCATTGCGATAAAAACGAAGAATTTCTTCAGGAGAGAGCACTTGATAACTCTTTTTCAGTGTCTCTACTTGCTGACGGAACTCTTCTATACGGGTACCCAGTAACCGCGGAAAAAGATCGGCCCCTTTTTTAGGGCGGAGATAATGATAACAAAGAGAGACAAACCCAGTTTCTCTACTCATAGTGCTTTTTAAGGATAATTTCTTATATGAATATTTGAAAGATCTGAACTATTTTTTATACTTGCATTTTACTAGTCAACAGGGCTTCGGCTATCCTGAAATCCAACTCACTATCGATATCTACGGAGATCTGCCCATCCATAATATAAGGGCAGATTCTAGTACCAAAAATGGAGTTTTCTTCCATAAAGACTTGCCTGCGAGATAAATAAATTGCCCCATTACGCTGGTAGACATCGGGAGTTAGATCTTGACGACGTGTAGGTTCAACCGCTCCTTCCAAGAAGCATTGTAGGAGCCCATCATCATCAATACGTTTGACTTTTAAGGGATGATTGTTATTCGCCAATCGGACGGAGACTACGGAATCGTAGTTTCCGCTCTGTGCCAAAGCCACAGATTTTTGGATATCCTTCACCGTACGTAAGGGGGATGTTGGCTGCAAAATCATAGCCCAGTCTATAGGTTCACCATCCTGTTTTTCTACAAAACGAATGGCATGTTGCACTACATCCAAGGAAGAGGTTTCATCTAAAGCCAATTCAGCTGGTCTTAAAAAAGGAACCTCTGCACCAGCCTTTTTACTGATCTCTGCAATTTCCATATCATCAGTACTCACTATGATACGCTGGAAAATCCCCTTTGTTGCTAAAGCCGCTTCAATCGTATAGCGGATCAAGGGCTTTCCCTGAAGTAAGCGAATGTTTTTACGCGGAACACCCTTAGAACCACCACGTGCCGTTATAATCCCTAGTATTCTCATATTTTAGGCATTGTGTTTAATAGGTGATTCTTTTTCCCATGTTAAATGTAACTTTGGACAACAAATCAGCGATCTGCACCCCAGAGTTACCATTCCCATAGAGGGAACTTGAGGAGTAACGTCCATGTTCTATTTGAAGTTCAATCTTCTGTTGAATTTTTTTACGATCATGCCCAATATCCAATACATTGGGACCTTGACCCCGTCCAGATTGTCGAGAGCCAATATTCACAACGGGTACCCCAAGATAAGAACACTCACGAATCCCAACACTGGAATTGCCAATCAAACACTTCGCTCCGGAGAGTAGTTCCAGAAATGGTTCCGGTGGGATATTTTTAACGAACCTGATTGGAGTGGTCCCATTATTTTCTCGAAATTTTCTGATAGCTCGTGATGCCGCATCGGAGCCAGCGTCTACATTTGGCCATAACCATAACGTAGGGATATTTAACGCATCAATTGCGTGTAAAGTTTCTATGATTTGGTCTCCCGCATCTTCCCATTCGTAGGTAACGGGGTGTTGCATGACAACCAGATAGGGCTCCTTTAACTCAATCTCAGCTCCAACCCCTTTGATTTGTTCTTTTTTATTTAAAAAACCTTGTTTCTGCATCACATCAGCAGCTAGGTCGATTGAAGGGCAACCTGTGATATGGATGCTTGCAGGCTCTTCTCCCATCCGTCGCACCCGCTCTGCAGCGTCTTGATTTGAGACTAAGTGCAAATCAGCTAGCTTGGTAACGGCATGCCTGACCTTCTCATCAATCGAACCAGTGACTTCTCCTCCTTGAACATGGATCACCGGAATATTCATATAGGCACCCGTTATCGCAGTTGCAATGGTCTCATAGCGATCAGCAACGGATAGGACAGCGTCGGGCTTCAAATGGCTCAGAACAGTAGACATTTCCATGATTCCCAATCCAGTGGATTTGGCACTAGTCACCAGGTTCTCTCCTTCTACCACCATATGCACTTGAGCATTGGGTTCGAAACCATCAGCTCGAATTACATCAATTACGGATCCATACTTATCTAATAAAGCTGAACCTGAAACAATTAATTGCAACTCAAGGTCCGGGTGTTCATGGATCTCTCTTAATACACTCTTAATCCTTGAATAGGAAGGCCTTGCCGTGATCACAACACAGATACTTCGTTTCATATATCAACCTTTACGTTTGACATTTTTTTCTGCATTGATTGTTTTTAAATCCTGCTTCATCAGATCAACAACTCTTGCTGTAATCTGACCATCGAAATAACCCAAATAATCGCTGAGCATCCCCGCTGAAAGAGGCTGTGGAGGAGAAGAAATACCATTTAGCTCATCAAGAATCGACTTTGTTAAAGCTTCTGTAGAGTGGGCAATATTAAACTCATCTAAATAGTCATGAAAATAAACATTACTATTAAAATACTTGCCTGCTGCTTCTTCAAAAAGTGGGATGATTACTGGACGACCATATAATTTGGCTTCCAATAGAGTTGTAGAGTTAAGCCCTACTACAACGGAGGACTCTTCGATTAGTTGCTGTGCTGGCACCTCAATGCCAATCTTGAGATTTGGTATTTTATCTCCTTCAAGCCCTGTTGTTCGCTTAATTGCTTTCAGAATTTCTTCATACCAAGATCCCATCCACTTGGGCTTGATCACTACTTCCACATCTGGATTATCAAAAGCCAGTTGCGCAATTGTGCCATGTACTTTGTCAAAATACTGAATAAACCCAGCATCTCGATCTGGATTAAAGTATCCTACTGCTTTAGGTATTTGCAGCAACCCAATACAATGGTGAGAAGAAAACAATACCACCTTCCTACGAGGCCTCGGAATTCCCGAGCAGTGAATGCGCTGATGAATGGCATCCATACGTAGTCCACCTACAATTGAAATCTGTTCCTCCTGTGCAGCCTTTGCCTGCAATAAAACTTTTCTTTCCAAGTTATTGGCTAGAAAAATGCGCTGCCCAGTAAATTTGAATCGTTTCTTTTTATACCTGGCAATTGTCGAGGGATGAGTGACGGGATCTTTCATGTTTTCCTTGTGTAAAACAAAGAAAGGTATACCCACTGCGCCAGCTGCAAGCTCCCAGTCCCGATCACGTAAATAATAGAAGGTACAACTTACAATTGCATCAAATTCAGATCTTTTAGCTAGTCCTCTTATTAACCTTTTTAAGTAATTGTGTAAGTTTTGACGTGTCTGCTGAACAGCAGGATGTTCGTTCCAGAGGAAGGCATTTTTATCCTTTTCAGTAATGGATCGAATTTCAGAAACCCAGATTGCATTGACAAGCTCCTGTACTTTGGAAGGTAAAGAAACCAGTTCCACTTCCGGGTGCGCCCCTAAGACGGCCAAGTCCTGTTGATAACGTTCCTCACTCAATACCAAAAGCCGAATTTTTTCAGGAGATGAGGAAGCCGGGCTGATTATTTTTAATGTCGAGCTGACATAGGAGATAACAAAAGGCAACATCGCAGGTTGTTGCACAAGGGTTCTAAAAATAGAAACAAGTTTGCGTTTAAAAGGGCCTTTCTCTGAGTTCCGAATGCATTTATCAATAATATTTTCGATTGATTTTCTAAACATTATGGGGATCCTATAATGTTGCACTGGAAAAATGTGTTTGAATAACTTTTGAGATTTCACCACAAGGGGACTTGAGCTTAGTACAAAATTTCCGACAAGCTTCATCCTGTAAGATCTTTAATTTCTTTAGCTCTATGGGATCATCCAGTTGTTTTATATTATGGATTAATTCATCTAAAGTCTCTGAATGAAAAGAACCACCAATCAGTCTATACATGTCATCATCATAATCTGTTTCATAGATATTATAAGAAACGACTGGGACAGCATACATCATTGCGATATAACCAACCGTACTTTGTTTCTGTACAATACAGTAGGATGATAGAATCAGTTTGGCATTAAACACGTCTCCATGAAAATCCTTGATTAATACGAGCTGTTTCTCAATATGGCTTAAATGCGCCATAATTCGTTCAGGGTCCCCTTTTCTTGTTTTGGGGTGAAACTTGAGAATAAAGTAGCTTCCTGGATTCTCTCGATGGATGGCTTCTACCACTTCAACAACCTCTCTTTCTTGTATCTCTGTGTAAGAAGAAGGGGAAAGAAAGAAAGAAAAGAGACGTGCTGAATTCGGTATACCCAATTTTTGGCGAAAAAGATGACGCTCTTCCATATTGAATTGATTCGGGATAGCTAAGATACCTTCATAGCTAGGGCTACCTGTTACAATGACTTTAGTTTTACTCCTACCTGGTGTTAAACCTGCCGTTTCATAGTTCTTTTTAATACTATCACCCATTACAGTGAGATAGTTCACTCCACTGAATCCTTGTTGTCCATTGACATGCCGATAACCCATCAGACGATCAATAAACCAAAGTTGTGGATATTTTAAAATTCGGCGATTAGCCTTGGGTAATAAGGTCCCACCGCAGAGTTTATCTAACGTAAATAGAATTTTATGCAAAAGAATATTTTCTTTTTCTACAGGAAAATAATGCTCCCCCAGTTTAAGTTCAACATCAAGGAAATCAGTTACATTATGAACTGTTAGAGAGGGTAATACACGGCTTAGAAGGTACCAAAGGACTTTATAATCCCAAGGAACAATTACAAAATCATATTGTTGCTTAAGTTTCCAAACCCAAGACCAACCGAATAGCCAAAACAAAATCCGCACCACTCCTTTTCGGCCTCGATTATGGCAAGCACGAACAAGAGGAGGTGGTCCTGGAACTACTTCAATATCCTGATGTTTTCCTTCAAATTGTTGCTTGATTTTTTGATCATTGGTGATGATCGTCACTCTGAATCCATCCAAAATCAATTGTGGGACCAGCTCTTGAAAATAGTCAAATAAGTAATAATGATAAAAAAGCGGAATAAGAACTTTTTTCCCACTATGATTGTTCTCGCCTTTTAACATTTTTCTGACTCCAATCCTTGCTTATGCTTTCCATTTACTCAGGCAGTTGCTTTATCCTTTACTTTAACCAAGCTAATCGATTTATTACTCAGTCTATAAATGTAGTCAGCAACTTCAACCAGGGCCGGTTGATGAGAAATCGAAAAAATCATCATATTTTTTTTCAATTTCAATAAGGTTTCCAGGATGGCTTCTTCTGTTTGCGGGTCCAAGGCCGTAGTTGCCTCATCTAAAATCAAGAGTTGTGGGTCGCGCACTAAGGCTCTAGCGATAGAGATACGCTGCCGCTGTCCTCCAGAAAGAAGCATACCCCGTTCACCAATGACAGTATCTAGCCCATTTTCCAGTTCAGTTATGAACTGCCAAGCACCAGCACCCCGTAGAGCCTTTTCTACTTGAGAGCGACTAATTTCCAGGTCACCCAGGGTTACATTTCTATAAACTGTATCATGAAAGAGAAAAAGATCCTGCGCCACATAACCAATTTGCTTGCGCCAAGCACTCATTGAAAAATGCTCTAAAGGTTTGTCGTTCACATAAATACCGCCGGACTGAGAAGAAAGAAGCCCACAGATTAAATCGATTACTGTTGTTTTTCCTGATCCTGAGTCACCGATCAATGCCGTAATCGAATTCGGCTGAATGGAGAAAGAAATTTCTTGGAGAACCGGTTTGTTTTTCACATAAGCAAAGCTTACTTGATCAAATTTAATTTTTTTTATGTTTTGAGGAGT
>NVSR01000182.1 GCA_002401295.1 SAR324 cluster bacterium | reverse complement strand
ACTGTAGCAAAAAAAGCAGATGAACAAAAAGTGGAAAGCACCTTCTACAAAGATACTATCAAGCAACTGCAGGAATACGAAAAATGAATCCATCAACACTAAAAATAGAGGAATTCTATTTCATCAAATACTTAAGGTTACTATTCCTATAAATATACTCCAGCAGGAGAACACGATCAAATTTGACAATTCAATAATCAACATCCATTTTTCTTTAAAAAAATAGCCGTTCAATTATGACAAGCAGCCTACAACTTAAATTATTACCCTCTAAACTAAGTAGTTTATCTAGTAAGAATACAACAGGTGCACAGGAAAAACAACGCACAGAACAATCAAATCATCGTCTAAAGACAACGATAAAAGTCCCTGGAAGTAAACCTAGAATTATTTCATCCGTCTATGGAAAAATAAAAACAATCATTTTATTTTTTCCAACAAACGGAGCGTATTCTATTTATCCTTATTTTGAATTTGTTAAAGAACTTATTGTACAAATGGGAGGAGGAGGTCGACAATTTTTATTGATAGCGGAGTCTAATACACTTTCAGAAGATCAATCCAAAGCACTTTATATCTTAGCGAATCAGAAAGGTAATTACTTCTGTCAAGTACCAATTATTTATGATTCAAGTGACTTAGCTCCTTGGGCTCAGGATTGTTTTTTGCCTATAACCTATAACGTAGCTGGCAAAGATCAAACCTATTTGGTAGAACCTTGCAATGAATCTAGCAATAAAAATGTTGCTAGAGAATTGGTACATAGTTTAGAAGAAATAGGTTTAGCTAATTTAAACATCCAGCACAGTGATAGCCTTGTTCCCTTTGTTGGAGGTAATGTTTTAATTGGAAAAAATTTCACACTTATCGGTCTTAATAGAACCAATAAAGAAACGATTAAAGAACATGGAGAAAATTGGTTGGGAAAGAATATTATTCTCCTAGAATCAAAATCTACTGATTTACATCTTTTTTGGCCAGAATGCCGATCAACTAGCGATGGTTATTGTAATAAATATGAAGCGAGTGCAGAAAGACAAGCTGTTTTTCATTTAGATCTCTTCATTACATTAGCAGGCAAAAATAAAGAAGGGCAAGAAATTTTAGTGATTGGAGAACCCGTCATTGGGTTTTCAATTACAGACGATACACCCTTTGATATAAAAGAGTTGATAAAAGATGTTATCACACAAACTACAAGAGCAATAGAGGAGACCATTTTCCATCTAAAAAGAGAGCTCCGAAACTTAAGTATACCTTTTAAGATTATTAGAAACCATTTACCACTGACTTATTATGATGAGCGAATAGACCATCAAAAAACACGCTATTGGTGTTGGGCGAGTTACAACAACTGTTTAGTAGAACATTATTATGATAACAGTGGCTTAGACCCACGAGTCGTCAAGAATGTTATTATGCCCTCTTATGGAATCAATAGTGATTATTCGTCTAAAAAGTGTGCAGAAACAAGAGAACTATATGGCTCTTGGACAGACTTGCATATTTATGACCTACAAAACCAATGGTTATGGGAAGATTTAGGTTATGAGGTTACACTAATGCGTCAAGATTACAATCCATTTATACGAAGGCAAGGGTCTCTTAATTGCCTAACGAACTGTATTGAACGAGAATAAATTAAATGGCGGACGCCGAAAAGCCAGAATAGAGTAGGTCCCTTATTTGCATTAAATAATTAACTATTATGATACCAAGAACAAATTTTGACTCCATTAATTTCAATCCTGATACGAAAGAGCTTTCTATCAAATCGGATGAAGAACTTATTTTGGGCCCTTTCGACTTAAACACTATAGCTGTCAAATTGCAGGTTGCAGAATCAGCAGAACAGTTACAAACATGGATTGAAACAGCTCCTATTGAAAGTTTTCCAACAGAGGGATTTGAATTAAAAATAAAATTCACTGGTGATAACCATAATGCTCAATTATCATTTGGTACACTAACAGACAATTGTATCGCCTCTTTTAATGATAATGAAATCATTGCGGTTAAAGACAAATTTCATGCATTCTGGATTGGGGCGGATGATATTAGAAATACATTTACAACAATCCCTAAAGGGCTACTAGCTATGGAACAAAAAATTATTTCTTTTGAAATTGTGAATGACTTTTTAATTTTGAAATACCATAGTTCTATCAACACTAATTAAAACGTTGCAGGAGTATGCTTTTCTATTTTAAAATTTATTTCAGAACGAGAAGCATGCTCTTAGTTCAATTTCAATCAACACATATACACAAAGGTTACTAATGAAAAACAAAAAAGTTTTCCTAGGTGGAACCTGCAACCAATCTACTTGGAGAAATGCCTTAATTCCTCAATTACAAATAGAGTATTTTAATCCTGTAGTGGCGGTTTGGACAGAAGAAGCCTATCAAGAAGAAATCTTGCAACGAGAAAAATGCACTTATTGTCTGTATGTTATTACTGTAGATATACTAGGCGTTTATTCTATTGCAGAAGTGGTGGATGATTCCAACAAACGACCCCAGAAAACGATTTTCTGTTTTTTGGAAGAGGGCTTTTCTCCTCCTCAAATTCAATCGCTAAAAGCGGTTGGAAAAATGGTTCAAAACAATGGGGCCCATTGGTTGAATGGGCTTCCCGAAGTGGCTTTATTTTTAAATCAAAATCTATACTAAATTATGGCAAAACGACACAATGTTTTTGTAAGTTATCATCATGCAAATGATCAAGGTTATCGAAATGAATTTGAGCGACTATTCAGCGATAAACATAATATTATGGTTTCTAAATCTGTACAAATTGGAGACCTTGATCCCAATTTAAAAACGGAAACCATTCGACAAAAAATTCGAGACGAATATTTGCGAGATTCAACAGTTACTGTTGTTTTGATTGGCAAGGATACCTGGAAGCGCAAACATGTAGATTGGGAAATATCTTCTAGTATAAGAGGTACAACACTAAATCCAAGAAATGGCTTGATTGGTATTTTATTGCCTTCTCATCCTAGTTATGGAAAGGATACATACAATCAGTATACGATTCCTCCTCGATTGTATGACAATTTAGGTAATGGCTTTGCAACAATTCATAATTGGTCTACGAATAAGGCTCATGTCCAGAGTTGGATCCACGAAGCGTTTGATAGAAGGAAGCAAATAGATCCTAATAATTCAAGACCGATGTTTGGAAAAAATCGAGGCGAAGATCAAAAAGGCTGGCAATAGTCAACATTGCCTAAGAAAACTAAACCCTAATTCCCCTTTCTAAATCTATCCAATCAATCCTTTTTTTATCCACCAATCATAATAGGTTTCCTATTAATGACCAGTAATTTATTGCGAATCATGATCTATCCTTTAAATATTTATATTCTTTGGCATCCTGATAATTATCAAGGCTTGAGTTATGCCAAGACCATTTTTTCTACCTTTTCAAGAGAGGTACAACATCCCTTACAGCGAGGCATTGGAATTCCAACTTATTTCATTTCGAATCCTGAAAATTTGATTAAAACCATCAACTGGGAGGAATCTGAACAAACTTGCATTCTGTTTTTCATGGATGAACATATGACGATTGATGATGCGTCTCAAAAATGGGAACAAGAGGTTCTTAAAGTACATGATTATTGTAGTAAAAATAGACAAACGACTTTGTTCTATCCTATTGCTACGAACAAGAATGCGAGCCAGTTTTCAACAAAATTGAACCTTAATAATCGACTCAATTTATACGATTTTGAAGAGGAAGAAAAAGAGGATGAACTTTTATTACAAATTGCGTTCAAATTATCAACTAGGCTATACCCCCTTCAAACAAATGAAAGAGAATTGCCTGTTACGGTTTTTGTTAGCCATGCTCGGCAAGATGGCAGCACTCTGGCACTTATGGTCAAAGATGCTATTGATCAATTAAAATTTGGGCTTCAACCTTTCATAGACGTTGTAGATATTGGCAAGGGAGAAAATTTTGAAACCGAAATTACTGCATCTATCACAGAGTCTATTTTCTTGATACTAGATACTGATGAATATAGCTCAAGAGAATGGTGCATAAAAGAAGTCTTGTATGCCAAAAATAACAATCGCCCTATTATTCATGTAAATGCGGTTAAGTATGGTACAAAGCGTATTTTTCCTTATTTAGGGAATGTCCCAAGCATTAAATTAAAAATTACAGAAACAGGAAATAGTAACGTTCGTGCAATTATTGCTACGGTCTTGTTAGAGACTCTTCGATACAAATACCACCAACACCTCAATCAAGAAACCATCCTATTTTTGGATAAAAAACAGGCGGTTTCTTCTGAACATTTGGCTTTGCCTCCCGAATTGTTGACACTAAGTAAAGGTGATAAAAAACAATTAATAATATATCCAGACCCTCCATTGGGCAATGAAGAACTTTCCATTTTGAGAGCTCAAAAACCCAATACTGAGTTTGTAACCCCTATGCTTTACTCCTCCCAAAATAGTTTGGAGGAAAAATTTGAGAAGCATTTTTTGGAGAATCGAATGATAGGACTTTCTATTTCTGAAAACCCAGAATTAGCAAAAGAAGGGTATCTGTTATTTGATCACCTTCATCTACAAGATGCCTTGGTTGAAATTTCTCGTTATCTATTAATTTCTGGTGCTAATTGTGTTTATGGTGGAGATATTAATTATTCTAAAGAATTAAATTTCATTTTCATCGTCAATAAAATTATAACCACAGTAAATTTTTTAATAATTGCTTTCAAAAGTCATATCTAAATTGTTGATTTTTATTGTAAAATTGAGTTTTTTTCCTAATAAATTCTCGGGTTGTTGATTTTTTGGTTCTTCAAAAATAATTTCGACTAATAATTCTCCTATTTTATTTTGATTATTTATCAAATCTAGGTTTGTTTTTAAATAAACTTTATGAATTAATATATTGTAGGTTAAAAAAGTGTTAGATAGTTAGATAAAATCTTATTCGTCATAAAAAGGATCATTTTCTTCATTTATAACTAATTATTCTTGGTAATTATTTTAATCTTCTTAAAATATTTCA
>NVSR01000181.1 GCA_002401295.1 SAR324 cluster bacterium | reverse complement strand
AAGATGACGGCCCCCGTTTGATCTGTTTCCGCCATTACCGCTCCGGAGGATAAGCCTGCAACTACCAATAAACCGAATATTTTTTTGAACATACCTTTTCTCAATTTGGGTTGTCTGTTTGTATATGAGAGCCCAGTATTAAATGTTCAATCTGTGATTATCAGTGACTATGTCACATTCAAAATATAAACAAACAGTACCTTCTTATGAGCTTCACAACACCCGCCCTTTTATTTCCGGCAATCTCCCTGCTCTTGTTGGCCTACACCAATCGGTTTTTGGTTTTAGCTCAACTGATTCGACAGCTCAATGGGGCAAATAAAGAAGAAATGCGGGAGATTATTCTTCGGCAATTGTCCAATTTGAGGAAACGGCTCTTGCTTATCAAACTGATGCAGACCTTTGGAGTCGTCAGTTTCCTCTTGTGTACCTTCTCGATGCTCTCTCTTTTCCTGGAGGTTGACTTGGTTGGAAAATGGCTTTTTGGAATGAGTTTGATCACCTTATCCATCTCACTATTGTTCTCGCTCTATGAAGTGGTGATCTCAATGGATGCCATCAATGCTGAATTAGAGAACATAGAATCATAGGCAAGCAGGTCAATTTTTACGATTGAAGCCGTTCATGATGAAGTTATATTATTAATAGTGTTATCCAAAGATTAATCGAGCTACTCCCATAGTCAACGTAAACCTGTAAATGCTGACTATCTAACGCAGCCCTTTCGTGGTCAGATTCTTCGTTATCAACGCAGTGAAGTCTGACTCGTCTTTCGTTTTTGTTTCCACTTAGTCAGCAAACGCCCATCAATCGCAAGTAGCCCCAGAAAGATCAAACACATACCAGCCAAGACATTGCTACTCAATTGTTCCCCCAAAATAACAACTCCCAAGGAAATGGCACTCACGGGTATCAAGAAAGTCACCAATAGAATATTTGTGGCACCGGCAACTTCCAATACACGGAAGTAGATAATATAAGCCAATGCCGTGCTGAGGCAGGCAAGTCCAATCAAAGCCATCCAAGTCTGGTAGCTGGGAGTTACAGTCCAAGGGGGCGCCACAATGAAAACGATAGGGCTAATCATGATCGTTGAACCGCAGAGCATACCAGTAGCGACAATGATGGGATCCAGTCCCTTAAACCGTCGTCCGTAAATTGCTGCCAGTGCATAAGAACAGGCGGCTCCCAAAACAGCTACTTGCCCCATCACATGAAAACTAAACCCTTGCAGTGAGTCCCAGCCGATGAGTAGGGAGACACCCAACCAGCCGATTAAAACTCCGGTAATGCGGTTAAAAGTAAGTCGCTCTTCTTTCGTTAAAAAATGTGCCAGGATTACACTAAAAATGGGAGTCGCAGCATTGAGAATAGATGCCAAGCTACTCTCAATATGACTTTGTCCCCATGCAATCAGACTGAAAGGAATGAGGTTGTTGAGTGCTCCCATCACTAGGAAGCAGGCCCATAATCCTGGAGAAGTAGGCATTTTTTTGCCCTGCCAGCGTAAGAATCCCAGTAGTAGAGCAGCAGCCAAAGCAACACGGTAAAAGACGATGGTGAGGGCCGATAGCTCCTTGACCGCCACCTCCACAAAGAAAAAGGAACCTCCCCATAGTAAAGATAGGATCAAAATCAATCCCCATTCCTTTTTACCTATGACTGGATTGGAAGTCCGTTTTTTAGGTGAATCAGGACTCTGCTTTTGATTTGGGGCTTGTTGTTTTTCCGTTTTCATAGGATTCATTTGATACCAAGCATTCTGATTATGTTGTGCATTAAGATCGAGTAAATAAATATATGCTCATCATGAATCCTCAGAGGTATAAACAACCACCCGAATCTTGCTCAAAATGATAGCAAGATTCGGGTGGTGAAAGGGGTGGTATTTTCATTATGAAAGAAGGTAAAAGGGAGCTGGATAAAATAAAATTACTAGAATTTGATGGGTACCGTTCTTGCTCCAAGTATTCGCAATTCAATACTCCAGGTATTTGCAATTCAGTACTAATCCATCCTACAGCCAGTAACAGAGGTGTATTATGAATGACGTCAATTATTCTCAAAAATCAGAAGATTATTACCGTATTGAAAAAGTGATTCGCTTTGTGGAGCAGAACTTTAAATCCCAACCCACTTTGGATGAACTGGCTTCCAGTGTGCATTTGAGCAAGTATCACTTCAACCGATTGTTTAAGCGCTGGGTTGGCATTAGTCCGATGCAATTCCTGCAGTTTTTGACACTGGAATATACAAAAGGGAAATTAGAGGAATCACAAAATTTGCTGGATACTTCTTTGGACGTAGGCCTCTCTGGATCCAGTCGTTTGCATGACCTCTTTGTAACCTTTGAAGCCATGACCCCCGGGGAGTTCAAAAAAAAGGGTGAGGGACTGAATATTGAATATGCTTTTCAGCAATCTCCCTTTGGGCAATGTCTTTTAGCCAAAACGGAACGAGGTATCTGCCACTTGGGTTTTGTGGAAGATGATGATCCTGCCCAGGCACTGGAGGCATTACAAAAAAGTTGGCCTGAAGCAACTCTTACTGAAAATTCAAAGGAAGTTTCTCCCATTGTGGATCACATCTTCAGTCGAGAGCGAACCCAAAAATCTAAATCTTTCCATTTGCTGCTGAAGGGGACCAATTTTCAGATCAATGTGTGGAGAGCTTTATTGAGTATTCCCAGAGGTCGCTTGGTCAGTTATCAGGACATTGCGGCTTACATTGGAAAACCAAAAGCTTTCCGCGCTGCAGCTACTGCGATTGCGATTAATCCGGTGGGTTATATGATTCCTTGCCATCGTGTGATTGCGAAAACCGGTCGCATTCACCATTATCGTTGGGGATCGTCACGTAAGAAAGCGATTTTGGGCTGGGAGGCAACAGAGGAAATGGGGGGATTTAAGGCGGGGGTGTAACCCCGCCCTATTGTAGGGAGTTTTTTTTACTCCCTTCGAAACTTAATTTTCCAAAGACTTCAAGTAGAGGTCTGTGGCTTTTTCCATGATGCTGGTAGCACGAGGAACCATCTTCGTTGGATCTTCCAGAGAACCTTCCTGCAGGCAAGCACCTTCGTAAAGTTGCTCGATGCACTCTGTCAGTAGAGGATCTTCAGGGAAGCGATGTTGAATCTTCGCCAAATGCTTGATCAAAGAATTCTTCAGATTGACTTCCATGACACGCTTGCCGCCTTTGAAGTTCTGATCCATCATTTTCATCATGCGTTCCATGTTGGCGTCCATGCTTTCTTTGGGGCTAACCAGAGTACAAGCACTGTCTACCAGACGTTGGGACTCAATCACATCTTCAACACGGTCTCCCAGTAGTGTTTTGAAAGCTTCCAGCAAGGTTTTCTTCTCACCTTCTTCCATTACGTTGGGATCATCGTCTTCATCGTTCAGCTTCAGGTCAGCTTTATCAATACCAACAACTTGTTTTTCCTTGTATGGCCCCAGGGAAGGCATGATAAAGGTATCGATTTCTTCATAGAGGTAAAGAACTTCGATGTCATTCTTCTTGAAGTATTCCAGGTTTGGATTCTGCTCAATGGCTGCACGGTTTTTGCCGTAAACATAGTAGATCTCATCCTGACCTTCTTTCATGCGCTCTGTGTAGTCAGCTAAGGAAACTAGCTTGTCTGCTTCCAGAGAAGACTCAGCACGATAGAGCTCAACCAACTTTTCCCGGTTGGAGAAATCTACGTGGATTCCTTCTTTGATGAAGTTACCGAAATTCTTCCAGAATTCGCCGTACTTCTCTTCGTCTTTAGTGGCCCAGCCTTTGAACTCGCTCAGCAGCTTGCGAACTAAATACTTGCTGATCTTTTCCATCACAGGAGAAGACTGAGTGACTTCACGAGAAATATTCAAGTCCAGATCTTCTGAGTCAACGACACCATGTACGAATCGTAGCCACTGTGGGATCAAGTCCTTGCAATCATCCTGGATGAAAACACGCTTCACATAAAGATGGATCTTGGAATCCAGGTTTTGCGTGAACATGTCACGATCCGCCTCTTTAGGGACAAACAAAACGGACTTGAACTGAACAGGTGCTTCCACACTCAGGTGTAGCCAGTCCATAGGGTCGGCCTGACCATGAGAAATATACTTGAAGAACTCTTTATAGTCTTCATCCGATACATCACTTTTGTTGCGAGCCCAAAGAGCAATCTCTTTATTGGCTTTTTCGTCATTGATGCTGATAGGGAAGGAAACAAAATCAGAGTACTTCTTGATAGTATTTTCGATCTTCCACTTCTGAGCAAACTCTTCCGCACTTTCTTTGAAAGTGAAGGAGATTGTTGTTCCTCGTTGTTCCCGCTCGATTTTTTCGATAGTGTAAGATCCGGTTCCTTCGGAAATCCAGCGATGAGCTTCCCCTGTTTCTTGAGATGTACTCTCAACGGTAACTTCGTCTGCCACCATGAAAACAGCATAAAATCCAACTCCGAAGCGACCAATCAGCTCCATGTCCTTGTCTTTATCACCAGTTAGTTGCTTCATGAACTTGGAGGTTCCTGAGCTGGCGATGGTACCGATATTAGAGACTAATTCGTCGTGAGTCATGCCCACGCCGTTATCTGTAATGCTGAAGGTCTTCTTCTCTTCGTCCAGGGAGATATCAATCTTTAGTTCTGCGTCGTCTCCCAAGATCTTGTCGTCAGTCAAGGAAGCAAAATGCAACTTGTTCAAGGCATCCGATGCATTAGAAACTAATTCCCGTAGAAAGATTTCTCGGTGAGTATAGAGGGAATGAGTAATTAGATGCAGAAGCTGTGACATATCAGCCTGGAACTTAAATTCTTCTACCTTACCTTTTGCTTGCTCTTCGCTCATAGATCTACTTTTTGAAAATTGAAGTGATGAACCAAATTAATGTGTTTGGAAAAATACAACTTAGGTTAAAATCTATTTTTTAAATGGTCAAAGTAAAACTCTTCATTATCAATTATTTCATCATTCAAGTAGTTAACTCTCAGGCTTGATTTTCAGCTTAATGGAGTTGGAAGAAAATTATTCTTCCGATGAAGTCTTCCTTTCCCAGGATATCCTGAGTTGGAGACGCTGCGCTTACTCCAACTTACCTGT
>NVSR01000180.1 GCA_002401295.1 SAR324 cluster bacterium | reverse complement strand
AATAATAATTAATATCCTTCATGTAAGTTTCATTCTATTCACTAAATCTTTATTCCTTCCATTTTGATGTTTAAGGGACATTATGTTCCTTAAACCCCATACCAAGCAATTAACTCAACATTAATCTCTACTAATACGGTATACCCCTTATAAAAAGGACACTTTTTTCTTAAGGTTAAAAAGATTTATTTGCGAAACAAAGGAGTATAATCCAAAATATAGGAATTCTATTAAAATTAATAGGACATTTGTAATGTCTCTTATTTATCCTATTAAGTATAATAACGCTAAGGTGTTCCTTCAACAAAGAGTTAGACTCTAATGATTAACTGTTTAACAATAATAAAAATAAAGGTAAAAAATGACAAGAGAAGATTTAAAAGCGAAAACAAAAGAAGAGGTGCTTGAATATATTCGTCAAAAACTTTCTTTTGATAGTAGTATTGAAAACAACTTAAGACACATAGATAAAGAAGCTTTCAAAAAAGAACATAAGAGATTTGAAATGTCTGGTTATGAAAGTAACACTGGGGAGTGTACAACAACTAATTTAGCTATATTAAATGAATTTGCAAGTCTTGGAATATATGATTATACAACATATTTATTTTTAGACTTTTATAAAGGAAATGGAACTCTATATCTTCAATATTGGGGAAATAATAATAACGAGGTTTTCGATGAATATGGGGGATGGACAACAAGTGAAATAATCTATGCTGTATTTGAAAAAACAATTTTTTCAGGTAAAAGTACAAGAAGAAGAGATTAACTTACTAAAGTCTAGCAAAACCTTGGAGAGAAATAGTTTACCCTTGCGGGCTAAACTATTTATCAAGTCAAACGTTAGCTTTAAAGGAGTACATATATGTTTACTAGCAATCTTATAACAATAAGTTTCATAGTTATGCTTGGATCAATACCAATTGCGGAGTTTTCTGAAAAAAAAGGTTGGAAACTCATTCTAAAATTTCTTGGATGGATAATTTTAATATCTGGACTTTATTGTTTTCTTGCTGGTGTATGGATGGTTGGTGATTGGGTTGACCCAACTGCAAATGCTACTTCAGAACAAATATCGGAAGCAGCAGCGTATAGAAAAGGTGGAATAGTATTATTAGCTATAAAATTTTGGCCTTACATACTCATTATACTTGGTAGTTTATCTTTATTTATTGGAAAGACTCTTATTACAAGAAAACACTAAATTGAATTATAAATATATCAAGAACCTAACAAAATATAGGATATATAAATGGAAATAATCATATCAATAATAAAGTGGGTCTTTGTAGAATCAATCTATGGAATTGCCATTGTTGCAGTAATAGCTTATTTTTTAGCCTTTGGACTAAAAAAAGTTATTACAAATGCTCCTAAACCCGAAATTATCGCTGGAATAGTTTTTTTTATTGCATTATTTACAATACCTAGCATCCCAAGATATATATTTGAAAGTGAAACATTATCTAAAGTTGATGGAAAGCCATGGATTAAAATTCTAGATAAAACAAAATGGGGAGCTATAACAGAACCCTTAACATGGTTTAACACTCCGGTTGGGTCAATTTTTATCGTTATGCCCAATGATATGAGTATCGGTGGATTTAGAGAAGTATTAATGCAGTACAAAAAAGAACTAAAAGTAGTGATGACTGAACCTGACTGTTCAGATAAAACAATCTTTTTTTCAGTACCTAATAATAAAGGAATATTTCAATATACATCTAATGAATCACAACAAATGACAGTGCAGGAAATAAAAAGATATTGTGAATATGATTGGGCACAAGAAAAACAAGCATTAGCTAAGGAAATACTTAAACAGCTAAATGAGTAAAATCCTAACAACTACTAGGAGAGAAATATGAAGCCAAACGTTATACATAGGATGAACTTAAATGGATGAATGTATATTTTGTTATGAGAAAGGCCCTTATAATACAATAGAACATATTATTCCCAAGTCACTCGGTAATGATGATTTCTTACTTCATAACTGTGTCTGTGATAAATGTCAAAACTATTTTGGTAGAGCAGTTCAATCTTTCGTTTTACTAAAAACTCCATTTGCATTTTGGCGCGTAAAGTATGGAACAAAGTCTAAAAAAGGGAAGCTCCCATCCATAGACTTTTCGGTACCTAAAAAGGACAAAGGAAAACTTCCTATAGTTTCCAAACATAATGATCAGTTTGTAAATTTTACTGCACATGACAATGGTTCAATGTCAGTTAGTATGCAAGACAAAAAGATGTTAGAAGATGTACAGAATGGAGATAAAACAAGTTTTAAATTTCTTTTATCTCCAAAACATCTTGTTCTCATGGGTAGGTTTCTTGGAAAAATGGCAATAGAAATTTTAGCTGATGACAATAGGAGCTTCGCATTACATAAAGATTTTAATAAACTTAGGAAATATACTAGACAAGGTATTACAAAGAGTATATGGCCTATTATTAATGGTCAATTAGTTGATCACTTAGATATATGGAAAAAACATCCTACAAAAGATGAAGAATCTTGTACACTCTATCACTATTCAATAGTTAAAGTAGACAGTCTTCACATATTTATTTTTGATATTGGCTGGGAACGATGGGGAATTGTTCTAAATTCTCAATTTCCAGATCCATCAATCATTAATCAATTAAATAATACAGAATGTGAATCACATAAGTTTATTTGGTATCGTGACGATGAATGGCGTAAATAAATACAGTCTATAACAAAACGCAGGAGCCAATATTTGACCCAATAGCGGGTCAAATACTGCTCTCCTTAAACGTTATCTTCCACAAAAACTTGCTTTGAAATAACCTTTAAGCTAAAATAACAAATATTAACTGAATATATTATTTATGGAGAACTTTTGATAGCTGATGAAATTGAAGAAAGACGAATATTTGAACTTAGAAAAAAGCGAAGAGACGTAGATGAAGCTCATCGTAAAAAAGTAAATGCAAATACTGCGTTTATAGTTCCTATTGCAGACCCAAAAGACATAAGAAGACAAGAGATAATAGAAAGCTGTAAAAACAATTCTAGTACTGAAGAAAAGATTGCACCTTACACAAGACAAAACAAAGCAATACTCCAAGAAATGGAGGTATTGACTTGTCATAATACAGCTGTTCGTGTTGAAGATAAACAATGGGTTAATCTTGAAAAAGACAAGAAAAATATTGATAATATTCGTAATGATATGGAACGATTAGGTCTAGAAGTGAAACTTAGAGTAAAAATCGACTTACCAAATACTAAACACACTTTTGAAATTGAGCAAAAGAAAAGAATAGCTGATAAAATGGATTTACCATTTGAAACTATTTCTAAAAAAAAGTTTACAGAAGTAAGTAATGATAAAGGCTTCATCTTTATCAAAGATATTTTCAAACTAGATGAAGAAGAAAATAATAAACATATCTTTACAGCTTCATCAGATATAGAACGAAAGTCATCTGCTGGATTAATAACAAAGCATAGAGGCACACTAAGAAGTTATATTTTTCAGAATGAAAAACCTTTAAATAAAGTAGCAGATAAAAAACTTGAAATTATATATACATTAGAAACTCATGATGAAGATGTAAAACCAATAAAAAAAGCATTAAATGCTTTAAATCTCAATGTAGCAAAGCTACATGTAAAAGATGAAGTTTATAACGAAGATGTACACGCTTCAATTAAACTATTTCAAACGGCATACACACCACCAAAAGAACAAATACATCCTTATAGTAAACCTTTAAAAGTAGATGGAGAAGTATCAGACCAAACATTAATGGCTATGGACGAAGCCATAGTTAATAAGGTTAAGTTTAATGACCCACAAGTGGTTTACTTTGATGGGAAGAACTTAAGTTTTATAGATAATAAAACAAATGAGCTTCATGTATGTGATGGACGTGGATTACAAATAAGTGGTGAGCAGTTATGTTATAAAGAAGAAGAGTCTAGCGACTCTTCTCTTGATGGGATAGACTTAAGCGGCTATGCAATTGGTGCAACGGGAACTATGCAAGCAACAGCACAAGCTTATTATGAAACATTATCGAGAAAACAAAAACATATTCTTGCTGAAAATCTTAAACAAAAAATAAGTGCACCTGGGAAGCCTGAGTTTGTTAAGACTTCTACTCTTAAATCCGCGGCAAGTACGGCACTTAGTGATACAGTGGCAAAGCGTTTAGGAATACTAAGCCTCGGTGTTATCGCATATGATATAAAAGATGACAAAGAAGTAAGAGCATCTCATGTTTTGAATATTACAATGGTTGGTGTTGGCTTTGTACCTGTTGTTGGTTGGATGATAAGTGGCAGTTATTTTTTAGCAGATATTGCAACTTTAACAATTACTGGCAAAAGTATTGGCGATTATTTAGATGATGCTGTTGATGAACCTATAGCAGAGTTTAACTAATGAGAATTTTTGATTATGCATTTTATTCACTTTATAGCCTTTATTTAAAAAAAGAGAAGAAAAGCAGTAACTATATTACCAACACAACTTTAGGTATTCTTGGGTTACAAATTTGTTTAGTATTTGGAATAAGTATCCTATTTGATTACTTTACTGGAATAAATCCAAAGATACATGAGTTAATTAATATAGAAAAAAATACATTTCTTATAGGTTTGGTTATATTTCTACTTTTATGGGAGCGGTTTAGCAACAAAAGTTATAAAAAAAGACTTCCCAATATAATAAAAAAGTATAAAGAACATCCAAGAAATAAATGGTTTAGAGCATGGATGCTTTACCTTGTTGGATTAGGATTTATACTAATTCCAATCTTTATAATTAAAACACTTAAAGCTTTGTCTTAAGTGGCAACTGAGTTACAAAGATAACAAATACGTGGAACGCAATAATTTACCGCGAGCGGAAAATTATCGCTCACGATAAATGTTATCTATAAAAAGGAAGCTATTGTGAAAAAATTACTTATATTAACTATGTTATCGTTAATTCTTTTAGCTGATGATGTAACTTCTATACAGTTTTCCGGAGTAGAGATAACTTATAAAGATAAAGATATGTCTATCAAAAGACTCATGCATCCAAAATGTAAAAAAGTAGGTATTACACCTGATAATTTATTTGGTGGAGACTTGGCAGCTACAACTATTC
>NVSR01000179.1 GCA_002401295.1 SAR324 cluster bacterium | reverse complement strand
CCCCATGCACCTGCATGGGGGGGCCTACTATCAGATCTCGATAGTGATGCTACTCCTTACCCATACTACCGCATATATCTATTTACCTCTCAATGGGAACATTCTATAAGAATGCTAGGAATTGAATTAATCACACAACTCACAGAATACTGGCCTATGATCTCTCTGCTTTATTGTTACTTTGCTCGTGAGGTAGTAAAGCCTTCGATTTATATCAACTCTCTTTTTGTTGGACTCATTATTAATCAACTTTCTACGGGAAATATGATTACTTCCGTAGTGCCCTTCATCGTACCTGTTTTCGTCCAGCTATTTTCCCGCACTTCCATGGCCTACTCCAACCGGCATAAAGAAATGATGCTGAATTTGCCCATGGAGCGTGAAGATCCCGTTTTAATTATGGATCAATCGGGAGATGTTTTACTGGCGGGCAAGCAAACAGAAAAAAACTTCAGCCAATACGGAATTAGCAATCTCTATGATTACATTGGCACGCACAACGTCAAACAGATTGTTAAAAAAGCAAATTCCGGGGAGAATGAAAGCTCGATTGAAGTCTACTCAAAAATTTCCTGCAAGTGGTATGATGTCAAATTTAAACTAGTCCCTTCTCAAAAAGAGAAAAAAATCATCCTGATTTGGATGATAGATATTACCCAACAAAAAGAACTGCGTTCTCACTTTGCTGCGATCTCTCAGTTCAATCATAGTTTTTTAAAGAACTTGAATCGCTATGTGAAAAGCAATGACCTTTTCTATGAGCTGGCTGAGTTAATTCTCAAGGTAGGCTATCAAGGTGTTTTTATCACCAAAGCAGATAAACAAGGGAACCTGATTGGAAAAGTGACCAAACGCCAGGAGGAAGTACTCGAACATTCAAAAGAAATTGTCATCTCTAAAGATTCCTCCGCACCTGTTTTGCATTCCCGCCAGCAAGAAATGGTGGTGAGTGGAGAAATTTCGGATTTCTCCTCTCGGCAAGAGTTTGAAACGGAATTCCCTTTTGACGAGCGAGTCAAGGAGTTCCTTGGCTTTCCCATCAATAACTTCGTCAACTATCACGAAACAGATTTCTCCATTATCGCTTTCAATCAAGGCAAGGAGTTGAGTGAGGATGACAGCCTATTCATTGGAACCTTGGTGAACAATACCCGCGCCATCGTCCGCTTGCTGAACTTAGCCATTGCCAATGAAGAGCAATTTCTACAAAAAGTCATGGGGCTGTGTAGCGCTGCGGAATATAGCGATGAAATCACGGGCAAACATATTCTAAGGGTGAATGCCTATTCCAAGGTGATCGCTCAGAAAATGGGTTGCTCCGGCTCTTTTATTGAGGCCATTTCGCAAGTAGCCGCACTCCATGATATTGGGAAAGTAGCCATTCCGGAATTGATCAAATTACCTAAAAAGTATACTCCCGAAGAAAGGGAAATGATGCAGATGCATACTGTTTTTGGTGCTCAAATTATCAAAACGATGATGAATTATAGTAGCAGGGAAGAGCCAAAACTCAAGATGGCTTACAATATTGCTTTGCATCATCACCAAACGTGGATGGGAAATGGCTACCCCAACATCAAAGGCAATGGGACCCCGATCAGCCCGGTCAGCAAACACATTAAAGATTACCGTGAGCTTTCCCCCTTGAAGGGAGAGGAAATCCCCATTGAAGCCCTGATCACAGGCTTAGCGGACTGTTATGACGCTCTCCGTAGCAAACGACAATACAAGCCGGAATTTTCTCACGAAAAAACCTATAAAATTTTGGCTTTTGATGATCGTTTGGGCATTAGCGGTGCGGAGCGTTTCAGCCCTCAAGTTTGGCAAGTTTTTGAAGAGTTTCAAACAGAGTTCGCCCACATCTTCGAGTCAATGCAAGATTAGGCTTGTCCTCAGCTGTTGATCCATAAGGATGAATAGTTTTTACTCGAACACCAGTTACCTGTGATTTTCTGTAGCCTCCTTGCCGTCAGGGCCATTTGAATTTATCCGATCTTTTTCTGTCACCAGTGACCCCGTATTTTATGAGCAATTCAGTAGATCAACTCCCCGAAATCCATCAAAAACTTTGCATTTGGTTCGAAGATCAACAAAGGAGCCTTCCCTGGCGAGAAACCTATGACCCTTACCAAGTCTGGATTTCCGAGATCATGGCTCAGCAGACCAGGATGGATACGGTCATCGGATATTTTCACCGCTGGATGGAGAAATACCCCACTATCCAGGACTTAGCCAAAGCGGAAGAAGAGGAGTTATTAAAACTGTGGGAAGGATTGGGGTACTATTCCAGAGCGCGTAATATTCTCAAAACAGCCAAAGTGCTGCAGCAGGACTTTGGCAACCAGTTGCCTCAGGATCGAAAAGCCTTAGAATCTCTGCCTGGCATCGGTTCTTATACGGCGGGAGCCATCGCCAGTATCGCTTATCAACAAGAAGAACCCATCATTGACGGTAATGTACAGCGAGTGTTCAGTCGCTTATTCGATTGGAAGGAAGATGTAGCGAAAAGTGTTTCCAAGAAATTCTTCACGCAAAAGGGACAGGAACTTTTACTCAATGGCAAAGCCAGATGCTTTAATCAAGCCTTAATGGAGTTGGGGGCTCTGATTTGCCAGCCTCAGAATCCAAGCTGCACAGATTGCCCCCTGGAGGTGCATTGTCACGCCAAAGCAAAAGATACGATTGCTCTCAGACCGGTCAAGGCCAAAAGGCCTTCTACCATTAAAAAGAATGTAATTCTCTTTGTCATCCAGTCAGGCAACAAATACTATCTGGAAAAACAAGCGAAAGGAGCACTCTGGGCGAATATGTGGTCCTTCCCTTATTTTGATTTCAAACAACAGGGATCTTCCCTGGAGGTCGCTGCAGAGGACCTCCTGCGGGAAAAATTTCAATTGAGGAAGAATTTCCGCTTTTTATCTCCCTTCGCTCATTCCGTAACCCGCTATCGGATTCAAGCCTATCCATTGTTAGTAGACTCCTTTGAGGCTACAGAGGAAAACTGGTCAAAAGATTTTTCTGGACAATGGTTCAGCTTGCAAGAATTAGAAGAACTCAGTTTGCCCAAGTCCGGGGTGATGATTCGCCAGCAACTACAAGATCACTAACCAACTACAGGAAGCCTATGACACCTCGCACTGATGCCAATAATTGCTTTGTTTGTGGCCCCGCTAATCCAATAGGATTGCAACTAACATTTCACTTGGAAGAGGAAGTCTGTCGTAGTGAATTCACTCCGGGAAGCAACCACATGGGCTATGACAATGTAACCCATGGAGGTATTCTATTCAGTGCTCTGGATGATGTCATGGCCAATTGGCTTTTCTTAAAAGGACAGCGGGCTTTCACCGCCAAATGTGATATCCGCTATCGCAATCCTGCTCCTTTAGGCAGTACCATTTGTCTGGAAGGTACACTAGTAAAGCAGAAGGGAAAATTGGCAGTATTGAAGGGGAAAGCATTTTGTAAAAGTACAGGCAAAATTTTTGCAGAAACGGAAGCCAGTTTCGTTATCGCTGGTGCTTGAGACATCTAAAAATTTATAATTTGCCTGTTCTTAATCGCGATTTCTTAATTTCCAAATATTCATGTTTTGTAATATAGATCTCATTTTTCTATCTACTAACAGAGTCTAATCCACGAATTTCACAGCTATAGCAGATTAGGCTCTCATTTTCTTTCCCTCTCAAGGCCTTTGTTTTCCTCGGTCGAGAAAAAATATCTACTTTTTTTGCTCAAGCCAATTGCAGGACTTTAGAGAATAAGGTAAATAATGGAACTGTATAGTTTATGTTAACTATATGAGGTCTCGGTGAAACACGAGTACTTAAAACATTGCTTATAAAAAAGTTATATTCATCTTGATAAAGATCGTGAAGAAACAAATTGTCAATTACGGATTTAATCCGGCTTTTTTGCCTGGTTATTAGATTGCGTCATTGGGATATAAGCAAGCTTAATTATAAACCAACAATCTAATGGAGAATACCATGGAAAAAGGTACAGTAAAGTGGTTTGACGCTCAAAAAGGATACGGATTCATTCAACCAGAAAACGGAAATGACCTGTTTGTTCATCATTCTGATGTTCAAGGTGGACATTTGACTGAAGGTGATGCAGTTGAATTCGAAATCGGTGAAGGCCGTAAAGGACCTTGCGCTATTAACGTAGTAGCTCTGTAGTCTTTTGTGTAAGGAGTAAGCGAGATTTTCTCACTTGCTCCTTATCCGAATGCCTCCCAGAATCCCCCTCAAAAGAACCCGTCTTCTTAGACCAACTCCCCTTAGGCCTTATTTTATCCTCCCAAATTTCAATCTCCTCCAATAAGCTTCCGTAGTTTAAGATTTCTCCTTTAGTTCAGTGATGCTTGATGAAAGCAGTGCAAATGAATACACTGATCCGAGATCACCCTATAATTTTCCACTCTCCTGTTTAGAAAATCTCAATATTTATTTTGAAGAGTACAAATGACCCAAGAAGCCTATGATCAGGTTCTTTCCTGGATGGATACAGCCAATGGTGAAGACCCAAACATTGAAACTGCAGATGGCAAGGAATGGCCGAAAGAGTTGCTTTATTCCCACCGTATGTCAGACATGCTGGAGCGTTATCAGCCCTTGGCGGACCAGGTGGCCAAACTGGCAATTCGTGCTCAGCATATTCAGCGCTGGAAATCTCCACGCAAGGCCTACCCCATGAATCGTGAAGGCTACCATGAATGGCGAACCAACCTCTACAAATTTCACGCCGATACTCTGGCAGCCCTGATGGCTAAGGCCGGTTATGATGAAGAATCACTAGAGCGTGTCAAAAAAGCAGTGGGAAAACGTGGGATCAAGGTGAATGCTGACACCCAGTTACTGGAGGATGTGGCCAGCTTAGTGTTCATTGAACATTACATGTCAGCGTTTGTTGAGAAGCACCCCGAATATGATGAAGAAAAATGGATTGGCATCATTCGCAGGACTTGGAAAAAAATGTCCTCAGATGCCCATAAATTCGCCCTTGCAGGTAATATCAAATTCCCGGAACCCTTAGTTCCGCTGATTGAAAAATCAGTCTCAGGAGCTACCTAGTCAGAAGGTAGTTCCGGCGTATTTATCGGAAAGAGTGATGGGACTGATTGATTCCCCCACCCTAGGGAGTTCGAATAAAATAGCCCCCACCGAAAAACGGTAGCGCCGCCCTACGTGGCGGCCTCACTGAGAGGAAA
>NVSR01000178.1 GCA_002401295.1 SAR324 cluster bacterium | reverse complement strand
CCAGCGTAAATGATTGATTTGCTAACTACCCTTGGAAGCGCTGTTTTATAACTAACTAATATATTAGATCAAATACTTGTGATTTTTCTTAAAGGTCACTTTTGAGGTACAAAATGGCGGTTTTAAGGAGAGTAGTGACCGACCAAAAACCACTCACTGAATTTGCTACCTACGGTTATGCCCAATGCTGAAAAGGATTTTTGAGTCTGAAGTTCTTAAAAACTCCTTTTCACAGGCAAGATAGTGGATTTAACACGTCTAGCAAGAATTCCCCTTCTATAGCGAAGCTTAGGAGGATGAATTGCGATATTGGTTTCTATTTTCCCTGGTTCGCAATGTAGCTCTTGATAACTTCAAGGGGGGCATCACCGGCAGTGATCAGACAGTAGGCCCGGGTCCATAAGACAGGTTTCCAATAGAACTTTTTTAGGTGATCACTGAATTCTTTTCTGATCAAGCGACTAGTTACAGTCTTTAAATTATTGATAAACTTACTAGGTATTACATTTGGGTGCATGGATATCAAAAGATGAACGTGATCTGCTTCCCCGCCAAATTCTAATAGTTCCAGGTCCCATTTTTCACAATTACCTCTAGTGATTTCTTCCAGCCTAGATAGTATCGCTTTAGTGAAGCATTTTTTTCTGTATTTTGTCACTAACACTAAGTGGTAGTTTAGATTGTATACACAATGATAGTGGCTCTTTAGCTTGTTTTTCATAGTTGACACCAAAATAAAAATTAGCTTACTATAATGCAAGCTTTTAGAGGTAGTCAAGATGCGAAAGAGCTATAAATACAGAATCTATCCAACCAATGCCCAAATAGGAAAACTGGAGAACAGTTTTTCCATGTGCAGGCACTTGTACAACTGGAACCTACAAGAGCGAGTTGTAGCCTATGAGAAGTCGGGAAAATCCGTATCTTATCAGCAACAGCAAAACGCATTACCTGCATTGAAACGAGAAAAGCCTTGGTTCAAGTCGGTCTATTCTCAAGTTCTCCAAGACGTCCTAAAGCGCCTGGACGGAGCATTCAAAAAATTTTTCCGTGAAAAAATTGGTTTTCCAAGGTTCAAAAAGCGGGGTCACTGGAATAGTATCACTTACCCACAATTCAAGAAAATTCCTTCTAATAACAAGATCACACTCCCAAAAATTGGGGAAATCAAAATAGTTTACCATCGGGATATCCCAGAAGCTGCAAAAGTCAAAACACTGAACATCACTAAAGAAGCTGGAAAGTGGTTTGCTTGTTTCTCCTTTGAGTTTGAAGCTCAAAACTAGCCTGAACAAGACTTGTCTAATGCCGTAGGGATTGATCTTGGTTTGATTGATTTCTTCTATCCAAGCATGGGTAGCCCCGTCAAAGTTCCTAAGTATATGAGAAAGAAAGAGAAGTTAGTGAAACGGCTTCAGACTAAACTCTCTCATGCACCAAAAAGAACTGAAAAATACTATAAAGTTTTGAACTCTCTTCAAAAAACTCATTACCGGATCAAATGCCAGAGAAATGATTTCTTGCATAAGGAGGCCAATAAACTATTGGATTCTCACAATTTGATTGTTCACGAAAAATTGAACATTCGGAAGATGCTCATGCGACCTAAGCCTATCCAGGACAAGACAAGCGGGCAGTATCTCCCCAATGGGGCTAATCGAAAATCAGGATTGAATAAGTCAATTAGTGATGTAGGTTGGGGAAAGTTCCTGAATATCCTGAATTACAAAGCGAACGAAAGAGGCAAGGGAATTATCGGAATCAACCCGTACATGACAAGTCAAGCTTGCAGTCAGTGTGGTGAGATCGTGAAGAAAAGCCTTTCTACTCGTACCCATCAGTGCCCCAAGTGCGGCTTTTCTGCTCATAGGGACCTAAATGCCGCCTATAATATCCTAAGACTCGGGTTGGAATCACTAGGTCTTGAATTTGTAATGCCTCCCATTATTGGAGCCGCTTAGCATGTATATCGCCGTAGGGCTATACGGCGTAGGTCTTTGAACCTATAGAAGCCCCCACTATATCGGTCACGGTTAGTGGTGGGAGTAGTCACAGTGAAGTGAAAAAGAGGCAGAGCAAGCAGTTTGAAATAAAAGTATTGAGCTAACTATAAAATTCAAAAATATGATTTTCCTAGAATATTGCTCTGGAGAGTAGGAACTCTAATACTTCCCTTCTCTTTTAGTGATTTGAATATTTGTTAAGATCAAGGCGGGTTCTTTGATCCTCCTCTCGCAGGATGAGAAGATAGGTTGAAGTATATCTAAATTGAGAGGTGAAAGCGGTAACCTTCCTGGAGGCTATACCAGATCATGGTGTGCTGTGAGGATGAATTATTAGATCCCTTTAAAAATCTCATCAATATTTTGGTATACAAGAATTCTTTCACTGACTTGATCTAACTGTTCTAAAGTGAACTCTGAGAGTTGACTATTATACTCTGTGGCTTCGTCACCAAACTTAAGCTTTAGTAACTTCTGAATCAGACGTGCTTCGCCCTTTTTCTGGCCTATTTTCTCACCTATTTTTTGTCCTTTTTCTTGTCCTTCAAGTTTCCATTGTTCCGCTAAAGTCATGACTACCTTTTTTGTTCTGTTGTCGGGCAATTCTTGGAAAATCTCGATTACCTCTGCCTTATCTAAATAATCACTAGTATTGGAGAGATAATAGAGCATCGTTTCGATATATTCAAGGCCCGTCTCCTTTTCAAGAAGCTGCTGAATTAAAGGAAATAGCTGTTGATGAAGAAAGGATGTGATCTCTGGGGAGTCGATATGTTTCATCACTAACATAGCCAAGCGCAAGGCTACTTTGCCTTTAATTTCTTCATCTGAGAGGCGGGATAAGTCGACTAAGGCATACTGGAATTGAGGAATGAAAGAAGCCAATATCTTTGGAACTCGCAAGAGATCATGCAGCTTTGTAGGGGCTAGCCATTCTTTTTTCCCTTGATAAAGCACCATGGGAAACACAAGAGGCCATTCTTTTGCTTTAGGGAACTGTTTTCGGTTTTGCTCCAAAATATTCACCATATAGACCAGAATCCGATAAGCCATGGTTGGATCGGATTTTCTCTGATGCTCCAAATGCAAATAAAAATAAGAATCTCTATCTTTGATTTTTGTTTTGTAGAGAAGATCTGATTTTCGATTCTGCAGAGCTTTGCGAACAAAATCACCGGAACATAATTGAAAATGTTTCCAATCCACTGCAGTCCTGATTTCAGAAGGGAGATTTTCCTGAAAAAAAGAAAGAGCAAATTCTTTTCGACTAAACTGTTCCTGGAAATATCGATCGTGAGGATTACTAATCTTTTTTGTCATGTCCTTTTGCCTTCCTATAAATTTACAATATAGGAACAAGTGTACTCCTGTTTGATCTGAGAATCAAGTTTATTTCTCTCAGCAAGCACATCAAAGTTCATCCTGATTTTCAAAGCAAAGTTGCGGGAAACCAGGACATTCAAAATAGAGATTTAGCACTCAAGAAAATTTTGGATGACGTAATGTCACAATAAAGGCGACAAGAATTTGAATTGTATGAACTTTAAATTAAGGATGATGCCTTCAGTCTAGCTCTGTTCAATACAATGAAACGAATGGCTGAAAAATCTCAGGTCACAACTTGATAGTCCATCTCGACTTGCCGGTAAACAGGATCTTTGATATCAAGGATCAATGTTTTTAAGGCTCTTACACCAATGCAAAAACCAGAGTCCATGGCCTAGGTCTCCGAAAAATAATCCAATAAAAGGCACGGATGTTCTAAAAAAAGATAAGGAAAAGGCATGTATAGACATGTCAGGTGTGAATTAAGAAGGCGAATAAAAATGAACTGCTGATTAAATGACGTCAAAACCAGAGAATCTTGTCAATGTAGTCAGTAATTAAGTCTCATGTCCCTGAATTTCACATGTCCCCTGAATTAACCTCTCAACTTCAAAAGTTAATATATGAAACCAGCAATTCTCATTTTTATCGGATTTTCCGTAAGTTTCATCTCTTCTCTTTTTCTGACACCTTATCCTTTTAGCTTTGTTGTCAAATCGATCCCTATATTTGCACTGGCCTATCTGATGATAAATCAGGTGAAGAGCAAAACGGGAGTACTACTAATGATGGGTTTACTATTTTCAGCTTCAGGGGATATTTTTTTAGATCTGGATCGGAGTAATTATTTTGTGCAGGGACTGGGATCTTTTCTGATGGCCCACATCTTTTATACTGTGGCTTTTATCAGAGAGTCCAGGTTTGATAAGAGTCGAATTCCACTTGCAATGGGAATCATTATTTTAACAGGCATCATGGTCAGTTTAGTATTCCCCAATTTAGGGAATATGAAAATTCCTGTAACCGGGTATATCTTCATAATTTCGTTGATGGGAGTGATGGCCGCTTTTTTAAAGGGCAATTCACTTAAAGTTTTTTTGGGTGCCTGTTTGTTTCTCTTTTCTGACTCCATAATCGCGGTGGACAAATTTTTAACTCCAGTCCCTTATTCACCTTTCATTATTATGATCACTTATTATTTGGCACAGTATAACATTACCACTGGTATGATAAAACATTGCACAACGAATAATACTCGACTTTATTGAGCTTCGACCTCTGAATGTTCTAATCGGTCCGAACGCAGTTAGCTCTTGCCCGCCGTAGCCCGAGGTAATGGTTTGCCATCTTGCTGATAGAGCTCAATCCATTCATCCAGAATTTGACACAATTCACGATAAACCTTCTGCTCCTCTTCACCGTGGCAGCAGGCTCCAATCCAACCGGGAATCGAGCCAACATAGCATAGATCCTCTTCCGACCATTCGACTATCTTCAGATATTGATCTCGCAATTTCATTGCTCAATTCCTTTGATTTTTTGTTGAACCAGTTTTCCCTGAAATTGTCACCACGCCCCCCTCTTCATGCATAAAATTCTGATGGCTGCTTTTCCCACCCCGGTTAATAAAACCGGATTTTTCCAGGTCTTTGATAAGTTCTCTAATTTTCTTAGGCATAACTAAGTTGTACTATTACGTCAAAATGAGAAGGTCATAAGTCAGAGCGTTATAGCTCCCCTACCCATTTCTCTGAATTGGTAGGGGGAAATCGGGATCTGCAAGGTAGGATGACTAATTATTTTCGGGTTACTTTGTTGGTGGGCGCATAATCCGATGCTTTTTACCCTTAATATGGTCATATGTTGTGGGGCACCAAAGATGAGTGCGCCCATGGAGAAATACAA
>NVSR01000177.1 GCA_002401295.1 SAR324 cluster bacterium | reverse complement strand
TCTCTTTGGTATCGACGGTACTTGGGAAAAAGGGATCTCCATACATTTTTTGAATTTTGATTCATTCACCAATTCATCGCCACATTCATGGCAAAACTTCTGTGTTTCTGTTAACCTTCTTGCATTACAATTTGAGCAAGGTGGTAAGATAAGCTTGATATCTTTAAGTAACTCTTTTCCCAGGATTTTCTCTAAACTTGTCCACTCAGGATGTTTGGCATTACTTCGCTCTAAAATCTCCAGGATCTGATCGACATTAAATCTTCTATTTTTTCTGCTGAAGGCTTGTTTGTTTATTAAAAAAGCCAGATGAGGAATATATCGCTCGTAAACTCGATTCGGCCCATGCCTTACATCACCAATTGGAAAGAGTAGCCCTGCCTCTACGAGAAAGCGCAGCATTCGCTCCATTAATAGATCTTTTTTTGAGCTATTCTCAAACCCAATTAATATTTGTTTAAAAGTTGTATCGGAGAGTTCAAGGTTTGCATTTGTAAGTATATCGAGGACTTTTTCAAATAACTGTTCGCCTATTTTGATAATACTCTCAAATTGGGGCATCTTTTGGCTTAGAGTACGGTATTCTGTGCGTAAAAATATAACCTGATTATTAATCAGTGTGTTAAAACCTACTTGCTTGGATCCTTCAGTCTCACTGTAGATGTTCACCATATTGATAAAAGCTCTAGGAATACCAAAAGATGCTTTCATCATTAATTTCAAAATGTTCTCTGAGATTTTAGAAGAGAAATGTTTAAGTCGAACTTCGGCTATTTGCTGGAGTAATCTGTTATTCCCTTCAGAGTCAATTTCCCAGATAGTTTCTATTTTTGCGTCTTGCCCAATATGAAATCTGGGCCCGTACTCAGTTGAGCCGGAGTAGACTGTTCCTTTCGGTGAGATTTTAGTGGATTTAAGGTTTCTGAATATATCAAAAAATTCAGGTAGATACTCTGGCGTAAATGTTAGCGCTGCATCGTCTAATAATAAAATGGCCCTCTTTCTTCCTGCAAACCGGATTATTTCTTTAATTCGAGACATTACTCCGTCAATATGAATTTCTCTGAGAACTTTCTCTGAAATTTCATTTGATATATAATCCCCTTTTTCCGCATTATTTTTAAAATAAGAAATATCTTCCAATTCTTCTTGAGAAAACCAGGATTCTGATTGTTTATCATCACCGGATAATTTTTCTAGAGTTTCCTCCAGGCCCAGTATTATTTTACAAAGTACCCATGTATGAAAAATCTTCCTGGCATTTGCTTTTTTATTCAGTAGAGGCTCTAAAAAATAATATTTTCCAAATGAAACATAAATTGGGAGGGGTTTTCTTTTAGAGGCAATGCATTGATTATAGGTATATCTGAAAAGGTGAGTTTTTCCACTACCCCGAGGCCCCTCAAATAAAATGGCACCTGGTCTTTCTACCTTTTTGACTAGTTTTTTAAATTCTTCCGTTTGGGCTGTCCAGTTACTCAAGTGCTCATCAGAAATATCATCAGCACGCTCCTCCCAATAATTTAAATCATCTGTATCTGTACTCTTTTGCATAGCTCGCCTCCTTTCCAACTGATTTTACCCATTTAATATCAGTAATCATATTGTGATAACAAAAACGAGTTTGCTCGACTCACGTTTTGATTTCAACTCCTTTTTATTTTTTAGAGATTCTCTTGTAATATGATCCAAATGAGTATCAACCATGTAAATACTCTCAATGTTTTGGTGGAAACAAAATGGTAGGGATTGATGAAGGCTTTTGTTGGGTTTGGCTGCTTCATCCAGTAACGCTCTGGCGAATTCAGAGTCCTTTTGGACTCGTTCCTTAATGGTCTCGGTAAGCATCATGGCTAGCTTCTTTGTTTCCTTTTTCGTTCTTTATATTCTTTGAGCAAATTTCTCGCTTTTTCAATATCAACTTGCTGTTTTTTCTTTGTTCCAGCACCAAATAGAATGATTAAGTTCTTTCCATCCTGGGGCAAATCCATCTTTATCGACTAAAACACTCTATTAAAGTTGTTTTTTGATGAATTTAGGCAAAGGCAATTCGAGAAAATTGACTCTTATAATCTGGATTCATTCAGGAAAGATTAAGACTCCTTGTTCCTCAAGGCTGCCACTTCTTCCACAGAAAGTCCGGTTTTTAGGGCGATGGTTTGATCATCCAAAATATCCAAGAGATTTATAGCGATCTCTATTGATTTGCCCTTCATTCCTTTTTTTTCTCCTTTCAGCTCCCCGTCGACAAATCCCTCTTTTTTCCCAACAACAAAGGAGGAATGATACATGCTGGCCTGATAGCGTAAGTCCTCAATATGACTGTCATAGGCCAAACGCTCTCCTTCTGAGAGTTGCAGCACATCCAATATTTTCCGAGCTTTTTTTAGCCCCTTGGCCTTGAATTCATCTTTAATTTCTCCATTCTTCAGGAAGTAGATCCATTCATCCAGAGGATCCTTGGACTTATCATCAAACTGATTGATTTTGAGCAGGTAATATTCGGGATAAATATCAGCGATGGCGTTTTTGTTGAAGAATTCCTTTTGCTGGTCCGTTAGTCGCAATTCATCATTTTGGTGTAACCCTTTGAATTGAGTAGTTCCGTGATAGACATAATCCTCCCCGTGGCCTAGATCAAAATAGAGAATATTAATAGAAATCACCTTGACCACCTTGTGGTAAGGATCTGCCTCTTCCATATGTTCGGTGATCACCTTGCTGGTTCCGAATAAGATTCGTTGCAGATAATCAAACTCCCGCTCATATTGAACTTCAATAATGAGAATTTCTCCTTGCTCATTTTTGACTTTCAGGTCCACTCGATTGAACTTGTCACTTCGATCTTCTTTGTTGCTTTCACTTTCCAGCACTTCCTGAATCTGGATCTCTTCTTTCAGCAATTCACTCAAGAAACCTTCCAGCACTTCAAAGTTTGTTTTGCTCCTTAATAAACGCTTTAAAGCCCAGTCAAAACTGATCAGCCTTCTTTTTAACATGATAGCCTATCCTGATGAAATCCTGATTTTTCTTATCCCCATGCCCCTGCTGTGGGAATGCATATTGAATAAGGAATGAGTTTTTCCTAAATCCCTGATGGTTATATCCTAAGGATTTGGCCTTGAAAATACAATGGGCAGAACCCTCAAAACAAGGCGTATTGAAGTCTAAGTTATTAATCTTATAGATATTAGTTTAAAATTGAGTTTAACTTCAGCTAATTCAAAAAATAGACGGATAATAACCTGGAAGTCACAGCTTTTCAAACACTTGCCTTTCCGCTTTCTTAATCAGTGCTTCTAGCTCCCCCTTTTCTTTTCTTTTTTTGATGACAGCCCCAACCCTTGGAACCAAGTCTTTATGAGATTCATGAATCTCCCTTTCGGTCCCACCAACACCTGGAAGTGAGAGAAATGAAAAGGATATGCACCACAGGCAATGAAGTTGTACCAAAGGTGTGGTCTCTATATTAAAATGAATACTCTCCCTGATCGACATGCCTTGCCATACAGAAGCATGGCAAGGAGGAGGGCGGAGATGAACCTTTTTCCAGAGTTATACAAATGGGGATAGCAACGGTTAATACGGCAACCATCCTGGGAGTTGATGCTCATATCATTGAGGTGGAAGCGGATGTCAGCATTGGTTTGGGGAGTTTTAACATTGTCGGACTGCCCGATGGTGCCATTAAAGAGAGCCGGGACCGTGTGATCGCTGCTTTGAATAATGCTACCGATGGTTTTCCTATTCGCAAGGTGATTGTGAATCTGGCACCGGCGGATATCCGTAAAATGGGAACAGGTTTTGATTTACCCATTGCCATCGCCGTTTTGGAGGCTCATGGCAAGATTCCATCTAAATGCCTGGAAGGATATCTCCTGATCGCGGAATTGGCTTTAAGCGGTAAATTGAGAGCCGTTGAGGGGATTTTAGCTGTGGCACTTGCCGCAAAAAAAGCGGGTATCATGAAACTCATCGTTGCACCGGAAAATGCGGGTACACTCTCTCTACTTGAAAATTTAGAAATACACACAGCCGCAACCTTGCAGGAGGTCGTTGCCCACTGTCATGGACAGCAATTAATCTCCCCTCATCAATACAACTCGCCTGGACTTTCCTCTTTGAAAACTATGGCCTTTGATTTTTCTGATGTCAAAGGACAGGAAACGGCCAAGCGCTCTTTGGAAATTGCTGCTGCGGGAATGCATAATGTACTTTTTACAGGCCCGCCAGGCTCAGGAAAGAGCATGCTCTCCAAACGCTTGCCAACCATTTTACCTCCACTGCTGTTAGACGAAATTTTGGAGGTGACAAAGATTCACTCGATTGCGGGAACCTTAGAGGGGGTGGATACGATTGTTGCTACTCGTCCTTTTCGGAGTCCACATCACTCGGTGAGTGGAGCAGGAATTATTGGAGGTGGCACGATTCCTAAACCAGGGGAAATTTCTCTGGCACACCTTGGCGTCCTCTTTCTGGATGAATTGCCCGAGTTTCCACGGCGTATCCTGGATCTCTTGAGACAGCCTGTTGAAGATAAGCGCATCACTATCTCCAGAGCGAATATATCATTGGTTTTTCCTTCAGATTTTATTTTGCTGGCTGCGATGAATCCTTGTCCTTGTGGATATCTGGGGGATAAAGAACGAGGGTGTAGCTGCACGGCAAGCGCTATTATGAAATACCGCTCCCGTATTTCTGGACCGATGATTGATCGAATTGATCTGCAAATCGAAATGCCTGCTCTTAGTTATGAAGAACTGAATTTTTCTCCTAAAGGAGAGAAAAGTGAGAGGATTCGCGCTCGTGTGCTGGGAGCTCGTGCCATTCAATTGGAACGATTTAAAGAAAATGAGACGAAGTATAATAGCAATATGCAACACAAAGATTTGGAATGCTTCTGTGAACTGGATCAGGAGGGACATATATTGCTGGCTCAGGCGTTGAAAAAATTTCATCTGAGTAGCCGGGCGCATGACAGTATTTTGAAGGTGGCGCGTACTATTGCGGACTTGGAGGGGGCGAAAAAAATCCAAATTTGGCACTTGGCGGAGGCACTGAATTATCGGTGCTTAGATAAGGAGATTAATTTTTGAGCGGTTGGCGGTTGGCCAGGAAAGATTGTGTTATTGTTTCCTTGAGTGGCCGGGGCGTAGCCCGGCCCTAGGATGATAAAAATATGCGGTCTGATTATCATCAATAATTTTTCTAATTTTCTCAGTTGTTTACTGACTACTGTGAAACAAGGCCA
>NVSR01000176.1 GCA_002401295.1 SAR324 cluster bacterium | reverse complement strand
CTGTTGTCTTATAATCTTTATTGATCACCAAATTAAGGTTCGGCAGATCGATTGCTTCGTGCTTGTAACCACCAACAACACTGATGTCTTTGATGTCAAAATGATTGAGCTGCTCTACAGTGCGTTCCAGAATGCTGTGCTTTCCGATTTTGAGCATGGCTTTTGGCGCTTCTTGCGTCAACTCACCCAGAGCCTTACCCTGAGTGGCGGCTAAGATAATCGCTTTGGCAGGCACTTTGGATGAGTTTTTCAAATAACGTTTTTCTGCTTCTGCGATTTCCTGATCGTCTTGCAAGCGAAAGATCTCTTTCACAGGCACCACTTTATCTTCCACATTCATCAGATGCTGATCATCATGAATCTGCTGGGCAATTTCCTGCATTTTAGAGATGGCCCCTCGGAAAAGATGATTGGCCCAGATAGACAGAGAAACCTTGTGCTTGCGGAAGTCATCTGTCGGTGTGGTGTAGAACTTAGTCGGCACGATCACTACGGGACCTCGGTTTCCCCATTCCTTCATGAAGGCGAAAATCTCGCTGCTATCACTTCTCTTGCTGTGGATCAGCACCGCATCGGCTCCAGCCTGGCGATAGGCCTCAGCACGTTTGATGGCTTCTTTCAGTCCCCAACCGGCGATGAAGGCTTCTACTCGGGCTACGATCACAAAATCATCGTCTTTCTGAGTATCTTTACCGGCCTTGATCTTGCCGCAAAACTCATCAATTTCCGCTAAGGGCTGTCGTTCTCCCCGCAGGAAACTATTAGTTTTAGGGAAAATTTTATCTTCAATACAGACACCAGCGATTTCTCGTTGTTCCAGCTTTTTAACCAAGCGGCGCATGTTATTGAAGTTTCCATAACCAGTATCACCATCCAGCAAGATGGGGATGTTTGTGGCGTCACTCATGAATTCCACAGTTTCCAAGACTTGCGTCCAACTGGCTTCATTATTATCACGAACACCTAAAGAGCCTGAGATAGATAAACCACTTCCCCAAATTCCCTTAAAACCAGCTTCTTCAACGATTTTGGCGGAAATTCCATTATGAGCTTCCATAATGAACTCGAGTTCCGAGCCAGTGATCATTTGTTTTAATTGCGTTGTTTTTTTCATTACAGTATAGAAACTAAAATATGTTTGGAAAGAGGTTACCTCTAGGAGGAACCGGATCAAAAGGCACTGGATAGCTACTGTTCAATCCCCTCACAAGGTACTGACTGATTTATCTTGTAAAAAACTACCGTTAACTATGCGTGGAATCATTTGTCTTCGTCTAGCCTCATTTTCTCGAAAGTTCTTCAGTTCTACCGTAACCTCAGTAATAGTTCATTTTCTTGGTATGATTGTTCTGTCGGTTGACTCTAGTATTTTTCAGTTGGGTCCATTCACCCGACTTCTAAGAGTGAGGTCGTTTCATAGGACACTTAGTAGGCAACATGGTGTCTTCGGCTCTCATGGTATTCTTACCAAGACCTTATTTAGACTTGCTATGAAATTATAAATACTATTTACATTTACCCGGAGAAACTGTAAATGCGATACGAAATACCATTTTTTTCGGATCGACAATTATTTCACTGGGAAAGAACGTCCGGGTGAATGAAATCTAAAAGAGGATAATCCCGTGAATACTACATCAACAGGTGCTTCCGGTTCCGGCGTAGAAGGCCGTAGGTTGTTCGAGTATGAAGACGTTCCCTCTCATTATTACAAATTAACCAGAGAAGAACTTCATGAGCGTGGACGTATCGCCAAGGAAAAGCTTGGTGACGACTTACTGGTTCTAGCCCATCACTATCAACAAGATGATACTTTTTGGTTTGCTGATGTCGCTGGGGACTCCCTCTATTTAGCTCAACAAGCTTCGAAGACCTCAGCCAAGTACATCGTTTTTTGTGGTGTACATTTTATGGCAGAGAGTGCGGATATTCTGACTCGTGATGATCAGATCGCCATCCTCCCCAGTTTGGCTGCGGGTTGTTCTATGGCTGATATGGCCGATCCCGATACTGTGGAGGATTGCTGGGATGTTTTGACCGAAATCTGTGGTGAGGAGAGTATCATCCCCATCACTTACATCAATTCCTCAGCGTTACTCAAAGCCTTTTGCGCGCTACACGGCGGTACTGTCTGTACTTCTTCCAATTCCGAAAAAATTCTCAAATGGGCTTTGGATCAGGGAAAACGAGTGCTGTTTTTTCCGGACCAACACCTTGGACGAAATACGGGTAACCTGTTGGGTGTTGCAGCCGCAGAGATGGTGCTTTGGGATCGAAATAAGGATGATGGCGGTTTAAGCAACCAACAAATTAAAGATTCCAAGATAATCCTCTGGGATGGCTTCTGTTCCGTACACTGTCGCTTTACAGCCGCTCAGGTCGAGTCGGCCCGCTTGCGAGATCCAAAGGTAAAAGTCATTGTACATCCAGAATGTCCTGAAGAAGTGGTGCAAGCTGCGGATTTTAGTGGATCCACCAATAAAATTATGGATGTGATTAAAGCCGCGGAGCCGGGAAGTAGCTGGGCTGTGGGTACGGAAATTAATATGGTCAACCGTTTGGCCAGGGAAATGAAGGAAAGGGACAATAAAAAAGTGGAAATCCTCAATCCAAATGTGTGTATTTGTTCAACCATGTATCGAGTACACCCGGCCAATGTACTGTGGATTTTGGAAAGTTTGGTTGATGGCACAGTACACAATCAAATTTCAGTCCCCAAGGAAACCGCAGATCTGGCACGACAAGCACTGGATCGCATGCTGGAGCTGAGCAAATAGATCATGGTAAGCTCAAAAAGAGTGTACCCGACCCCGGTGGCCGTGATTGGCAGCGGACTGGCAGGCCTTCTGGCCGCCACCCATGTAGCTCAACAACAACCTGTGATTCTTTTGACAAAGCGCAGACTGCGTGACAGCAATACCAAATATTCCCAAGGAGGCATTGCAGCTGTATGGAGTGATGAAGATTCACCGGCCCAACACACTGAAGATACCTTGGAGGCCGGAGCCGGACTTTGTGACCGCAAAGCTGTCGAAGTACTGACTGAAAACGGCAAAGAGGCCATTTTAAAACTAATCGAGTTGGGCACTAATTTCGATCAGGATACGCAAGGCAGATACCTTTTAGGATTGGAAGGGGCGCATAGCATGCCTCGGATTTTGCATGCCGGTGGTGATGCCACGGGAGCTGAGATCCAACGAGCTTTGATGACCCAAGCCAGACAAAATCCCAATATTGAAATTTGGGAAGGGGCTTTTGTCACAGAAATTGTAACGAAAGAAGGACGAGTCGCAGGACTTCGCTATCATGATGAGCAAACAGGAGAGGGATTTCAGGAGGCATCTCAAGTAATTCTGGCAACAGGTGGTGCCGGTCAAGTCTATCGTTATACCAGTAATCCTGAGATGGCGACGGGTGAAGGCGCGGTCTTAGCCTATTTGGCAGGAGCCGAATTGATGGACATGGAATTCTTCCAATTCCATCCCACTGCGCTCTGCCTGCCTAATACACCGAACTTCTTGATTTCCGAGGCTGTTCGTGGGGAAGGTGCTGTATTGCGCAACCTGGAGGGAGAAGCCTTCATGGAAAATCAACATCCTCTGAAAGACCTGGCTCCCCGTGATATTGTCGCTCGCGCCATCACCCATGAGATTTTCAAGCGTCAGGATGGGCAAGTCTTTCTGGATGCTACGGGTCTGGATTGTGATCTCGAAACCCGTTTCCCCACTATTTTTCGCACCTGTTTGCAGCACGGGATTGATATACGGAAGGAGGGCATTCCAATAACTCCGGTAGCCCATTATTTTATGGGGGGTGTCTCTACCGATTTATGGGGCCGTAGCAGCCTGCCTGGACTTTATGCCTGTGGTGAGGTCGCTCGAACGGGAGTTCATGGTTCCAACCGCTTGGCCAGTAATTCACTACTGGAAGGTGCTGTTTTCGCTTTGCGAGTTGGTGATGCGGTTTTTGAAGACCAAAAGCAAAAACCGGAAATTTGGGAAAGGGCCTGTTCTTTCTCTGGAGAATATCCGGAAGGTGAGGGCAATCACCTGAGCGCCGAGCAATTTCGTAATTTAATGTGGGAAAACGCCGGATTGATTCGCACTAAAGAGAATCTGCAGGAATTGCTGCGGCAGTTGGCAGGTATTCCTTACCGTTTCCAGGAGCCTTTTAGCGCACAGAATTTTGAGCTCTTTGCGATGAAAATCATGGGGAAATTAATTGCGGAAGCAGCGCTTAAGCGAGAGGAAAGCCGAGGCGGACATTACCGACTGGATTTCCCCCTGCCCCGGAAGGAGCAATGTTTTTCTAATACGACTCATCCCTGTCTCAGTGTTGCTATCAACAGGGACTTCTCTTAGTTAAGTTAATTTTGGATTTTAAGATGAGCTTGGATTTCAGATTGGTGGATCCTCTGATTCGCACTGCATTGGATGAAGATTTACCTTGGGGTGATGTGACTACAGAGAGTTTGATTGACCCCAATCAAGAAAACGAATTGGCCATTCTGCTGAAACAGAAAGGTGTGATTGCCGGTCTTTCGTTAATGGAACGTGTTTTCAAAACTTTAGATGCCAGTATGAGCTGGAACCCTTTACAGCAGGATGGGGACTACTTGGAAAAGGGCACTATTTTAGCCAAGGTACGAGGCAATGCTCAGGCTTTATTAAAAGCAGAGCGTTTGGCCTTAAATTTTGCACAACGTCTGAGTGGCATCGCAACGCTTACACACCAGTTTGTGCAAGCGGCGCGTCAGGGATCCGATTCTGTCCGTGTAGTGGACACTAGAAAGACAACTCCGGGCCTGCGTTATTTAGAAAAATACGCTGTGACCATGGGTGGAGGTTTCAATCACCGTTATAGCCTCTCTGATTCTATCCTCATTAAGGATAACCATTTGGCTATGATCCAGTCAGCCGGTAGATCTTTGTCTAAGGCTATCCTTACAGCCAGACAAAAGGTCCCCCATACGATCAAAATTGAGGTGGAAGTCGATCGCCTGGATCAGATTCCAGAGGTCCTGGAAGCAGGTGTCGATGCGATTCTTTTAGATAATATGTCGAATGAAGAATTAATTGAAGCGGTAGCTTTGATTGACGGAAAAGCCGCAGCTGAAGCTTCGGGTGGTGTCACCCTGGAGAGGATTGCCGGTATTGCCGCAACGGGTGTTGATATTATTTCCGTCGGAGCTTTGACCCATTCTGGACCTAGGTCAACGGTATCTGGCGATTCACAGCGTAGCGCTTTGGCCGATTTCTCGATGGTTTGACCGCAGAATTGA
>NVSR01000175.1 GCA_002401295.1 SAR324 cluster bacterium | reverse complement strand
TTCACAGTAGTCAGTAAACAACTGAGAAAATTAGAAAAATTATTGATGATAATCAGACCGCATATTTTTATCATCCTAGCGCCGCCCTACGTGGCGGCTGAGTTATTGATACTCAATTCTGTTAAGGACTAATTAAAACGTTCTGGGCGGAAGGGGCTGATGTCTACAACCGGTGCTTCATTCGCTACAATCTGTGAGACAATCTTCCCCGTGATCAGAGCGTGAGTCATGCCTAATACATCATGACCGGTTGCCATGATTAGGTTGTCAAAGGACTCACTTCTTCCGATTAATGGCAAGGTATCGGGGGTATTAGGTCGCAGACCACTCCATAGCTCAATCAGTTCCAGATTTTCCATGCCTGGCAGATAAGCATTGACTGCCCGTCTTGTACTGGCGATACGGCGGCGGTTGATGGATAAATCGTAACCAGCCAACTCCAGGGTACTGCTAAAACGCAAGCTATCACCCATGGGAGTCACCGCGACTTTATCATCCGCTAAGGATAGGGGGAGTCCCGGGCAAGTTTCCGGACGTTTCACGGTAATGCTATAACCTTTAGCCGGTTGAATGGGGACTTTGATTCCCAGGTCCCGAGCGACAATCGGAGACCAGGCACCAGCGGCTAAAATAACCTGATCAGCATAAAAATCACCGCGGTTGGTAATAACTTTTGAAATCCGTTTATTCTTTGTTTCAAAGCCTATCACTTCCGTGTTCGTTTTTAGAGTGCCCCCTTGCTGCTCAACCACATCAGCCAGACCATGAACAAATTGTCCTGGTATGACATGAATGTATTCGGAATAGTAAAGGCCTCCAACCACTGCAGCGGTTAGATTGGGCTCTTTTTTGCGAACTGCCTCTTTGTCCAGTACTTGAACATTGATACCGAACTGTTTTAAAAATTCAATACTCTTGACTCCTTTCTCAAAATTGGCAGCATCTCTGTATAAAATTAATCGGCCCTTTTTTTCCATCCCACAGTCTATATTATGACTGGCCGTCAACTCCTCAATCAAAGCATCACCAATCCGCTTCATTTCCTGGAAGATTGAGATTGCCTTTAACATGGGCTTTGTTCGACAGGCACTATTGAACTGAAGAAGCCAGCGAAGCAGGTCTAAATCGAGCCTTGGTTTGATGGAAAAAGGACTGTCCTTATCAAACATCCAGCCTATGGCATCTTTGATAACCCCGGGAGCTGCCATGGGAATCGGATTCTCACAGGAGAACAGCCCCGCATTGCCATGAGACGCACCGGAACAAATGTCACCTTTTTCCAGTAAAGTTACAGACCTGTTTGTTTTTCTTAAGTAGTGGGCAACGCTGACTCCTATGACTCCACCACCTATGACAATAATTTCTTGCTGATTCTTCATTTACAGACCTTTTGCTTGAGATGAAAGAAGTGCTCGATTGCGTTACAGATGTCGGGCATTTCGTCTATTCTGCCTATACAGCAGTCAGGGATTTAAAGGGATCAAGGACTATGGTTCACTACTTTCTGCATCAAGGCGTTTCACTTCTCGCCAGAGGTCTTTGGAAATCACTTTTTCTTTGATTAATGCTTCAATAGTTTTTTCTAGCTTTGCTTTCCAAGGCTTTACATTGACTTTTAAATAGTTGGCCTGAAAGTGCTCAATATTTGAGGCTTCATCTGGTTGCACTGTTTCCTGAACCAAGGTGGAAAAGTAATTTCCTGCCTTTTGGGAGGCTGTGCCTAAAGCTGATTGGAGGGTAGGTGAAAAAAGCTGATATTTCACTTCGTTCATGGCAATGCCCAGTACCGAAGGAATACCACCAATTCTAGTGATATATTTGGCTGTATCACAAAATTTTAAAGGGAAAAGATTGGGTGTATATGATGGAATCACATCAATAATTCCCTGTTCCAGAGCCTGCTTGACCTCTGCCCAAGGGACAAAAACCGGGTTGGCACCCATGTCTTCCCAATATTTTATGAGTGCGGGGCAATCATGAACTCTGACGTTTTTTCCTTTAATATCATCGGGAGAAAAAATTGGTTCTTTAGAAACCAGGACTCGTTCGATGCCTCGTAACCAATTCCAGCTGGGATTGATCAATCTAATTCCGGCGTTTAATAGTGGTTGCCTCAGGCGTTCGTTAAAATAATCCCCATTCAAGAACCGCATCAAATGATCAATATCGGAAAAGACATAGGGCAGCGCGAAAATATTAAAGTCTGTCACGAATGAGTTGAACATGGACAAGTCATCGATAAACAAGTCAATCAACCCCTGCTGCAGATACTCCACTTGATTCGGGAGTACTCCTGAGTGATTGGTGACTGCCCCTGAGTGATTAGCAGCCTGTCCTAATTGAGATGTCCAGAGTGGAATTAAGGAAATACGGTTTTTTGATATCCTGTTGACTTCACTGGCGAATCGTTGAATACCCTGTTTTTCTGGGCCAGGCTCACTAACCAGGGTTCCCAGGACCTGTGGAATCTCCTCTTCTTTTTGAAATAGATAACTGATGGGGCGGTTAAAAACTTCACACAATAGGGAGAGGACTTTGATGGATATGGTCGCCTTTCCATTTTCAATCTTGGAAAGTTGTCCTTGAGAGATGCCCGCTTCTCCAGACAAGTCTACTGTGCTGATTCTTGCTGATTTTCTTAACTCTCGAATTTTGAGGCCGACCTGTTCTTGGATCTGGCTTTCGTTATTATTGTTCATTCGTAACGATGAGTAATCTACTACTTTTAACTGATTCAGGGACGATGCGCTTACTCCGACCTACATGTAGGTCACTAGTCTTAAGGGATGATAACTTTTCCCCAAGTCCCTCAGAGGAATAGGATAGATCCTTTTCAAGAAATCTATAGAATAGGATCCTAGTATGAAAGCCATAATTATTCAATACAATATTCCTAGTGGGAATAATTTTCAATGATAGATGATATATCTCATTCTGAGTACTCAGTCAGCCTTGCTTTACCGGATATTTTGTAGGACGGCGCAAAGGCTCCGCCGTGCCCATCTGTTACAGGTCTCTAAATATGATGATGGCCCTAAGAGTTTGGTTTTGTAGACTGGAACCTTTACGCCATCCTACAATGCACTGTAAATGAAAGTGATCCTTCGATATTCGACATTCCTTGTTCACCATTCGATATTATTTTGAATCTTGAATATCGAACAAGGAATGTCGAATGGTGAAGTGAAATTTAGGCTTTTTCTCGGCAAAACAGCCCTGATTGAGTGCTAGTGCTGCCTCCAAAAGTTATAAAGAACCTTGAATAGCCTGATAGGCATAATTTGTCAGGGTGACAAAATCAAAGACAGGGCGGCCTGTGGTTTTGCGGATGGCTTCAGCAAAGGGAGGGAGATCTGTACATTCTAAAACGAAAGCCCCGATGTCTGATTTTTCCATCATTGAACAGGCAAGCTGAATAATATCTTGCTTGACTTGGGCAACATCTAAATCTTCATCAGGGGTTAAATGGATTTTCTTCCACTCTGTTTCTTCCAAGCCTTCTACATAAATTGAATCTTGGTTTTGAATGCCAGCATTTTGCAGATGCTTTGCTGTAAGAGCTGATTTTCTAGCAGTGATGACACCAACAGTTCTTTGTTTTGACAGAATATTCTGTACAAAAGGTATCTGCATCAGGCTGGAAGTGAATACGGGGATATTCACGGCATCAGCTAATTCCCTTTGAAAAATTGCATTAAAACCACAGCTGGTAGTAATGGCTCGCACTCCCTGTTCTTCCATCTTGCGAGCTTCGCTAATCATGGTTTGCAGAACCTTGGGGCAGGGATTTTCCAGGATTGTGTGGACATTGGCTCCTTTGACAAAGGCATATTTTACAGGAAACTCAAAGGTTTCCGGGTTCGTACTATTGCCTCGGAGTTCTTCGAGCTGCATTAAGCCGCGTGGTACACAGCCTTCTTCCCAACGTAGAATACCTATTAGTGGGGCTTTTGAAGTTGCCATGATAGTGATCTCCCTTTTCTAGTTAATAAGGCTTATTTTGACTGGCGCATAGCTTTACTGAATACTCGAAGAATCTGCGCAGTGGAGCGCATATAGGAGCATGAGAAAGGAAATTTCGGCAAGAAATAAATGACATTATATTCTTGATAGGAAAAATAAATGACATAGCGACATACTTAAACGTATTTTTCTCAATCAAATTTTTCAGGAAAAATCTCATGAAAAAAGCAAAAATTTTGTTATCTGCTGCTTTTATCCGCCCTTATTTTGTTTTGTCATAGGCATCATGCGCTGATCACGAAATTTTCTGCTTTCCCAGTTAGCACGCTGGTATGTGGAATTTGTTCGCAATGTGCCTCTACTGATTTGACTCAGGTCAGTTGGAAGCAGCTTCGGCTATTGGTTTTCCTCCCGCAAAAACTCTACGTTTGATCATTGTGCCTCAGGCTGTGCGCGCGATCATACCACCATTGATTAACGCGTGGTTGACAACGGTCAAAGAATCTTCCCTGGCTGTGGCGATTGGATTCCCGGAATTAGTCTCTGTTTTTATGCAGACTTCACTCAACCAAACGGGGCGTGCCATTGAAATTGTACTCATGGTGATGGCTTTTTATATGACTACCAGTCTGTTGATTTCATTCTTATCAAATCTCTATAATAAAAAAATCCAAAGTACGGGAGGGGTAAGTTGAAGCAACAATCAGATCAAAAGACCGAACTGTTAACATTTGTCCCCCGTCCAGATCGCCCTCCTGTGGTCGTTACCTATGGTTTGATTGGATGGTCTAAAAAACATCTCTTTGGTAGTTTTTGGAATACATTGTTAACGGTTGCGGTTTTTACGTTACTTTTTATGCTGCTCAAACCCGTTCTTGAATGGTCGGTTTTTAAAGCAGTCTGGTCTGCTTCCAATCGTCGGGAATGCATGAACATCAGTCCTGATGGTGCCTGTTGGGCAGGGGTTATCGATTGGTTTAACAATCTTATCTACGGTCGTTACCCCAATGATCAGCAATGGAGAGTCAACCTGGGTTTTGGTCTGGGATTTCTCTGGCTGCTCCCCCTGGCATTCAAAAAGGTCACACAAAAAATGGAAATCGCCCTGATGGCGATGATACTCTTTCCCCTGATGGGTGATTATCTCTTTTTAGGAGGAGATAATAGCGGCTTGCAATACTTCATTGCCTGCGCAGCTCTGGCTTATATTGGTATGATGTACGTTAATATCATTCTGCTATACCGGGGTTCCAAACAAATTGGAGAGTATCTGGAGCCATTGATTGAGCGTTTTTATCCTGCCAAAGCAGCACTTTTGGGGCATTGGGGCAGCTGGTTGTTTTTGACGGTTTTGATTGCGATGGCATTGCAAAGCCATAGTCTG
>NVSR01000174.1 GCA_002401295.1 SAR324 cluster bacterium | reverse complement strand
ATTCTTATCAAGCAATACAAATCTCAAGAATAAAAAGAAGATGTTGTGTCTTGCAGTTCTAAAACTCTAAAGTCGGAAGGAGAATCTGGTTCAAATTCGAAAAAGTCAGATATTGATATTTCTCTCGAATAAGTGGTGGTACTGCCAGAGATTCATAGCTCATAGGACGAAGAGTAATCATTTAAGAATAAAAATAACCAACCATTTGGTAACCAAACAAAACAAATCCTGATGTCATAATAGCAATATTGGCAGAGTAAGCGTGTTTAATAAAACCTCCACTTTTTCTCCAATAACTCATAGCAATCAGAATAGTTGAAAGCGCTAAGATCTGGCCGATTTCGACGCCAACATTGAAGGCTACCAGATTGGCAAAGAGTCCATCCTCAGAGATCTCAAATTCGAGAATTTTAGTCGCCAGACCAAAACCATGAAAAAGTCCAAAAATGAGCGTGCTGACTTTGGTATTGGGTTGAAAACCAAACCAGATTTTAAAGGCACCAAGGTTGTCGAGGGCTTTATAGACTACCGAAAGTCCAATAATAGCATCTATCAGGAACGCATTGACGTTGATACCTGTGAAAACCCCAAATAGAAGAGTGGATGAGTGGCCTAAAGCAAAGAGGCTGACATAGATGCCAACGTCTTTAAGTTTGTAGAGGAAGAAAATCACTCCAAAGAGAAACAGTAGATGATCGTAGCCGGTCACCATGTGCTTTGCACCCAAATAGGTGAATGGAAGCAGGTTAATTCCTTCTATTTCCTGAATATATCCTTTATCACCAACTGTTACCCCATGGGCCCACAAGAGACTAGGGAGAGTGATAGCGATGAGTATGAATATCGATCTCAAATTTTTAACAAATGAAGAGGGCATTAATTTTTACCTCGGATTTATTTTGATAAATGAATAGAATTTTTGCGTACAGCATAGGGATATTACCGCTAACCCATCCTACGAGTGGAGTTTATTTTCTTCTATGTCCCTAAATCTCAAATACGAAGTAGGACTTTTTGATGATAAAGAGAAGGGATTCTATGAGATGGGCTAGAGCTTTGTAGGATTTGAAGCTGGGATGTTTTTCTATAAATTGAGAAAAACAGGAGTATAGCGAATACAATGGTGACTAATTTAGGGGAAATATTCTTCTGTCTCAGTATTACTAAAGTAGATAACTGGTGATGATGGTGATTTTGAGACTCTGAATCCAATTTATTCGACTGCTGGTTAACTTCAAAGAATTCTGTATGGCGATGTGTGGAATCTAAATCATGAAGATTTTTTTCCTGATAAGGAATGTCCTGCTGATGGGAATGTTTTATCGACATGAAGGAGCCTGTTAACATCAACAAGGTAAGAATACAGCATAGCCCTTTAACAAAAAAGGCGGAAAATCTAAATGGATTAGATAATGCTGACATTGTTTTCCAAGAAATATTAAACAGTTACCAATGAACAAAAATTATGTCGAAGGAACAGGTTGAATCACCAAATGTAATGTATGGAAAGCTATTTTTAAATTTATGTCAATTTTTTTTCAGGGACTTAGCAAAAAAAAACTATCCCTTAAAACGAATGCCCCTACAAGTAGGTCGGAGTCAGCGCAGCGTCTCCGACTCAGAAAGCTCGGTAAAAATGACGGATTCAATTTCAATCTTATCTACCTGTTCCTCTTTCTAGGCACATTCCTCCCTGGCCGAGGATTTTTCGGTGATAAATACCCCTGTTGCAATTTTTCCAATAGTATTAGTAGCCAGAGAATCAGAGGTTGCTCCAATGAGGCCTCCAACAAGTGGAATGATTTTAGCTAAATGAATAGCGCCTTCTTCACCAAATTTCGTCAGCAGTCGAAAACCTACCTTCTGGTTAATGACTGTCAGTGTTTTACTTGAAATGCTGCTGACCATACTGGCAGTCAGTTTTGTTCCCACAACTACACCGATATCTTTGAGTATATCTTTTGCCGCATTGCCAGTCAGGCATACGTAAACTAAGGATTTAACGCGATCATCTCTCAGATCATAGCCACCCATGTGAGCGATGGCAGCAATCATTCTGATCTGAATATACATTACACTTGAAATATTGCTAGGTACAGTCACTGGCATCGTTAAAAGCCCTCCAAACCCCATGAGGAAACCAGAGGTGCCAGCCTTAACCTTTTGCCAACGAATGAAAGCATTTGCTTGCCCAAGGCGTGAGCCACTTTTCTTCATGTAAGTTTCTGCTAATTCACTGGCCGAGTTTAAACCAGGCACACCATTGACCGCTTTATCATAAGCCCAATCCAGGGCTTGCATGATTTTACTTTCAGATAACTTCTGACTCATTATTTTATTCCTTAGCTAACTCGATTGTCGTAAGTTCTCCTGTATCATCTCTAATATTGTACTGATTTAATATTAAACTGGGATTTTAGCCAAAAGGCAAGTCCTTTGCTCACTGCCTATTTTAAGGACTCTGTTTATAGGGCAGAGGGAATGGAGGATTACTAGCCCTTGTTGAGGACTGATAAGAGTTTTAATAAATCTGAAAGCCTCTCCCCTGATACACGGCCTTCTTGATAAAAGACAATAATAGGGGAGCTCTTTAAACTTCATTGTGTTTAATCAGAATCATTGCAGGAAGAAGGATTAGATCGGCCAAGCATGCCACTAGAATAATGATCCCACCCAGGAGTGCGAACTGAATTGTCGGAACAAAAGAAGCAATCAGATTGACCCCAAATCCAAAAAAAAGGATCACGGAAGTCAAGATAATGGCATGGCCTGATCCCTTAATTGCCTCGTCAATGGATTTGAATTTTGAAAGGCCATTTTGAATCCCTTCTTGATAACAGGTCATAATATGCACAGTATCATCAACGGCAATGCCAAATGTCAGGGCAGCAATAATCATTGTGTTGAAGTTCAGTTCGATGCCCAACACTCCCATGACTCCACCAGCAAAGATGATGGGGAATATGCTGGGGATTAATGATAATAAACCATATTTGATGGATCTCAAGAAGATGAAAAAACAGAGGATGATCATACCAATGGCTAAAGAAAAGGAATGAATCAGCCCATCATTCAGGTAAATATTCTTAACACTATCCATATATGAACCACCGGACATGGTTACTTTCAAATGAGGAAAATCTGTCATCAACTTATGTTCAATCATTTCAATACGTTTTTTGGAGGTTATTGCGGAAATATAGTACTCGGCCACTTCCAGTTTAAGATATCTTTGGTGAAATCCTATCAAATCACTCAAGTCATCTGTGGGGCCGGAGTTTCCATATAAAAATAAATACTGTGCAACGTGTTCTCTCGTATCAGGAATCTTGTAGTAAGCCGGGTCATCATTATGCATGGACTGATTTATTTTCTGAATATAGTCAGCCAGAGAACGTGTTTTTCCACTGTTTTCCAGTGATGCAATATAGGATTGAAGTCTTTCAACTTTTTTCAGAAAAACGGGTTCAATCGCGGCTCCATTCTCTCCCGAATCAATCATAATCTGCATACCTCCGGTATTTTTATAATGATCTCCGAAATAGTTCAGGTCCTTTTGTAGTTTTGTATCTCTTTTGAAATAACTCAGGTAGCTCGAATCCGTCTTGACCATGCTCATGAAACCAATGGAAATAATGAGCGTAACGAAACCTGCTGCCAGAATGAATCGTCGGTTTTTTGCCACAAAAGGAGTTAGCCCGTGTGTTAACTTGACGATGGGTCCCTTGGTGAGCAAGTCCCGGATAGACTGGCTATCTTTTTTACTAAAACTAAGCAAAGCAGGCAGGGTAAAAACAGACAATACAAAAGCCGTCATGACACCAATAGAGGCAATGACTCCGTATTCCCGCAGAGGTTGCAGGCGGGTAGCTGTAATGGCTAAAAATCCAGCCACAGTTGTAACTGTAGTATAAAAACAGGGGAGGAATTTTTCATGTACAGATAAAATGGCTGCTTCCTTCGGGGCAAGCCCGGATTTTCGCTGGAAGTAAAACTCAGTGATAATATGGATCGCATCGCCAATGCCAACTGCGATCACAAGCACAGGAAGGTTGGCATTTAAGATATTTTTATTCCAACCCAGTAAACTGGTGATTCCCTGCATGCTAATAATTGAACCGATCACAACAATCAATGGTACAAACACCCCTGTTTTTGTCCGAAATGAAAAATATAGCAGGATAATGATGATCAGAAACATGAGTGGACGAACCAATTTTCTATCCTTTGCTGATGATGAAAATACTTGCTCGTTGACCGCTGAAACGCCACCCAGTCGAAGGTCAAAACCTTTTTCCATGTATTTGTTTTTCTTGAAAAAGGCCCTTAGTTGTTGGACCAGTTCAATATGATGATCAATGCTCTTGTCTCTATAAGCCACCTTGGCACTAATCAGGGTATTCATTAAGTCTTTGGTCACCAGGAAATCATGGGCCATTGTTTCCTTAGTCATGATTTGAGTCATGCGTCGGGTTTCTGAGGTTGTGCCCTCAAGTTCATCCACATCTTCAACGAGGTCTTCAATGGAAAACTCATCATCAATCGAAGTCATAAATTGATAATTTGTGATTGATGACACTGAAATAATATGTTCGTGGGATTCTAAAAACTCAGTGACCTCATGGATGACTGCCAATGTTTCCTTGTTAAAAATATTCTTATCCCTTTTTCTAGCCTCCAGCCCAACCCTGATCGTTTGACTATCTCCAAATATCCGCCTCGCTTCCTGATAGTTGGATAGTGTTTTATCACCATCCAAAAACCACATTTCACTAGAGTTATCGAAGCGCAACTGAAGAAGAGGGGATATTAATGCTGTCAGAGTAATAGCTGTGATTATCAGAACAGCCCATCGATATTGAACCACTGCTTGTGACCATCTCCCGATCCAAATTTTCATCTACTTACCTCCCTTTGGTTCCAAAATTTATTAAGTTTTAAAAATATTGGAATAACTATTTAGAATAGCAACAATTGAATCAAGCAGCCTTTCATAGACGGAGTGACTTTTACATGAGTGGTCCTGTGATACCGCTTGTTTTGGGTGTTCAACCTTTTATGATAATGAGATTTTCATGAACGGTATTCATTAACTGAGGTGAATTTTGGCTTCTAAGTGGCTTTACCGTTGTAAAGCAAAAACTCTCTTGCTAGGGTTTACAACACGCATAAAGATACTGAATGCTTTTTAGCCTTTTTCATCAGTAACTCTCAGCAATTTCAACTTTTAGGCAAATGATACTGATCGAGTTATCAAAGATTCTCTCCTACAAAATCAATTTAAAAACCAATAGAAGAGAGCGGCTAAAAATTCATTTGATAGCCTTCGGTTGTATTTTCTCTTTTACCAGTATCATTTTACTTTTCCATCCCGTTTCTCCAATGCTTAAGGTTTGGATCTCTTTAGTGATCTCTACT
>NVSR01000173.1 GCA_002401295.1 SAR324 cluster bacterium | reverse complement strand
CTTGCAGATTACTGATTTTATATCGCTCTGTGGTGCTTGGATAGAGATGTCCTGCAAAGTATTGTACTTGTTGTAAACTGTGTCCTCGCTTGAACTGAGTTGCAATTACACTCATTCTTATTGTACTGATATTTACTGTTTTATCTTTCAATAAATGCTTGCTTGTTTTCACTAAATAGTATAATAAAGTTGCCTTTTCTGTCTTTTTATTTTTTGTAATAAACAGGCTATTTGTTGGTAATTTTCCTAGCAAAAGCTTTGGGCGATCTTCTTTTAGGTAACGATAAAAAGGTAGGATTTGACTCGTTTCTAAAGCTAAGGTTCTTGCTTTTGTTTTTGGACTGGATGGGATATATATTTGTCCCTTTTCTAAATCAATATGCTCTGTTTTTAAGTCCTCTATTTCTCTTCTTCTTAAACCTTGTTTTAATAACAATCCAACTAGGCTTATATTTCTATTTTTTCGATTTTTATAACGGTATTCTTTTGTTAAAAAGTAATTCCATAGTAATTCTAACTCTTTATTGCTTAATAGTTTACTTAAAATAAGTGGTGCGTTACTTTTTACTGTTTTTAAGTAGATAGATTGAGCTGGATTATCTGCTCTAATTTCTTTTTCTATTAGATATTTATAATACTTTTTTATGCCTTGTAAAAGTAATTGAAGGCTGCTCGAAGGTTGTCTTTTTCGCTCTCCTGCCAAGTAGTCAATTAGGTCACTATACGAGGCTGTTTTTGGATTAGATATGGATGATAAATAATAGTCTATTTTCGAGGCATACGCTTTTACTGTTGAAGCACTATAATTTTGATTTAAATACTTCTGTAGGCTCATAATGAATGTATTTTTGTGTCGTTTCTAAATGGTCGTGTCCTAAAAAAATACGCACTTGTTCTACTGGCATTCCTTCTTTTATCAAGTGCGTAGCTATGCTGTGCCGCAAACAATGCAGGTCTATTTTTTCGTTTAAGTTCGCTCGTTTTAATAGCTTTCTTAGCATCTTTAAGGCAGAGTAACCTTGCAAGCGATTTTGCTGTTTATTAAGTAATAATGCACTGCTTTTTAGTCTTCTTTTTTCTCCTAACAAATAGGCTTTGAAGTCGGTTTGGATTGCTTTAGCTAGTGGAACATTTCTACTTTTCCCACCTTTACCTTCCAGTACATAAAGCCAGCCATTTTTAAAATCTATATCTTTGATATTCAGAGCTACACCTTCACTTCTTCGCAAGCCCAAGCCATAATATAAATGCAAGATTATTCGTTCTTTTATCTCTTCACAAGCTTCATACAATTGCTCCATTTCTGACCTACTCAAAATTATTCTTTTCTGATATTCTACCTTGGGTAAAGGGTAGCCACTCATTGGATTCTTTTTTATCTTTTCACATTGCTCTTGATATTTAAACAACATTCGTACAGTCCATAAATATTCTACAATCATCGAACTACCCAAGCCTCCTGACCCCATTTTATTTGGACGGGTTTTTAAATACTCATGGTACCTTTTTATAGTCCCTCGATTTACCTTTTCTATTCTATAAATATCCTTAGATTCTAACCATTTAAAAAAAGACACCAGACCCCATTTTATAGCTTTCTTTGTTCCCTCTTTATAGCCCATTGCTTGAGCATATCGCTCCATTTCTTCTACTAAATTTGTATAAGAAGTACTTAGATTTATTGCTTGTTTTTTCATCTTAGATTTAATTAAAAAAGAAAAAAAAGGGAATTTGGTATGTCGAGTCAGAAGCTGCCCTCTCAAGTATTAAAAAGGTCTTAAAAATAGTGCCGCACGTGCACCTTTTGGGTTTCTTGAACCACCTAACATAATTCACTGATTTACAAACTACTAAGCGACCCAAAGCAAAAGAATCGCCCCCTTGTACTTTGTTTATTATCAACACATTAAGTGACCCATTATCCATTGGGTCGCTTTGGGTCACTTAGCTTTGATATTTGCTCACTTAGATGACTTTTTAACTTAGAACGCAAGGCTTGATAATCATCCCAAAACACAATTTTATACTGAAAGCCTTGGTATTTATTCACGTTGATTAGGCGGACATATTCCAAGTCCTCTAAATCCTTTAAATAGCGTTGTACACTAGATTTGCTTACTTTTAGACCCTGTCTTATTTCTCGTCTGCCAAAGCGTTCTTGACCTTGATTGGTTAAGTATTCTTTTAAGCGTTCAAAGAACTGGCGCAAGCTGCCATCTAGCTCGTCTACTTTTAATACTATCGTTTCAAAGAGCAAGTTACAAGCCATTTGCAAGTCTTCCAAAGTGGCTATGATTCTGCCTTGTTCATCTCGTGGTCGTTGCAGTTGATGCCACCACGCCACTTGTTGAACAAAAACTAAATACAGCTGATTCAAACGCCTTATTTTGTGCACTTCTTGAGGCAAATAAACCTGCCCTGCATAAGGATTAACCACGTCTAAAGGCTCTAAAACATGAATCATATTTTGTATTAAATGCGTGGCTTTATCCTCTGCTTTGCTGTCAATTTCTCCACGCATTTTTTTGTTTTGATAAGCCACAATTTTTTCGCTTTGTTCCTTACTTTCGTCTATCGCTGTTAAAAAGCAGCGACTCATATTATCTTCATAAATAGCCCCTTGAGTCGTACAAATTAAACTGGAGATTGGTCCATAAGCTATAATTTCCTTGCTGCTCATTCTCCCATCAGGAAGCTTCTCTGTCGTACTAGAACGTAAGATATGACCACTTTGGAACTCTCTAAATACGTATTGTACCTCCTCACTCAAGCCATCCCAATCCTCAATGGCGGTACTCGAATGCTCATACTGCCTGCCTGCATGGTACAGGCTTTTGTCTGTTATTCTTGTCCAAATATGGCTTTTTCCTTCGGGAATCATGTCCATTACTTTGCGCATCAACAAGGTCTTTCCCATCCCTGTACTGCCTTGGATTAGAGCGTGCATAGGATTTTACATTTATAAGAACTTGCTACGATTAATAGTAATAACCTTGTACTTTCTTCGCCTACTATTCCTGTTTTGCCAATTAAAGTACTGAGTTTATTAAACAAGTCCTTTTCACTCAAAAATGCCTTGGCTTGTTTCCTTGCTTCTGAAGTAATTTGAAAGTTTTTTACAGCACTTGAATTTATACTTTCTAACGCTTCAAAAGCCGCTCGATAGATTTCTAATTCATCCGTTAACAAACTAATGTCCAAGTCTAGCAAGTCTTCGTTGATTCCTAGTTTTTGACTGGCTGCTCTGCAATACTTTTGAACGCCAGTATCTTCGTATAATTCTACTTTTCCTCGGTATTTTTTATGTTCTAATTCCGTTACTAAGGTAATTTTTAAGCTGTCTAGATTCTTCAAGGAGCTAAAGCCTTTTACGCTATACACAGCGTGCATTCCTCGATAAATCAAGTTGTTTTGATTTGATGTATTTAGTTTATTTTCTAAGCTTTTTGGAGCTTCTATGTGTAATAATTCCAAGAACATTTCTTCACTCAAATGATTTGCCCAAAGCTCGTTTACATCTGTATCCTGTGGCAACTCTACTATTCTTGTTTGAACTTCAGGCAATAATTTCTTAAGTTCTCTTTCATACTTTTCACTTGCCTTTCGACCTGCTTCATCGCCATCCAGTAACAAGATTATTTCTTCTAAATCTCCGCAGCGCTCCAAGGCTTTTTTATGCGCTCCAGTAAATCCATTTGTGCCATATAAGGCTAAAATTTCAAAGTCCTTCAAAGCTTTAATTTCCAGTAGACTTGCTGCATCTATAATGCTTTCCGTTATAATAATACGCTTCGCTTTTTTGCTTGGATAACTAGGATACAAACCACAACGACCAGATAAATAAAAGTGGCCAACTGTTAAGCTACGACCGTAAAAACTTACGAGCTGTCCAAGATTATTCAATAAAGGATAAATAATACAATTGCTTGCCCAAGCTTTGTTTTCTCCTGTTATTAATCCTACTAATTTTGCTTCCTTAGCTAACTTACTTTTTGAAAGTTGGCCACTATGATAGCCAACATTGCTAGTGTTTAATCCTCTTGATTTTAAATAACTTTTTGCTTTAACGTGGCTGCTCAGGCTCTTTTTTAAGACCTTCCAGATTTGATCTATTGGGCGAAGCTGTTTTTTTACAGGAGTTTCATAATTCAACATTTCTTTACATTTTAAAATTGCCTGGCGTTTGGTGCCCCCTTCTTTTTGCATCACAAATTCTATTACATCTAAGCTGCTACCATGTGTTCCACAATTTCCACTAAAACAATACACCGTGTTTGTTTCTTCATACACTTTCATGCTTGGCGTTTTGTCTTCGTGGAACGGGCAGTTGATGTGGTGGTTCTCGTTGATGCTGATTCCATAAGTCGATAAGACATCTTTTATGCTTAGCCGTTCTTTGATATCTTCTATTGTCATTTTGATAGGGTTTGACGAGCCTATTAGCGCTGATATTTTTCTTTTGAAAAAAAAATAATAAATTTAATCTGATATATTTATCGTAAAACTAATGTATTTGTCGGATTAAAGCAAGTTATTTAGAACTTGTATTTGATATTTATATCGTGTATCTTTGTAAAAAGTACTTTTTTAGGTCAAAAAAAAGATATATACATGGCTTTTGGACAAAAAATAACGATGTTGCGCAAACAAAAAAAGATTCGCCAAACGGATTTAGGACGTGCGGTTGGAACTTCTGGTGACATTATTGGTAAATATGAGAGAGGTGAGACTTTACCTTCAATTGAAATGGCTGCTAAAATAGCTGATTGTTTAGGAGTTACTTTAGACTACTTAGTCAAAGATGGCGAGTATGAGCAAATTGATAAAGTAACTCTTAGCAGATTAAAAGAAATTGAAAAATTACCTCAGGAACTCAAAGAAAAAATATACTTCTTTATTGATGTTGCTGTTCGTGATTTTAAGACTCGTCAAGCTTATTCTTAGGTTTTATAAAATCAAACACTATGCAATTAAATATTAACATTTCAGATCATAAAGCGGCTCTTTTTATTGAAATGCTTAAAAGCCTTGATTTTGTTATTTCTGTTGAAACTGTTGGGGAGGAAGCTTCTTCCCTTTCTGATGGAGAAAAAAACATCCTAGACAAACGTTGGGAGAAGTACGAAAAAAATGGTGTAGAAGGTATGTCTTTAGACGAGTTGTTGGTAAAAATAAAAGCGAAACATGGCATCTAAGTTTCAAGAAAAACTTGCTAGAGAAGCATTTCAAGACATTGACGAGATTTTAGATAATGCAGTGAACAAGACCGAAAAAACTCGTTTTAGAAACAGCTTGGTTAAACAAGTCAATCATCTAATAAAATATCCAGAGGGTGGGCACCTTGAATATAAAGAATTTAGAGTACTCAACTTTCTTAAATTACCCTTCAAGTTGGTTTATCGCATTATAAAACCTAGTACGATCTTTGTCTTAGCTGTTT
>NVSR01000172.1 GCA_002401295.1 SAR324 cluster bacterium | reverse complement strand
ACTGGTGCTATGCAGTAATTGTCGTTGTAAATTAGAGCGATCCACGTGATCCCCATCGGCCAAGCCCAAGGTTCCGATCCCCGCTGCAGTCAGGTAATAGGCGATAGGAGAACCCAAACCACCCATTCCAATCACTAGTATTTTTGCCTGCTTGAGTTTGAGCTGCCCTTGCTCTCCCACCCCGGTCACGATGGTCTGACGACTATAACGTTCTTTTTCTTCTGTACTAAGATTCATCAATTACTTACCCCTAGAGATACTAACATTTACAATCAACTAATTGATTTTTAAAGGTAGATCAAAATAGAAAATAGCTTTGAAAAAACGATCTGCCTACTAATACTCAGTCATGTTTGAAATATCTGATGGATATTCAGGGAATTAGAAGAAAATATTCCCCATCGAGAAACGGTAGCGCCGCCCTACGTGGCGGCCTCACGAAGAGAAAAAAAGAGCGAAGCAGATCATTTTTTGTATCTAACCTTCCTCCTCTTTTGGGGGCTGTAGTGTTGAGTTCTGTACGGGCATGGCGGTCTCATTGGAGGGCAAAGGTTGTTGCTCTGGATCGCCGGGAGTCAGAACCAAGCGGAGCAAAACTCCCGTTTGCTCGGAGACCACCTTTTGCACACAAACGGAGACACGCAAATCGTCACAAGCATATTTGATTTCATCATAGAGCATGTTCGTCCCCAATCCAACAACCAGTGGAATCAAGACCATCGATTTAAAACTCCCGTAGGTGATGGGAGCAGCTTGATCTATTTGGGCGGTGGCTACTTTCCGTAACTTCTCCTGAGAGTTCCAGTACTGAACCAAAACTTCGGGATTTAAGGATAAGCCCCCGGCTATTACAATATTTATTTCCATCTTTAATTTAAAACTTGAGGGAGTTAGTGATCAATAATCTCCTCTCCCCTTCCTTTGCGGGAAGTTGGGGGATTTTTTCTTTCTCAGCCCATCAGGTTAGACTTGTTCCCAAGCCCCAGCCTAGGAATGGATAGGTTCTAGTCTCTAAGGTTCCTGCGTTTGTACTGAATTAAGATCTTCATGCTTGGTCGATCTTGTTGAATAAATCTGTCACTTCTTCTGTAGAGATTGCTAAAATCTCTGCCAATTCATCAATGATTGTAGAATCTTTTGTTTCTTTGAAGAGTTGATACAGTGTTCGTAGTGTAATTGATAATCCATGTTGGTCACCAAACTCATTGGAGATCTTTGCAGCCTTGAATAGATAAATCTTAGCCTGCTGCCAAAATGCTTGTTCCTCCGCCACGATTCCTAAATTATGATATGTAGAGGCCTGCTCGTATCGAGCCTTGAATTCAATCTTAATTTCTAAGGCTTTTTGGTAGTACGCTTCTGCCTGCACCCACTGCCGTTGCTCCTGTACTACGACTCCCAAGTTATGGTAAGTGGAGGCCTGTGAGTATCGATCCTTGAATTCAATCTTAATTTCCAGAGCTTTTTGGTAGAATTCTGTTGCCTGTACCCACTGGCGTTGCTCTTGCGCTACGACTCCCAAGTTATGGTAAGTGGGGGCCTGCGAGTATCGATCCTTGAATTCAATCTTAATTTCCAGGGATTTTTTACAGTACTCTTCTGCTTGCGCCCACTGGCATTGTCCACGCGCCACAACTCCTAACTCATGGTAGGTGGAAGCCTGCTCGTATCGATCCTTGAATTCAATCTTAATTTCCAAGGCTTTTTGGTAGTACTTTTCTGCCTGCACCCACTGGCGCTGTCCCCGCGCCACATATCCCAATTCATGATAGGTAGGAGCCTGTGAGTATCGATCCTTGAATTCAATCATAATTTCCAGGGATTTCTGGTAGTACTCTTCTGCCTTCGCCCATTGGTGCTGTTCCCGTGCCACATATCCCAATTGATGGTAGGTAGAAACCTGGAAGTAGCGATCCTTAAATTCAATCTGAATTTTTAGGGACTTTTGGTAGTACTCTTCTGATTTTGAAAACTTTTTTAAGAATAGTAGACACCTACCTATGTTATCCAAGACAAGCAGGTGGACATCTAAGAATTGATCAGCTAAGAGGTCAGAATTTATCTTTTCCAAACTCACTAAGGCAGCATTGGCCAACTCTAATGCCTGAGTGTGATCCAATTTAAAATCACAGTACTTATCAATCACACGACAGATATCGAAAAAAGGAATCTGATGCTTCAGAGCAATTCGAAAGGCATGGTTAATGTTTTCCCATTCCGCCTCTGCTAAGAATTGCCCCATTTGTCGTTCTTCCGGTTTGCGGTCAGTCATCATCTTGTTTAAAGCCTGCCCAAGATCATTATAAAAGAGGACAAAGGCCCTCTCCAAAGACTCTAGAAAAACCTTGTTTTCAGGTTGTCTCAAGCGAATTTTTAGAAAATAGGGAAACGTCGGCTGCAAATATAAATAACCCAGGGGACCAAATTTAGGATGCTGGTTGATCAAGCCCCAATCCCGCGCTTGTTGCTGCACTTCAGGCCATCGATCAAAGGGAATGTCACTATCTGGGGACGTTTTTTTTATTTCTTCAAAAAATAGGGGCAAGTATTGCGGATTAATCGCCGTATTGAAAAGAGCGAGGCAGAGCAGGAGTTTCTGGGCTTGTGGATCCAGATTACTATGGGAGTAATCAATGCATTGCTGGATACTTTTTGTTTTATCCTGGGAATGCAACTCATCCAGTCCTGTGTCCCCCAAATGCAAAGCCTGACTGATATCTTGAGCCTGACGTTCCTTCAAATTGGGTAGAATGACTTCCAAAGCTAAAGGAAACCCCTGCAACCCCCGCAATAATTTTCGGAAGTTCTGATCCGCTAAATCAATATTGATACCAAGTTGATCCAAAATACTCCGGGCTAGAGAGCTGCTTGCCTGCTGATCCAGACCGGAAAGTTGGTAAACAGCGGTGGCAAAAGTTCCTGCTGCCAACCAACTTTCTTCTCCCCGTGAGCCTAGCAATACCAGAGTTTTGCCACCAACCAAATGAGTCAGCAGAGCTTTCAAGTCTAATTGTTCTTCAGCACTTAAGGTTTTGCCGATGGCCAAGTGGCTTCCCGTGATGGATTCCAGATTATCCAGGATCAACAAGTGACGGGTTGACCGCAGTTGCTCACAGATCATTTCCTGCTGGATCGGCTCTGGTGCTGAGAGAAAACGTCCCAACATTGTCGGACTTTCAGTAAATAAGTCCTTGGCGAGTGACCCTAAAATCTGCTGTCGGTTCCAGGATTTTTCATCAAAACCAAAATAAAAGATCTGTTCCACAAAACCAGTGCTCTGCCACCAATAGGCCATATGCCGCAAGAGAGTGCTTTTACCGGCACCACCCATTCCCTGGATCAGTAACAGATTGTGCTGTAAGAGTAATTTTTCAATCTCCAGCAGATCCAAATCCCGGCCATGAAAACCGTAGGTTGTCGGAGGCTGCTTGTAAGCTGTGGCTTTTTGCGTGTAATGTTCCAGATATTCTTGATCATTTAAATCTCGAAGTTGCCAAGGTAGCGGTTGGTTCTGGTAAACCACCGGCAGCATCCAATCTTCTAAATGGATCACCTCGTTGAAATAAGCTTGTCGTTCTTTATCCTGAGCCAGCTCCCAACGGGCCCTGCGTACGGCATCATCAAAATCCCCTTTTTCAAAAAGATGCTGATAAAACTGGGTGATGAATAAAATCGCCGCACTGACCGTAATGGAATAGGACATCGCCAGCACTGCTTGCACACCCCCTTCCAGCAAAAAACTACCCAGACTGGTATTTTCCTGTCCTTGTTGTTTTGCTGACTGGCAGGCATTGAGGATCACCATGGGGACTTGATGGCGAGCCAAGAGTTTGGCGAAATCCTTGGCTTCCACCGGATCGGGAGTTGATTCCGCCTGCTTTTCCATGAAGATGAAAGCTCGCTTCCCCTCATATTTTTGGATTTCATCTCGTCCAAAGGGTTGCTTAAAAACTAAAGATGAGGCCTCGGAATCCTGTTTTGCGACCTGATTCAATTGATCATAAGAGAGCAGGGAACCATGCCCGTCAAAATGCAGGATGTGATAATAACCGAGGTCTTTAGCCTCCAAATGTCGGGACAAGGCTTCAAAGGTACCGGGGCGAAGAATATTGATGCGAACCCTTAATTTCGCGTGACGCAAAGCTTCGAGCAGAGGTCGGGAGATGGTGCGGTAATTAACATCATTCCTACCGGCAGGGCGGGAGGTTACCAGCAGAATTCGCAGTTCTGTTGACTCTTTGAACTCTACATTTTGAGGTTTAACTCCCGGAGTTTTTCTGACTATAGGATAGCGCAAAGAGAAGGGATCCGGTTGATCGGGATCCTTCAGTATTTCCCAGTGCAGTGCGTGAAAGGCGGGGGAACCGATGATCTCGAATCGGCAACTGCTATCCTTTTGATCAAAAAATCGAGAATAGGCTCGGAAAAGATTCCGTTCGGAAAATAGTGTTTCGAATAGTTGCTCACCTTTCTTTGCAATGCTTGTCCGAGTTTTATCAAACAAGATATTATTCATTTGTGGCATCCTCAGATACTCTTCGAAATACCACTCCAAATCGAGTTCTTCTTGTTGGGAGAAAGGATTGGTGATGCTGCACTCGATTCCCTCCATCTCTCCAATGTTGATCATCACTTGGAATTGGTCCGCCTCCTGCCGCAGCTCTTGAATTCTGATTTTGCGCATGTTGTTCCCCTCTTCAGTTTGTTTATCCGGTACTCCCCTTGGCCGGTATCTAGTATTCAGTCATCTTTGGTTTGTCGGGGTGCTGTAGGATGGTGCAAAGGCTCCAACCTACCCATCTGTTAAAGGTCTTCATTTATGGTGATAGCCCTAAAAACCTACCCGTCAAATCTGCCAGAACTAAGTGCCCATCTTTTAATTCAAAGACAGTTTTTAGCCTCAAAGAGGATTGCAAGATCTCTGAATTATTTTTTTCAAAAGTATAAGTTTCTGATTTCAATAAGTGAAGACATTTTCACTTGTTAGATAGGTTTTCTTTTCCATTCCTCTTTTCTGAAGATAGCGAATGAGATATAGAGCAGGATCAGGAAAGATAATCTCGGATGAGGGAAAAGAGCCTTGAAAGATAAAGAGATGATTCCTAAAGATCCAAGAGAAGTACCCAAAAAACTCCAAGATCTCATGGATTCACGATGGGGGGCAATGCAAGCAGGAGTTACAGGAGATTCTCTTTGACACACCCCACGATAAATGCGGTTACTAAACACAATGCCAGTGACTCTTAAGCTTCTTTTTCATAGTTGAACCAATTCTGGATTTAGCCTACCGTAGTGTAAGCTTTTTGAGATAGCCAAGGTACAGAAAATGAAAAAGAGCTACAAATACAGAATCTATCCAACTAACTCCCAAATAGGGAAGTTAGAGAACAGTTTTTCCATGTGCAGGCACCTGTATAATTGGAATTTGCAAGAGCGAGTTGCAGCCTATGAGACATCGGGGCAATCCCTATCTTACCGACAACAACAAAATGCCCTACCCGCATTGAAGCTAGAAAAACCCTGGTTCAAATCGGTCTATTCTCAAGTTCTCCAGGACGTTCTAAAGCGACTGGATGGAGCATT
>NVSR01000171.1 GCA_002401295.1 SAR324 cluster bacterium | reverse complement strand
TTCATCATAAGGTAAATGGACTATAAGTTCCAAAGGCCTTACTTTCTAATTCTTTATTTCAGTATACAAGGATGGCGCAAAGGCTCCGCCGTGCCCATCGTTGACAGGAGTCGATCAACAAATAAATAAATCAAGAACAATGAGGAACAGCCCTACATCACACACAATTGAAATGAGGAAAAATGACACATATCTGTTATAATTAAGGACAAAATACAAGGATTATTTTATCCCCTGCTTTCATGATAAAAATATCAATAATTCAATTCCTGTCAACGATGGGCACGGCTGCGCCTTTGCGCCATCCTACGGGGCATCTTTGAGACAAAGGGGACAAACAACTACTTTTATTCGCGCGGGGGAGAGGGCAATGGGGGATTCTCTACCGGAATTGGCTAACTGCCTCATGAACAGAGTTCACACTTTGGGAATGCACTCGGTGACACTCGCGCCGAGATCTGTGTTTTCCAATTCGAGACGCACTGCGTCTCGAATTGAGTTGGACACGCTATCAAACGCTGATTCGGCTCGAAAATGAACAAGCTCGCTTGTGGAAGATGAACTAAGCGATTGAGCAGGCTTGATCTGCCCGAGCCCTGGATCACCAGATCGGCACGCTTTATTATGAGCGCTTACTCTTCAGTAAAGATAAATTCCCCGTGCAACAAGAAGCCGCTGAAAAAAAACAGCGTCCTTAGCGGTACCATCAAAAGATTATCTGCGTGAACCCTATCTGATATTTAATCGCGCCAATCACTCAATGACAGAAAATTTTTAGATGTCCAATCTCATCAATATACTGATACGGGTAAGGGCATCAAGGGGAACACAATCACAGCGAGCGTTTCTGGCGTTTATTGGCGCAGGTAATGCCTCACTGGAAAGAAATTAAAACAAAGCTAGACGATATGGCTGAGCTTTATTTAAATGAATAGGAAAAATAAGACTTTTGAGCAGCAAAAATATTGACAATCAATCGAGGTTTCAATGTCGGAAAAAGCAAAAACTGCAGTACCTGAGGGGATGCATACGGTTACTACTCATCTATGGTTTCAAGGGAATTGTGTTGAGGCCATCAAATTTTACAAAAAGGCTTTTGGTGCGGTCGAAGCCACTCCACCAGTGACTGCTCCGGGTTTTGAGACGATCATGCATGCCATGCTGAGCATTGGGACATCCCGGATCATGATGGCGGATGCCTGGCCCGGTACCTGGGAACAGGCTCCTGCAGAAGGTACTACGGCTAGCCTTTGGCTCTATGTGGAAAAATGTGATGAAGCTTTTCAGCAAGCCGTGGATGCGGGATGTGAAGTGATCATGCCTATGAGTGACTCCTTTTGGGGAGATCGCTTCGGTAAGGTCAAAGATCCCTTCGGTCATTGCTGGGCACTGGCCAGTCATCGATGGAATATGACACCTGAAGAAATAGCAAAAGGCCAGAGGTTATGGCTGGCATCGCTCAAGAAGTAAGTTCTGAACTCTTTGGATTTTAGCTGGCATATCTGGGGATTGTAGCAAGTCTCCTACCATGCAAACGGATTTAATGCCTTGTTCCAAGACCTGAGGCAGGTTTTTTTCGTTGATACCTCCAATGGCTACGTGAGCAATGTCTAGTTTGCGAGCGACATAACCGGCAAATTCCAAGCCGACTACAGGCTCGTGAGGTTTGGTTGCCGTAGGGAATACCGGCCCTACACCCACATAGTCCGCTGAAGTTTGCAATGCCTGCTGTCCCTGTTCCCGGTTATGAGTCGACAAACCGATAATAATACCCTCTCCCAATAACTTGCGAACTTCCGCAACGGGCAAATCATCCTGCCCCACGTGGATTCCGTCTGCCTGAACCTGCAAGCAAAGATCGGGGTGGTCGTTGACAATCAACAGAGCCCCGGCTTGCTTGGTCAAACGACGCAGTTCTCGCAATTCCTCCAGCATGGTATCTGGAGCAAAGTTTTTTGCCCGATACTGGATAATGCGGATGCCACTTTGCAGCATCTGGCAGACGGCTGCCACGTTGCCTTGTGGAGAATAATGGGCATCAGTAATACCATATAACGCACCTTTTTTAAGTAGTTCTTTGATTTTACTTCTCATCATTAGGCCAATTCCGGGGGTTGTCTTACACCTGCATCTTTTGGTGCTTATTCTTGAAAAAATAAAATCTCTCTTAAAATTCTGAATTAAATGGTTCCTATTGAGAAATCAAGAGGAAGTTTTTGGAGAATCTAAAGGGTTTATTATTTCACAGTTTTAAATTGACAGAGTTTGGTTTTTTATGAAAGAAATTGGGGGCTTTATTACTACCTTATTATAAGTTTTCTCAGGCAGAATCTCAGGAAACATGAAATCCCCTTAGCCGGAATACGAAGTTATTTTTACTGGTTATCTTTATCTGGTAAAAAAATGTGATTATTATCCGGTCCTTCTGAATTGGATGAAAGACTTTTCTAATACTCAGTTCCAAAAACAACAGCCGGTGAATAAGCAGGAGCAAGAGTTACCTGCTAAAGGTCCTCGGTTTAAATTGGCTTGGATTCTGGTTTTGGCAGCGATGCTGCTCCTTGGCTACGTGGGCCGACAGCTTCCACGATATCTATTAATGCCACCGAAGACGGTACGGATTGTGGGTAATCATTTTCTAACCAAGGAGTCGCTGGTTAGGCAATTGGATCTTAGAGAAGATCAGTCCTGGTTAGACCTGGACCCCTACGTTTTAAGTCTGCGCTTAAAAAAAGATCCCTGGATCCGTGAAGTATTGGTTCGGCGTAGTGTACCGTTGGGTTTGGAAGTTCACATTAAAGAAAGAAAGCCCATTGCCTTCCTACAAACGAAGGATCAGCTGTACTTATTGGACGAGCAACGTTGGGTTTTAGAGCTGCCTTTGAAGCAAAAAAACTGGAATTTGCCGATTATCCAACTGGGTAAAGAGGTGAAGGTTGAGACGGGTACCCAATTGAATTCAGCCTCATTGCTGAATGTGTTATATTTAATGGATCAGTTGGAGGACAGTCCCACCCTACCGTTAGCCTCAATTTCAGAAATTGATGCGACAAATCCATTGAATATTACTGTGATTACCATCCCGCAGGGGGTCAAAATTAAATTTGGTTTTCGGGAATTCCAGCAGCGTTTGAAGAAGTTACAATTTGCTTTGGAAAGCCTTCGCCAGCAAAAAAAGAGGATTGACTATTTAGATCTGCGCCATCATGGAGGCGTTGTTTTCAAAAGGGTTCGATCTTAAAATTCTAAGTCCCCGAACTATTTATCAACTGGAGAGGCTTTTCGCTATTCCGCTACCTAAAAGCAAGGATTCTACTAGATTGCTATGAGTATGCCTCAAACTATTGCTACGAAGATGCCCAAGATTCTGATCGTAGAAGATAGTCTTTCTATCCGCAAAACCTTGGCTTTGCGTCTGAAGGATATTACTACGGACATCAAGATGGCTAATGATGGGTTAGTTGGCCTTAAAATGGCCAATAGCCATAACTTCGATCTGATTCTATCGGACGTGGATATGCCTAACATGGATGGTTTGGAGATGTTGCGTGAACTCAAACGCAATAAACAGACCCGCGGCGTGCCCACCATCTTGCTTAGTTTCATGGAGTCCAAGCATGATATTAGTATTGGTTATGAGGCGGGGGCCGCAGCTTATGTGAAGAAAACCAGCACTACGGAAGAGCTAAAAAAAGCGATCACTGAAGTCCTCAGTAAAAATGCGGCCAATCGTAAGAGCACCATTTTAGTGGTTGATGATTCCCTGACCATCCGTAGAATGGTTGAGGCTGGCTTGGCAAAGGCCGGATTTCAAGTGATTACCGCCGCTAATGGGCGAGACGCCTTAACTAAACTAGTGAAGGACACACCCGATCTGATCATCAGTGATCTGGATATGCCTGTCATGAACGGGATTGAGCTTTGTAAAAGCTTACGCACGGATGCCCACTATGCCGCGATTCCCGTATTGATCATGAGTGCTAACAGTGAGCGCTCCATGATACGCAATATGATTGAACAAGGTGCCTCATCTTATTTAGTGAAGCCTTTCAATATGGAACAATTGGTCATCACGGTGGAAAAATTACTTTCCGAACAGTTCCAGATGATTTTCCAGGAAAGGGAGCGCTTAGAGCGAGAGCGGACAATGATGCTGGCGACGATTGCCAGCCTGATCCAGGCCTTAGAGGCTAGAGATGCTTATACCAGGGGGCATTCGGAAAGAGTGTCACAATATGCGTCTGGATTGGGGAAACACATGAATTTACCCTCTCAAGATATTGAAGCACTGGTCATGGGAGGCAAATTGCATGATCTGGGGAAAATCGGTATTCCCGACAATGTCTTATTGAAGAATGGGAAACTAACGAATGATGAATATCAAAATATTATGAGACACCCAGTGATAGGTGCCGATATTTTGAAGTCAATTCCCAGCCTTAAGAGAATATTACCCATCGTCCTGCATCATCACGAAAGAGTCGATGGAAGGGGTTACCCTGATCAGTTGAAAGGAGCCCAGATTCCTCTGTTGGCACGCTTGACTGGGGTTGTTGATACCTACGATGCCATTACTTCAGACCGCCCTTATCGAAAAGGCCTGTCAAAGGAGATTGCACTGGATATCATTTCTAAAGCGAGCGGAACACAGCTCTGTAGTGAATGTGTGGAGGCATTCATGGATTACATCAAATAAGTAAGATGGTGAGTCCTTTATCGGCTAACAATGCATGCGCTCCATTTTGATTTTTGGATGGAGAATGGTTGCTTCTTGCCTCACTTGGCTTAACTTCTGTGCTAAATAAAGCGCCGCACGTTCCGGTTCGCAGGAGATAAGAGAGTCCACTCGTTTTTCTAATTCCTGGCAAGGGGGGCAAAACCCATTTTCATCAGGTACTTCACAAATTCTGCACTTATACATAAATCCTCCCGATAGACTTACGGTCAATTAATCCTCCTTCCTCTAACAAACGGCACAAACCGTTTGGAAAAAATTTCGAGAAGTTTCCCCTATTATAATCATTTTAATTTTTCCTGCAATAGCAGAAGAAATATGCTTTATTTTCAGTTACTTATGTAAAATAATGAGACACTGTTATTTTTTTTTTAGAATAAATGGTGTTTAACTTGCATTTTTAGAGGGAATCTACCCGCTATTTTTGATGATTTGTACATGGAAAAAGGAATGAAAAACAGTTTGCGAATTACCTTTTGGCTCTTATTAGTATCGATGTTCCTATATACCTCTCTTTCGGCGGAATCGATCTTTCTGAAAAATGGAGAACGCTTGGATGGAAAAATTATTCAGGTGGGAGAGGATACTGTAACTATCCAGTTGAGTCAGGGAGGGGGGCCACAAAATATTCCTACGGAACAAATTAACCTGATTACCTATGCCTCCACCATGTTGCAGGGAGTGAAAATTGGTATGGAAACGGGGCAGGCTTCATTCATTTATCTGAAAAATGGAGAAATTGTAAAAGGCAGAATCACGCAGTATACTTCTCAGTTCCTGACTCTGGAGTCCCTTTCCGGTCATGGGGTTCTGCAAATTCCGACGAATGAAGTGAATATGATCACTTCTACCCAATCGCAGATGAAGATGAACCAACGTAAGGGAATCGGTTACCAACAGAGTAAATCCACGCTCACCTCTGACA